>NZ_JBTNSY010000007.1:0-267627 GCF_054515735.1 Mycobacterium sp. ML4
AGGGCTTGATCCGGATCTGACCCGGCGACCACAGCCCGCTGCGCGTCGCCTCGCCGAGGTCCAGCCGCGCCGGCGGAGCGTCGACCAACGTCTCGAACTTGCGCAGCGACCCCCAATCACGGGCCCAGTCGCGAGACAGGTAGGTCGCCATGACGTGGGCACGCAGCAGCAGGTCGGTGATGCCGAGCAGGCCACCGTTGACGCCGTCCTCCCAGGTGTCGGTGTCGAGCTTTTTCGCGTTGTAGTCCGGGGTGATGCGGAACCGGGGGATCTCGGTGACGCCATTGGTGTGCAGCATGGGCTGCTGGCAAGGGAAGGCCAGCCCCACCGCCCAGTCCAGCAGCACCGGCTGCGTCGAGCCGACGTACTCCTGCAGCGAGCGCAGCTCGGGCACCCGCGGCGGGGTCACCGCGATCCAGTCCTCCGGAGTCAGCGAAAGGTCCTCCGCGACCACCCGCACGGCGACCGCGTCGGCGGGCATCTTGTCGCGGGCAAAGCGCAGGTTGCGCCACGCTTTCGGCTGCTCGCCGTAGAGGTCGTCAGGCACCATCCGTCCGGCCGGGACCAGCGCGCCCGGCGCGGGCCGGGCGTATTCCAGCACCACGGTCTGGCCGCTGGTGTAGTGGTGCAGCACGCTGTTGCCGGCAATCTTGCCGGCGGCGGTGATGACGACCAGTGGATGACTCGCAATGGAAGCTTGGTCCGGTTTGGGCAGCTGGTACCAGGCCGAGGTCAGCCGGCTCTGCTGCTGAGCGCCGGTCGTATAGGTGCCGGCCAGCGGAACCCGCGCGGGGTCGAGCTGGTACGGCAACGGCACCGTCGAACCGTTGACGCCCGGGGTCTTGAGCTTGGCCGGCGCGTCCCAGTCGTAGTCGGTGCCGGGCTGGTTGGGCTTCATCACCACGGCCTCGGCCACGGTGTGCTCAGGCACTCCGTTCGGGGAGAAGCCGACGGGATCGGTACCGCCCAACGGCCCCAGCGGACCGTAGTTTCCGGGTAGTGGCGTCATGAAGCCGGCGTTGGTGTCCGGTTCGACGAGCACGTCGTCGGCCAGTCCGCAGCCGCCGGCGAACGCCCGCACATTCGACCAGCCGTTGGAGTAGGTGGGGTACTGACGCACGATCCCGATGCCCATCGACGCGACGAACACCATCGCCATAAAACCGGCTGCCAGTGACACCGGAGCGGTAGTCAGCAAGCGGGCCACCCGTCCCTCGCCACTGCCTCGAGGAGCGAAGTGCAACCAGGCCGCATAGATAGCGGTGATCACGAACAGCGCGAAAAACACGGTGCTGACCGTGATTCCCCCGAGCTTCGGCATGGTGCTGTTGAACGGCACACCGTAGCTGGACACGTACCACCAGCCGTTGGTGGTGGCGAAACACAGTGCGAGTAGGAAGAACACCGCGGCCAGGAACGCCATTCGGTTGCGCGACCATCGCAACACCGACGGCGACACCAACACCGTCGTCAACGCCGCCATCGCCGCACCCACCGCGGCGAACAGACCGAAGTGGTGCACCCACTTCGTGGGGGTGAACATCAGGAAGAACATGGTGCCGAAGATGACGCCCATCAGCCGCCACGCCGGACCGCGCGCCACCCCGGGCACCCGCTTGCGCCGCAGCATGATGAACACCGCGGAGAACAGGCACAGCGCGGTGATCAGGAAGCCGAACCGGCGCGACAGCGAGCCGTCGACGGTCGGCAGGATCAGGTAGTAGTAGCGCAGGTTCTCGGTGTACCAGGCCTGGCTGGGCCCGATCTTGCTGCGCACCCGGGTTGCTTCCAACACCGTCGACAGCGTCTGGTCGGCGAAGACCACCGTCAGGATGACGGTGCCGGCGGCCAGCATCGGCGACAGCAGCGGCAACGTGCCGACCATGCGCCGGCGTTTGACCAGGATCCGCAGGATCGGACGGCCACCGGCGACCAGCGCCGCCACCGCGATCAGCCCGGTGGGCTGCACGCCCAGGGTGAACGCCGCGGTGATGATCGCCAGGGCGGCCGGCGTCAGGCGGCTGTATCGCATCGACCGTTCGATCAGCACATAGGTGACCAGCGATCCGAGCGCGATGATGCCTTCGGGCCGCAGACCGTTGTTGAACGGCATCCATGCGGTCAGCAGCACCATGGCGGCGGCCCAGTTTGCCGGTTTGCTGGCCGCCACCGCCGGCCCCAGCCGGGGGAGCACCTCGCGGGAGAGCAGCAACCAGCAGATCAGCCCTGCGACCAGGTCCGGCAGCCGCATCCAGATGCTGGAGTCGCTGACGTGGGTCATCAGTGCCAGCAGGTTGTAGTACCAACCGAAGGGATCCTCCGGGCTGCCGAACCAGCGGAAGTAGTTGGACATGTAGCCCGCGTGGTCGGCGACGCGCGCCATGCCCAGGATGTAGCCGTCGTCAGACGAGTTGGCGCCCATCACGTGCCAGAGCAGGAACGCGAAGATCACCACGCCGTCGAGCAGCGTGAAGGTGCGCCAATTGGCCGGGATCCACCTGCGCATCCGGTGGCCGTCCAGCTGGTCGAGGCGCCACAGCGCGATCAACGCGACGATGGTGGACACGATCGCGCCGATGATGGCGAGTAGCTTCAGCGTGGTCGGGGTGGTGGAGAAACGGGTGTCGATCGTCGCCGACAAGCTCAGCTGGGGCGGCGCCGGCCCGGTGAGGTCGGTGAACACGCCAACGATCTGCGGACGCAGGTTCGGGTCGGGAAACCCGCTGCGCAGGGGTGCGCCAGCTGGGTCCTTGAGTCCGATGAACTGGGCGAACGTTCCGGCGTGCGTCGAGCTGATGTCGATACGTTCGCACTGCGGGGATCGCATCAGATCACGCGGCACGGACAGGATCACCACGTTGCGGTCGGTGACGTCCACCCGCTGCGTGCTGACGACGACGAACAGTGCGTTGAGGTTGGCGTCCTTACCCTGCCTGGGCGCGGTGCCGAGGATGACACCGCCATTGGGCGGCATGTCACGCTCGATGCTGCACGGCACCGACGCCCTGAAGTCGACCGGCGTCAGCGAGATGAGCGGCGACGTGACGCTGTTGAGCTGACCGTTCTGTGGCCAGTTCAGCATCGCGGTGGTCTGCACCACCGGTAGCAGCGGGGTGGCGATCGACAGCACGAACCCGATCAGCCCGGCGACAATCGCCACCCATCGGGCCACCTTCGTTGCGCGAGCAGACACAAACTCGTCCGAATCCGCCTGGTTTGGTGCGACTTTGCGACTGCTCGCGGTGGGGGTGCTCATGGGAGGGCCCTAATCGGTCCTTGCCGGCTCCAGCCGGGCACTGTCGTCACGCCTTGCTGGACGGCGGCCTCGGGCGCCTGATCGGCCGGGACGAGGCGGTGGTACTGCTCCACCGAACCCCAGTCGCGATACCAGTCGCCACTGAGATACGTCGAGATGGTCGACGTCCACAACAACCCCTGGGTGAACATGAAAGGCCCGCCAGTCGAAGCGGCCTGCCACAGGTTCGAGGAGACGGCGGTCTGCTTGTGGTCGGGCAGGATGCGGTATTCCGGCAGCTCCGCGATGCCGAGGTGCTCGGAGAACGGCCGCTGGCACGGGAAATTCGCCGCCGTCGCGATGTCCATCAGCACCGGCGTCTGCGACCCGATCAGCCGCTGCAGCGATTCCAGCTCCGGCACCCGCGGCGGCGTGAACGCAAACCATTGCTCGGAGCTCAAGTTCGGGTCGTAAGCCACGATGCGGGCCACGTTCGCCTCCGGCGGCGCCCAGGCGAACGGGAACCGCAGGTTGCGCCAGGCCGGCTGCGGGCCCAGGTCGATCGGGAAAACCTCACCGAGCGGTTGGGTGCGGCCGTCGGGTTGGGTGACGCCCCACTGCAGCTTCAGCGACTGGCCGTACATGAAGTCGCCGTCCTCTTTGTAGGACCAGATAGCGCCCGCGGCCGAAACGACGACCAGCGGCCGGTCCGGCCGGCGTGCGGGCAGCTGGTACCAGGCCGACGTGGCGCGCGCGGCGAGGTTGTTCTCGCCGTAGCTGCCCATGACCGGAGTGCGCGCGGGGTCGAGCCCGAACGGCAGGGCCGCGTGCGAACCGTTGATCCCGACCGGCCCCTTCCCGCCGGCGGTGCCCGCGGAGTCGGTGATGGCGGCGTTCGGCTTGTTGGGCGACGCATCGGAGTTGACGACGCCCGGCTTACTCACCACGGGGTCGGACTGAAGGTTGTCGCCGACACCCTCAGGCTTGAAGCCGACCGGGTTGATGCCGCCGAGCGGGCCGTCGGGCCCGAATTCCTGACCCGCAAGCGGCTGTAGCATCCCGGCGTTGGAGTCCGGTTCGGCCAGTACGTCGTCGGCCATTGCGCAGCTGTGCGGTGAGGTGATGGCGGCCAGGTTGGCTTTGGCGGTGGTGTACAGCGGGTAGCGGAACACCGCGCCCTTGGCCAGCGAACCGACTTCCCCCGCCACCATGATCACCGCAACGACCAGCAGCGGAGTCGACGCCAGCACGCGATTACGCCGGTTGTTCTTCACCTCGGTATGCCCGGCGTAATCCATCCGGAAGTGATACCAGGCGGCCAGTAGTCCGGTGAGGATCGACAACGTCAGGAACATCGACGTGACCGGGTGGCTGGCGATCACCGGCTGAATGTCGTACCACGGCACGCCGTAGTTGCCGACGTAGAACCAGCCGTTGATCCCCGATGTTGCCCACGCCAACACGAACAGCAGCGCGGTGACGTACAGGGCCAGGTTGCGCCGGCTGTGCAGGCCGATCCGCGCGACGGTGAAGGCGGTGAGTCCGCCCAGCGCACCGGCCAATCCGGCGAAGGCGCCGAACTGGATGGCCCACTTGGTGGGCGTGAACGTCAGCAACAGCAGGCCGATCGCCGTGGTGCCGATCAGTCGCCAGGCGGGTCCGGTGGCCACCCCGGCGACCCGGCCACGGCGCAGCAGTACGAACAGCATCCCGAACATGCACAGCAGCAGCACCAGCACGGCGAACCGGCGCGACATCGAGCCGTCCGCATTGCTCTCGACGGTGAGGAAGTAGTAGCGCAGGAAGTCCTGGTACCAGGCGATCGTCGGCCCGACCTTGTACTTGATCCGTGCCGACTCGGCCACGGTCGCCAGCGTCTGGCTCTGGAAAGCCACCAGAGTGACCGCGGACAACGAGGCGACCAGCACCGCCAGTGGCGCCAGGATGCCATCGGTGGCGCGTCGCCGCCGGATTGTGGTGGCGACTGCACGCGCACCGGTGAGCAGCGCCGCAACCGCGATCAATCCCTGCGGCGCCAAGGTGACGGTCAGCATCGCGACGAGGATCGCGACGGCGGCCGGGGCGAGCCTGCCCAGCGCGATGGAACGTTCGACCAGGATCCAGGTGACCATGACGCCCAGCGCGATCAGCGGCTCGGGCCGCAAGCCGTTGTTGAACGGTATCCAAGCGGCGACGAACACCGCCCCCGCGGTGAAAACCGCGACCCGGTTGGATGCCAGCGCGCCCTTGCCCGGTCCGAGCCTCCTGAGCACGCCATGGCTGATCACCAGCCAGCAAGCGATTCCGGACAGGGTGGCGAGTAGCCGCATCCACACCCCGGCCGTGCTGACCGAAGCAAGCTCCGACAACTCCGCGAGATACCAGTCGAACGGTGCGTCGGTGGTGCCGAAGTAGCGGTAGTAGTCGACGACATAGCCGGCTCGGGGAGCCACCCGCGCCAGGGTGAGGTTGTAGCCGTCATCCGAGGACGTGGCCCCGATGATGTGCCAGAGCAGCAGCGTCCCGATCACGACGACGTCGGCCAGCCAGGTGGCCAGACCGGCCCTCGGTTTCGGTACCCGGGGACGCCACATGCGCAGCGTGTTGCCCCGACTCAGACGATCCAGCGCTGACAGGGCCACGATGGAGCAAAGCACCGCGAGCGCGCCCAGCACCATAGCCAGGGTCTTCAGCGCGGTCGGCCGCAGGATGAAGCGGGTGTCGACGTCGACTCTGGCCGACAGCCCGGGCTGCGAGGGCACCTTCAGGTCGGTGAAAATCCCCCCGACCTGGGGCTTTTTCTCCGCAGCGAGCTTCCCGGCGGCACCAGGGATGCCGACGAAGTCCGCTCCCGCGCCTCCGCCGTCGGCCCAGACGTGCAGGACGTTGCATCCGCCCGCCGCGATCTGGGCGCGGGGAGCCACCGCGGCGACTGTGTCACGGAACGCCACCACGGCGGTGTCCTTGTTGGCGCGGACGAACAGACCGTGCTTGCCGGTCTCAAATCCATCGACGGGCAGCGTCGAGACCACCAACCCACCGCCGGCCGGCAGGGTGGCGATGGCTGAGCACGGAATGGAGATGTCGAGGGCGCGAGGCGCGCCGGACACCAACGGCGCGGTGATCTGGCTGATATTGCCGTCTGCGGTGCTGCCCTGAGGCCACAAGATCGTCGCGGTGGTCTGCCGCACCGGAAGCAGCGGAACCAGCAGGCACAACAGCAGACCGGCGATTCCGGCGGCGACGGCGACCAACCGGGCGATCCGGTGGGATCGCTCATTACCGTCGGGGGACACGAGGCTCGATCGTAGGCGACGCGATTAAGTGCGTTGAGGATGCGGGGCCGTGCGGGCCTGAGGACGAGACGCACGGTTGTATCGAGTGCGTTGAGGATGCGGGGCCGTGCGGGCCTGAGGACGAGACGCACAACCAAACACAGTGGCCTTTGGAGGCGGGCCGGGTGCAGAGGTCACAATATGTATCGATAGATGACAAGCCGAAGCCCTCGATGACCGGAAGGCTGGCAGCGCGATGACGAACTCGGCTCTCGGGTTTGGTGTGCTGGGGCCGCTGCAACTGTTGGCGAACGGCGTCCCGGTACCGGTCGGCGCCGCCAAACAACGGGCGGTGCTGGCGGTGCTGTTGATCAACCGCAACCGCCCGGTATCGGTGGACTCGTTGATCGACGCGGTGTGGGACGGCTCCCCGGTCCCAGCTGCCCGCACCAGCATCCAGTCCCACATCTCCAACCTCCGTCGTCTGCTGCGCGATGGTGGAGTGGACCCGGTCCGGGTGCTGGCGAGTGCGCCGCCCGGATACCAGCTCAATGTGGCCGACACGGACTACGACCTGGGTCGGTTTGCCGCCGCCAAGGCGGCGGGCGTGTCAGCCGCGGCCGCGGGACGGTTCGAGGAGGCCAGCAGTCACCTGTCGGCAGCCCTGGCCGAATGGCGCGGACCGGTTCTCGACGACCTGCGCGACTTCGAATTCGTCGCCGCCTTCGCCGCCAAAGCCGTCGAAGACAAGGTGGCCGCCCACAGCGCGCGCGCCGAGGCTGAAATCGCTTGCGGCCCGTGCCGATTCCGTGATCGGCGAGTTAGAGGCGCTGGCCGCGGAACATCCCTATCGCGAACCGCTGTGGGCACAGCTGATCACCGCCTATTACGTCACCGAGCGGCAGTCTGACGCGCTCGGCGCCTACCGGCAGTTGAAGACTGCGCTGGCCGAGGGGCTCGGCATCGACCCCGGTCCGACGGTCAGCGCCCTGCACCAGCGGATTTTGCGCCAAGAGTCGATCGTCATCAAGCAGGCGGCCAAGAGCACTCGCAAACGCAGCCGCATCGACAACCGGCGCGACCCTCCCGGCCTCCGTCGCTGCCGCATTGTGTGACCGATTCGGCCGCCGGTACCAGCTCGACGGCGCGACCACCCGCATCGGGCGGTTGAACGACAACGACATCGTGCTCGACGACAACGACGTCAGCCGCTACCACGCTGTCATCGCCGACACCGGAACAGGATTCGTGATCACCGATCTGCGTTCGACAAACGGTGTCGAGGTGCGTGGCGAGCTGATCCACGGCAGCGCCGCGTTGTCGCACGGCGATACCGTCAGCATCGGAGGGTGTGAGTTCACGTTCGAGATCGTTCCGTTGCCGGCGTGATCACCCGCCAACGGCGAGTCACGGGGACAGAGCCACGCCGTTGCTGCCGTCAGGGGCGCCCGCGCCTCCTTTTCCGTCGGTGCCATGCAGAGCCGCCGCCTCGCAACGCCGCCATTGCCACCATCGCCGGGCGCTCACGCGTTGTCGGTCAAAGAAGGTCGGCATGGCGGCGGGAAATTGTCGGCCCGGGCTACCACCACCTCTGCGGGCCGAGTCGCAGGCACCTTTGCAGGTCGGCGTCGGCGGCGCGCACGGTGGCTTCTGCGACACGGTAGGCGGCAGCGATGTCAGCGAACCGGCCGGTTGTGAGGTTCGCTCGTTGGCAGACCATTCGTTCGATTCCGGCCGCGGCCGCCGCGGGGCCGTGCGAATCGAGGAAGGCTTCCTCGTCGGGCAGCCGCCACAGCGCGGCAATGCAGCGCAGCACCCCAGGCAGGCCAAACGTAGGAATCACGCGCCGCCAGAGCAGTTCGCCGACAGGGCCGAGCGGGACATGCGGTTCCGGCGGCGCATACACACCCGTGCGGCCGGGTCCCGGAACCCATCGGCTCAGGCGCGCCGGGTCGAACGGCCGGTCGTAGGGCAAGATCTCGTCGATCCGCCCGGTACCCCCGGGCGCCTGCCACCGAAGCAGGAACGGAAAGCGATGTCCCGCCGCGGTATCGACGTAGCCGTTGGACGCATGACGTACGCCCGACGATGCCATCGTGGTGCTGGCCGCGACGGCGACCAGGAGCTCGGTCGGCGGGACTCCGACCGCCCAGGCCGCACCCGATGGCCCGTACAGGCGAATCGCCGCCGCCGCAGGCGAATCCGGCGCGCACATGCGCGCCAGCCGCCGGTCGTTGTGGGCCACCGCCTCCCACACCTTTGCGGCCAGCTTGTCGCCGAGTTTCGGCAATCTCGACGGCGCCGGGCGGGGATCGGGTAGCGCCGGCTTCGGGTGCTGCGGCGGTGTCCGCGGTTTGACAACCGCTTTCGGCTTCGTTTCCGGCCGGAGCTTCGGGTCAGCCGGCGGTCTCGTAGGCTCGGGCGCGAGCCGGACGGTCTGGCGGGGGACGCAGCTCGGGCACCGCAGCCCGGTTTTCGTGGCGACGAGTCGCTCATCGGAGCCGCAGTGTGGGCAGGCGATATCAGCGAAACGGCTCAGCGGGATGAGCCAATCAAGCATCAGTGGGTAACGGCGCTCGCCCCGGCGGACGTCGACCGGTAATCGCCATACCGGCACCTCGTAAATGTGCAGCCGATAGGGCCGGATCTCATGGCTCGCTTGGTACTTCTCCCGCGTCTCGCCGATCCGCCGTGCCCGCTCGCTCCGCACGCTGTCGGCACGTGCGTTAAGCAGCTCGCCGCGATCGGCAGGTGCCTGGGCGCGCCGGCGCTCGATCCGCGCGAGCGCGTCGCGGTAGTAGGCTTCGACGCGCTCCAGCTCCGCGTCGCGCGCCTTGTCGGTGTCATCACCGAGTTCGGATCGCCGCCGCAGGGCGTACCGCCCGATGACCCGGTCCGCGAATCCGATCGCCGCGGTCAGGCCGGTGAGCGACGGCGAACTGTCGTGCGGCATCGACGTCAAGGCGGCGAGCTTCTGACTCACGTGGGTTGGCAGCTGGTGTTGCGAGTGCACATCCACCCAACATTCGGCGCATTCCTGGTAGTGGTCGTCGCTGGATAGCGTGTAGTCGACCAGTGCCCCGACGCGGAGCATCGTGCGGACCGACCGGGTCGGCGCGCCCGTGGCGTCGATCCGTCCGTGATCGATGGTGAACTGGTCGCGTGCCATCGCCTGCAGGTGCTCTGCCGGGGGTGGCGGCGTGGCGACCACTGGCACGGCCATCGTGGCGACGTCACCCATCGCCAGGACCTCCTCGGCGGAGCGGCCCAGGGCGGGATGCCCGACCGAGAGCAAGGTCGCACCGTCCTCGCGCGCCACATCGGGATCGGCGGTGACCCGTAGCACCTCGGGCAGCTCCAGTATCGTCTGTAGGTCCTGTGGCAGCATCACCAGCGTGGTATCGCCGCCGGATTCGGTGAGCCCGCCGCTCACTTCGACATACCGCAGCCAGAAGCCGAGCCCCGCATCGGTTTTCGTCACGCCAACTCACCCACCAGGAGGTCAACGTCTTCGCGGCTCTTCACATAGCTGCGTCTCGCCTCGGCGAGCGCGTTGCCGAGCGATTCGAGCCGTCGCTCGAACTCGTCGTCGTCGATCGCATCGACAAAGGCGTCGAAAACCTCGGTCTCGAAATCGAAGTCGTCGTCGACCCGGCCCAGGATCATGTCCAGTTCACCGACGACGAGTTCGAACAGATTGATCTTCGCCTCGAGCACATGCATGATCCGTTGCTCGATGCTGCCTCGGCAGACCAGGTTGGTCAGCATCACGTCGTGTTCTTGCCCGACCCGGTGCAGCCGGCCGAGCCGCTGCTCGATCTGCATGGGGTTCCACGGCAGATCAAAGTTCACCATCACATGGCAGAACTGGAGGTTGCGGCCCTCGCCCGCCGACTCGGTCGACAGCAGGATCGGCGTGTCGGCTCGGAACTGCGCGATTGCCGACTCCTTCGCCGTCCGGGTGAGGCTGCCGTGATACGACGCCGATGACAGTCCGGCGCGCTCGACCGCGGTGACCAGAACATCCAGGGTCTGCCGAAACCCGGTGAACACCAACACCTTCTCGCCCCCGTCGACGTGTCGTCGAAGGATTTCGACGAGTTCACGCACCTTGTCCGGTTCCCGGATGGCCTGGGCGCGTTCCGCGAGGTCGTTCCAGCCGAGCTTGCCCAGCGTCGGCGCGGCGGCCGCGGGGCTGGAGCCGGCCAGCCGGGTCAGGCCGCGCAGGGCCAACCGGGTATGCCCCGGTCCCAGTGCTGCTGCCCTGACTCGCCGGACGATGTCGGCGTAGAGGCGTGCCTCGTCGAGGCCGGGCGTCACCAACGTCGTCTCGGCCAGGCGGGGCGGCAGCATCACGGCAACCTCGCTGCGGCGATGTCTGACCATGACCTGGCTAGTCCGGGCACGCAGCTCCTCAAGGTTGTGCGGTCTCATTTCGACCGACGCTGCACCATGTTTGGTGCGGAACTGGGCGGGGGTGCCGAGCAGCCCGGGCGCGACCAGGCTGACCAGGTGGTACAGGTCCGACAGCTTGTTCTCCACCGGCGTCGCGGTCAGCATCAGCAGATAACGGGCACGCAGGCTGCGCGCCAGCTTGCCCGATGCGCTTCGCGAATTGCGGAGCCGGTGCGCCTCGTCAAAAACCACCAGGTCCCAGTTGGTGTCGATGAGCCTGGCCAGCAGCGGATCACGGCGCGCGGTTGCGAGCGAGGCGATGGTGACCGGCCGGTCCATCGCTGCGTCGCGAGATGGTGTAGGCCCGGACTGGGCGATCACGGTCGGCAAACCAAATTTCCGCTCCAACTCGTCGCGCCATTGATCGACAAGTCCCGCCGGAACGATCACCAGCGCCTGGTCGGCGAGCCCGCGCATCCGCAGCTCAGACAGCACCAACCCGGCCTCGATCGTCTTGCCGAGCCCGACCTCGTCGGCCAGGATGCCCCGGCCGCGCATCCGCCGCAGCACGGTTCGCGCGGCCTGCAGCTGATAGTCGAACGGCTCGAACCGCAACGTCGGTATCGCAAGGAAGGTGTCGAACCCGGGCCGCGCCCAGACCTGTGCCGCTTCATCGACGATGGCGGACCAATCCGGCTGCGGCCGTGCGCCGTTGCGGAGCCGCGCCAGTAACGACAGATAGGCGGACAGGTTCGCCGTTGGGGTCCCCTCGGCGGCGATCGTGACAGACATGCGGCCCTCCCGGCGACCGGTGCGTGCAAGCTCTGCGCCGGACGGTACCGGCGGCTACCGACACCACCGCCTACCCACGCCGACCTGTGACGAATGAGGCGGATGCGATTCTGGCCGATGTCCGGTCTGGCGAAATCAGATCAGCGTCAGGTTGCTCGCGCCGGCGTTGCGGACGGCGTCAATGGGAATCGACTGAGCGAGCGTCGCGAACCGGCCACCATTGGCGGTTGCGAGCGCGAGCAGATATGCGTCGGTCACCTGGCGATGCCCGCGCAGCCGTGAGTAGTCGATGAGCTCGTCGTCGAGCAGGCTGACCGTGCATGGCCATACTCGTGATATCCAGTCGCCGCGGCGCGGGCCAACCTGCCGATCGCCTGGGCAGGTGGCACCGGGCTGGGGTATCGGGGCTGGATGATGATCCGAACGAAGCCGTTACGAGTTATTGCACACGATGCCCAGCCGTGCACGATCTCGGCGCCGACCCACCCGCGAACGCGCCGGTGGTCCGTGTGGTCGCTGTCGAGCAGGGCGATGAGGACATTGACGTCCAGCAGGGCACGCGTCACACAGCTTCCTCGTCACGCAGCCGGTCGATGAGTGTGTTGCACACGGCGGGCCCCCGATGTTCGAAGGGTTCGAAACCATAGAAGCTTTCCGGCCCGGTTTCCCGATCGGTGCGTTGCTGCTGCGTCAACGCCTGCCGGGCAAGATCGGACAGGACCTTGCCTGCGGTGCGGTTCTCGCGCCGTTCGCGTTCCTTTACAGCGAGCAGCACATCATCATCCAACGACAGCGTGGTGCGCATGCATCTGACGTTAGTGCGTCAACTCGGCGGACGACCCTCGTCCCGGGGTCCGAACCGGAAACCCTTAGCTGCCAGAAACCACTAGCTCTTGCGCAACGGCGCGGGATCCCAGAACCCGCTGCGCGTCACCGTGCCCAGTTCCAGCCGGGCGGGTGTGGCGTCGGGATAGTAGGGCGTGAGTCGTTGCAGCGCGCCCCAGTCCCGGAACCAGTCGTCCTTGAGGTAGCTGGCCACCGTGGTCGCGTGCACCAGCAACTCGGTAATCCCCAGCGGGCCGCCGCCGAGGTTGTCCATCACCGGTGAGTTGGCTTCGGCGCCGAACCGGTCGGGCAGAATGCGCCACTTCGGCGCCTCGTCGACGCCGTTCTGATGGCCGAACGGCCGCTGACACGGGAATGCCAGCCCCACCAGCCAGTCCAGGAACACCGGATCGCTGGAGCCCACCACGTCCTGCAGCGTGCGCAGTTGCGGCACCCGCGGCGGGGTGAGGCCGATCCAGTGTTGCGGGGCCAGATCGTCATCCTCGGCCACCAGCCGCACCTGGGTGGCGGAGTCGGGGATCGCGGACAGCGGCGCGCGCAGGTTGCGCCACGCCGGCGCCGCGCCGACGTCGGCGAAGCCCATTGAGCCGCTGTGCTTCCCGGCTGCTGCTTCGTCGTCGGTCGCCCATTGCACCTGAACCTCGCGGGAGTCGAACCGGCCCGCGGCCGTCACCACCAACAGCGGCGTCTTGTGGCGCTCGTCCTTGGGTGGCAGGCGGTACCAGCCTGACCGCAGCGTCGCCGGCACCTGGATGCCGGCCCGCCAGCTGCCCAGCACGGGTGTCCGGGCCGGATCCAGATTGAACGGCAAGCGCGCACGCGAGCCGTTGATGCCCGGCGCTGCGGTGGTGCCGCCTTCGGTGCCGGCTTCGGTGCCGGTGACCACGCCGTCGTCGTTGGCGAAGTTGCGGTCGCCCGGGCGTTCCATCACCGGGTCTGCGGATACGTCCGCGGGAATTCCGTTGGGAGTGAACGCTTCCGACAGCCCGGCACCCAGTGCCTCGCCCACCGGGGCGGAAACCGGCGCCAGCATGCCGGCGTCGGGATTCATCTCGACCAGGACGTCCTCGGCCAGTCCGCAGGTCTTCCCGGTCAGGGCCTGCAGATTGGACCGGCCCACCGACCACGCCGGGTATTGGAAGATCATCGCCTGGGTCAGCGACACAACTTCCATCAGCACCAGCAGCCACGTCGCAATCGCCAACGGTGACTGCAGGATTCGTGACAGACGGGTACCGAAACGGGTCCTGGGAGGTCCGTCGTCGTTGGTCGAGATGAAGTGGAACCACGCGGCGATCAACAACACCGCCACGGTGAGTTCGAGCAGCGCGGTGGTCAGCGACCAGCGCCACTTCGGAAACGAGTTCGACCATGGCACACCGAAGTTTGAGACGTACCACCAGCCGTTGACACTCGCGAACGACATGGCCATCACAAAGACAACGACGGCGGCGAACAGGGTGCGGTTGCGCCGGGAGCGCATCGCCGCCGCGGTGACCGCCACCGCTGCCAGTGCTCCCAGTGAACCGGCCAGCCCGGCGAACACCCCGAAGTGGTGGGTCCACTTGGTGGGAGTGAACATCATCGCCAGGAACGAGATGATGGTGATGCCGATGATGCGGCGGCTCGGCCCGGCGGCCGTGCCCGGGATTCTGCCCTTGCGCAGCGAAACCGCCACCGCGATCGCCAGTGCGACGATGAGCGCCAACACCGCGAAGCGCCGTGCCACCGACCCGTCCGGGCTGGGCATGAACAATCGCTCGTAGCGGATGTGTTCGTCGAACCACTTCAGGCTCGGGCCCACGGCCCGCTTGAGCGTGGTGGCCTGTGCTTCACCGGCGAAGGTCTGGTCCCGGAAGATCAGGATCGTGGTGACGGTGGCTGCGGCCAGGATCGGCGACACCAGCGGTAGCAGTCCGAAGCGTTTGGAGCGGCGATGCAGGATCGTCCGCAGCGGCCCGATCGCCACCAGCAGCGCACCGATGGAGGCGATACCGGTCGGTCCGGAGAAGAGCGTCAGCGCACCGATGATGCATGCCGCCGCCACCGGCAACAGCCTGCTGGTAGCCACCGCTCGCTCCACCGAGCACCAGGTCAGCAGGATGCCCAGGGCGATGATGGGCTCCGGGCGCAGGCCGTTGTCCAGGGGCAGCCAGACGGCCAAAAACATCCCGGCCGCCGTCCAGGCCGCTGCCCGGCTCTTCTTGACGGCATGGCCCAGCCGGGGGATGACCTCACGGCTGATCACCCACCAGCAGGTCAGCGCCATGGCCAGGGTCGGCAGCCGCATCCAGGTGCTGGCGGTGGTGACGTGTGCCCACATCGCCAGCAGGTCGTAGTACCAACCGAACGGCGCCTCGGGCGTGCCGAACCAGCGGTAGTAGTTCGCCATGTAGCCGGCGTGCTCGGATACCCGGGCCATGGTGAGGATGTAGCCGTCGTCGGAGGTGTTGGCGCCGACGAAGTGCCACCACACCAGCACGGCGATCACCAGGGCGTCCAGTCCGCCGATCGACCACCAGCGCGCCGGCAGGAACCGGCGGTGCCGGGTGCCGTCGGCGCTGTCGAGAATGTGCAGCGCGACGAGGGAGGCCGCGGTCAGCAGCAATCCTAGGACCATCGCGGCCATCTTCAGCGGCGTCGGGCTGCTGCTGTAGCGGGTGTCGACGGTCGCCGAGAAGCTCAGGCCCGGCGGGGCGGGTCCGGTCAGATCGGTGAAGACACCGACGATCTGCGGACGAAAGTCATAGCCGCTCTTCTCGCCGCGCAGCGCGGCGCCGGGATGTTCGGTGGTCGGCCCCTGCTTGAGGCCGACAAACTCGCCGATGACGCGGTCCGCGTGGGCGGTGAAGGTCAATCGCTGACAGTCTGGACCGAGGACTTCACTCAGTGGCGCGGTGACCACCGGAACGTTGCGCACGATGAGTACCAGGTCGCCGTTGACCCGCTGCAACAGCAGCCCGCGGTCGACGGCCTTGGGTGCCTGTTTGGGCACCGTCGACAGCAGCACCGTCTTGCCGGTGTTCTGCGGCCCGGCCAGTCCGGCCGCGGCCTGGCAGGGCACGCTGATGTTCAGATCGGTGGCTACGTAGCTGATCAGCGGGGCTTCGACGCTGCCGAAGGTGCCGTTCTGCGGCCAGTTCAGCTGCGCCGTGGTCTGGTTGACCGGCAGCAGTGGGGTTGCCAGCGCTAACGCGGCTCCCAGCAGACCGGCGATGACGGCAACAAGACGAGCGATTCGGTAGTTTGCTCCCGTATCGCCCACGGGAAGTGATGCTAGCTCTGCTGCGGTATCCGGCGAGGTCTTGGTGGTCATGCGGCGCTGGGCTTGCGGATCGCCAGCACGAATGGACCGATGGTCTCGACGCTGAAACGTGGGTCGTTGAACAGCGCGGCCTTGAGGTCGACGGTGTAGCGGCGGACGTTGGGCTGGTTGGGGTAGACGTCTTCGGCCAGCCGCAGTGTGTAGGTGTTGCCGGCGCCGCGCCGCATCAGGAAAACCGTCGGCGGCGGCCACGGCAGCTTGTCCAGAGCCTGCATGAACTCGTCGGCGGTTTTGAGCTTGGACCAGCTTTCGATCTGGGCGGCGCGTTTGTCGAACTGGGCCAGCGGATTGGCGTAGTGCGAGGTCAGGCCCTGGAAGCCCCAGTAGGGATAGAAGGACAGGAAGCTGTAGTCGGCCGTCATGACCACCGTCTGATCGCGTGGCCGGCCGGTGGCCTTCGCAATCGCGGCGTCGACGGCGGGGTAGTACTTCTCCGAGCCGGGCGGTCGCCGGTCGCCGCGTTGGCCGTTGCCGTCGGTGTCGGTGTAGGCGATGGTCAGGTCGGGTCGCAGCACGTCGGGAATGTCCTGGCTGAACGCGATCGCGCCGGCTAGTCCGAGTGCCGCGGCCACCGGCAGCACGGCGCGGCTGCGGACCGACAGTGCTTTAGAGAACTCGACGAAGCCGAATACACCGGCGGCCACCAGCAGCACCGACAGCGTCGGCTGCAGCCGGAACGACAGCAGCGTGGTGCGCGCCAGGGTGCTCAGCATCGACAGCAGCGACCAGAGGTAGACGGCCAGCACGCCGATCGCAAGTCCACCGGCTCGCACCGACGACCGCGCGCGGACGACCAGCCACAGCGTGCCGATCATGCAGATGGCGCCCAGCAACGAGAACTGCAGCATTGGGAAGGTCAATTCGGCGCCGTCGGCGGGCAGGTAGTGAAAGGCGCTGCCGCTGTTGCTGGTCGGCGAGCTCAGGGTTCGCAGCAGGTAGGGCAGCCAGGTGGTGGAGGCGATCGCCGCTGCTATCGCGCCGATCACGACCAGCCGGCGCAGCGGGTCCAGCGCTGCCCGGACGCCGCCGGAGCGCCACCGGGATACAACCAGACCGAGGGCCATCAGCGTCACCGTGAACGCGCTGTAGGCGACCAGCAACGTGTACCAGGTGGCGGCGAAGCCCAGGAAGATGCCGGTTCCGACGATCGCCGCCCAGCCCGCGCGCGCGTCCACCCCCTCGCCGAGCGTGAAGCTGGCTTCACGCTCGACGCCGACTGTGCGGCCAGCTTCACGCTCGGCACTCGACGACCGCCGAGCGGCGCGCAGGCCCGACCATGCCAGCACGAGCACCGGCGGCAGCAGCACGGCGATCATCGCGGCGTAGGGCTCGGGGGAACTGTAGGCCAGCGTCACGGCCGCGGTCGCGATCGTCACGAGCAGCGCGTACTCGAAGCGGACCATCCGCCACCAGAGCACCAGCGCGACCGCGACGGCGATGGTGATCGACGTGATCGCCCACGGCTTGAACATCTCCCACGCCGGCGTTCGGGTCAATGCGGCCGCGCGCCCGCCGATCCAGAACCAGCCGGGTGGATAGAGCGGCGGCAGCCCGATATAAGTCATGTCCTGTAGCTTCGGGCTGTCGGTGAGCCGGGTCAGGTATTCGGTGCGGAACTGCTGGTCCACGGAAATGCCGAACAAATAGAGCTTGGTGGCGCCCAGCGGCATGCCCAGCGTCACGACGCTGAAGGCGGAGACGAACACCACCCCACCGAACTGGGCCAGCCGCGGAAAGCGTCCCCGGCGGTACAACCAGCCGACCGCGAACAGCCCGGCCAGGCAGCCCACCTGACCGACGGTGGTCAGCGCATGCAACTGGTTGGACGACGGAAAGGCCGGCCACTGCACCTGCGAGATTGCCGCCAGAGATATCGAAGCCACGGCGACGGCGATTAGCGCCGCCAGCGCCATCTGGCCCAGGGTGGCCAGCGCGTTGCGCATGCTCAGATGGGCAGCCTGCGGAAAATGCTCCGCGGGATGTGACGCAACACCATCATCACGTAACGGAATGCTGTTGGCGCCCAAACCAATTCCTTACCTCTTGCTGATGCGGTCACCGCCAGGTTGGCTACGTACTCCTTGTCGACGGTCAGCGGTGCTTCCTTGACGTGGGCGCTCATCCTGGTACGCACCTGACCCGGCCGGATCACCAGTACCCGAACGCCGTACTCGCGCAATGCCTCTGACAGACCAAGATAGAAACCGTCCAAACCGGCCTTGGTGGAGCCGTAGACGAAGTTGGACCGGCGTACCCGCTCACCGGCGACCGTGCTCATCGCGATGATCTGACCGAAGCCCTGCGCGCGCATCTTCTCCGCGAGCAGCACTCCCACCGATACGGCTGCGGTGTAATTGATCTCGGCGATCTGTACCGCTTTACGCTGGTTCTGCCACAGTTCCTCGGCGTCCCCCAGCAGGCCGAACGCGACGATGGCCACATCGATATCGCCGTTGCTGAAACACTCGTCGATCACCTTGGGGTGGGTGTCGGTTTCCAGTGCGTCGAAGTCGACGAGTTCCACCGAGCGTGCGCCGGCAGCCCTCATCTGCGCCACCGCGTCGTCGCGGCCCGGGTCTTCGGGCATGGCTGCCAAGACGATTCGCGCCTTGGCGTTCTGCAGATAGCGTTCGCAAATTGCCAGCCCGATCTCGGAGGTTCCTCCGAGCAGCAGGATGGACTGGGGATTTCCTACGGCGTCCAGCACCATCTAGAGCAGCTCCAAGCGTCGGGCCATGTCGGAAACGAATACCCCGGACGGGTCGACCTTGCGGCGCAAGACGATCCACTCGTCGATCCGGGGATACATGGCGTGAAAGGTCTCCGCGTTGGTGCGGGAGTCTTTGGCGGTGTACAGCCGGCCGCCGAATTGCAGTACCCGACGGTCGAGTTCGCTGACGAACTCGTTGAGGCCGGCCTTGATCGGGAAGTCGACGCAGATGTTCCAGCCCGGGATGGGGAAGCTCAGCGGCGCCTGGTTGCCCGGGCCGAACAGCTTGAACACGTTGAGGAATGAGTAGTGACCGCTGGCCTGGATGTCGTAGATGATGCTCTTGAACTCATCGACGGCTTCGGTGGGCACCACGAATTGGTACTGCAGGAAGCCCGCCGGGCCGTAGCCGCGGTTCCATTCCCCGAACATGTCCAGCGGGTGGTAGAACTGCGTGAGATTCTGGATCTTGTTCCGGTAGGTGCCGGATTTGCGGTACCACAGTTCGCCGATCGGCCCGAAGGTGTATTTGGTGGCCAGGCCGTTCGGAAAGATGTCGGGAAGTGTCAACAATTGGGGCGCATCGAATTTCAGCGGATCGCGGCGCAGCTTCTCGGGTAGCTGGTCGAGGGTGGCCAGCGAGCCGCGGGACACCGCCGCGCGGCCCAGCTTCGGGGGCGCACTGATCGCGTCGAACCAGGCGCTGGAGTAGGTGTAGTTGGCCTCGCTGCCATCGCTGTGCAGCGCGATCGTTTCGTCGAGGGTGGCGGTGACGTCGCCGTCGGCGATGAAGTAGGCGGTCTCGGTGGGGGTCATCTCGATGGTGGCGCGCAGGATGATCCCGGTGAGCCCGTTGCCGCCGACGGTGGCCCAGAACAGGTCGGCCTCGTCACCGTCAGGGGTGATACGCCGGATCTCGCCGCTGGCCAGCAGCAGGTCCATGGACCGGACGTGGTTGCCGAAGCTGCCCGCGCTGTGGTGGTTCTTGCCGTGGATGTCGCACCCGATCGCACCGCCGATGGTGACCTGACGGGTTCCCGGCAGCACCGGCACCCACAGGCCGAGCGGCAGCGCCGCCTTCATCAGCTGATCCAGGTTGACTCCGGCGTCGACGTCGGCGAGCCGGGTTTCGGCGTTCAGCGAGTAGATCCGGTTCAGGGCGGCCATGTCGACCACCAGACCGCCACCATTCTGCGCGTTGTCGCCGTAGGACCGGCCCAGCCCGCGGGCGATCACACCACGGCCGCCGCGTCCCTCGGTTTCCGCCGCCCTGATCACCGCCTTGGCGATCGTCTCGACGTCGGGGGTGCGAAGCACCTCCGCCACCGACGGCGCCGTACGTCCCCACCCGGTCAGCCGGGCCGGAGTCGTGGTCATATCGCTGCTCAACATCGTCAAAGAGGGTACCGCGCCCCAGCAGCGGGTCAGCGGATGCGGAAGATCACGGTTCGCTGCACGACGAAATTGATCACCGTGGCGGTACCCTGGGCGACCACGAAGGCGACGGGCACCGCCCAGCTGCGGTAGTGCAGCAGCTCCAGACACAAGTGATTGAGCCCGACCTGGACGGAGAAAGTGAGCGCATAAAGCGCCATGACGCCGATGAACCGCGCCGTGCTCGGCGACGCCTGGAACGTCCAGCGTCGGTTGATCAGGTAGGCCGTGATGGTCCCGATGATGAAACTGGTTGCCTTGGCCAGATCGACCTGTACACCCAGCACCTTGTACAGGATCAGATAGAGCCCGAAGTCGACGACCGCCGAAAAGGAACCGGTGATCAAAAAGCGCAAGGCCTGGGTCGTCAGATGCAGATGCTGGCTCTGTGCCGCAGGTTCAGCATCTGGATCTGGCGGGATCATCAAGGGGAGTCTAGGTCGGCAGCTTCACCGCGAGGAGCTCGACTTGGCTGGGACCCTGAGGTGTCGAGTACGTCACTGTGTCGCCCGCCTGGTGGCCGGCCAGCGCCTGTCCCAACGGGCTGCGAGCGGTCAACGTCTCGCCCTCGTGGCCTATCGGCGTTTCCTCGACGATCGAGATGACCTGCATCGTGACCACCTCGCCGTCGGCGAACCGCAACGTGACCTCGGTACCGCCCGGCAGCGCCTCCGACGGGTCCGGATTCGACGGCCCGGACTTCAAGCGCCGGTCCAGCTCGGCGATTCGATCGCCGAGCACCGCCAGCTCGTCTGCGCGCTGGATCGCCTCGGCCGCGTCGCCGTGATCACCGACCATGCCGCGGTCGTTCTTGACCTCGATCTCCAGGCGGTCGTACCGCTGCTTGAGCCTGTCCAGCTCGGCGGCGAGGTTGTCGCGCGCTGCCGCCGCCGGATCTGATGACTGGGCTTCCTCGCTCACGTCCGCCGACCTTTCGCCGAGCACCTATTCGATGGCGTTTCAGTGTTACACAAGACGCGTGCAGCCACTGATATCCCGCAGCCATTTACCGGCGCGTATCACGCCGGTGCACTCTCCTCGTCGTCGTACTGCGAGATGCCGTTGCGTACAGCATCGAAGATAGCCAGACCCTGCGACACCAAACCACTGGTGAGCTGACTGATCCCCTCCGCGCCGTTGAGCACGGTCAGATTCGACCCGGCCAACCCTCGCGCCGCCTTGTCCACGATGTCAGGGAGCTGGTCGATGATCATCCGGTCCAGCGTCACCCGGTTGTGCGACGCTGCCGCCTCGGCCTGGATCTTCATCTTCTCGGCGTCTGCCACCGCCAGGATTCTGACTCGCTCGGCTTCGGCCTCGGCGGGTTTGACCACCTCGGCCAGCAACTCCTGCTGGCGCAGTTCGGCGGCACGCTGGGCCAGCTCGGTGCGCATGGTCAGCACCTCACGCTGGGCCTGAGCTTCGGCCAGCGGACCGGCCTGAGCGGCTTGTGCCTGGGCCTTGTCGACCTCCGCCTTGTACTGGGCCTTGACGATGGCGGTCTCCCGAGCGAACTCGGCCTGCTTGCGTTGCGACTCCTGTTCCGCCTCGGCGGCGTTCCGGTTCGCCTGGGCCTGCGCGATTTGGGCCTGTTGCTGCACGGCCGCGTTGTGCGGAGCCGACATCGCCTTGATGTAGCCCAGCCCGTCATCATCGATGGACTGGATCTGCAATGCGTCGACGCTCAGACCGATCCGGGCCATCTCCTCCTTGGACCCGTCGAGCACTTCGGTCGCCAGCTTCTGCCGTTCCCGGATGATCTGCTCGACGGTCATCGAGCCGATGATCGAGCGGAGGTGTCCGGCGAAGATGCGTCCGGTGAGAACCGACATCTGATCCTGATCGGACAAGAAACGTTGCGCGGCGGCGATGACGCTCTCCGGGTCGTTGCCCACCTTGAAAGCGATGACCGCCCGCACGTTGAGGGTGATGCCCTGCTGGGTGACGCACTTCTCGGCAACCTCGGCCTCACACATCGCCAGCGTCAGGAATGCGGCCTTGCGGAAGAACGGGATGACGAAGGCGCCGTGGCCGGTCACCACCCGAAAGGGGGCATTGCTCTTCGCCTTACCGCCCGAGATCAGCATCGCCTCATCCGGCGCGGGCACCCTGTAGCCGAGCATCGTTGTACTCCTTGTGTTTCGTTGTTATGGGGTGAAAGTCGGGTCGTGCCACGGCTCGACGACGACGGTTCTGGGTCCGTGGGCCTGCACGACAAGGACCTGGGTGCCCTTGGGCAGCGGCTCGTCGGATCGGGCCAGGAAGGTCTCTTTGGTGCCTCGTACCGTCAGCAGCACCTCGCCGGTTCCGTGAATGCCGCGGGTGGGCACGATCAGGGTGCCGACGCAGCCGATGACAGAGGCGCTCACGGTCGCATTCTCCACCCTGGGCTACATGGCGTTACATTTCCAGGTCGATTCCCACGACCTGCGCCGGGTGGTCGGCGATGTCGTACGCCGGGGACGCGCCCGCCACCACGTTGGGCAGGTCTCCGCCGGGCCGTCCCGCCAGGAGCGGCCGGACGGTCCAGATGCCGAAGGTGATGGGCGCCACCGCGATACGGTTGCCGTTGGCGTCGGCCACATTGTGCCGAAACCGCATCAACTGCCAGCTTTCCTGGTGCGGGTCGGTGGCGACGGCGTACACGCCGTCGAGATGCCACGCGTTCATCAGCCACCGAGCATCTCGGCCGGGGAAGTGAAGCGTGTCGCCCGGTCCCTGCGACACTTCGGCCGGGGCGTCGCTGAGCGCGGCATGCAGCTCATCCGGTGACCGTGCCGTCGTAAGCGCTGACGGCAGGGCGGCCAGAAACGGGTCGAGTCCAGGTGATGCGGAGGCTGTTGCACAACTGGGGCCGACCAGACCGGCGGCGACGACGAGCAATGCGGCGACAGCCCTCACGCCCAGTCCTGCATCGGCAGCGCGGTGAGTGTGATGACCCTGCTGCCACTTTCCTGGGCGTCGATCCGCGACAACCAGACCCGGCCGCCCGTTGCCCGCACGACGATCCCTTCGACGGTCTCGAACACCCAGGCTGCGGAGGCTTCCACGGCGGTGTTGTCGACGATCCGCAAGTCAACCAGATCCCGCTCGGCCAGCAGTTCGAACAGGTCGCGTTGCGGGTCATTCGCGGCGATCAGCGTGGTCTGGCCGTATTGCCGTTGCAGTGCGTCGTGAATCTCCTGTAGGCAACCTGCGCTGAGCACGGTGCCGGATTCCGTTTCGTCGCAGGCGAATTCGATCTCAAAGGTGAGCCGGTAGCCCTGCAGGAACAGCCGATTGCCGTTGTCGGACCAGGAACGGCGGCAGCAGCGCAGTCCGACGAAACGCTTGCGCAGGTGGGAGCGGGCCGTGCGGCCGACGGGTGCGTCGTCGCGGTGCATGGTCGCCGTGCTGTGGGCGGTGTCGGTCAGGGCGATATCAAGCATGATTGCTGGTCTTCTTTCTGCTGGCGAGGGTGAGGAATTCGCGTTGCTCTTGGGTGTTGTCGCGCATCGAGCCGTAGAACGCCATCGTGGTAGTGGGCCCGGCGAGGGCGGCGCCTTCGCGCACCGGCGTGCAGGCGTATCCGCCTTCCACCAGCACACCCAGCCCGTCCGCGCCGAGCTGATGGTCCAGCCACAGACCTATCCGGGTCGTCATCTTGTCCTGGACCTGGATGCCGACCGAGCACGCATCGAGAATCCTGGTGAGTTCGGGTTGTGTCAGCCGGTTTGCGCTGCGCCGGTAGCCGACGTGCACGACACCGTAGAACGGCAGCAGGTGCTCTTCGCAGATCGCTTGAAACGCAACCGCGTGCAGCGAGACGGCCCGGTCGAAGGGGAACTGCAGTGTCGCGTTGTCTGCACGGACCAGTGTGTGAGGCACCGCGACAGCTTCCGGGTGCGTCCTTGGAGGATTCTCAAAGGATTCTTGGAACGTCCTTGGCGGGTGGCATCCCGCTGGGATCACGCTCTAGCCGTGAACGCCCGGGGTGCCGTTTCCGCCGCGGGATCCGGTGCTGCCGACGGCGCCGCCCGATCCGGTAACGCTCAGGAGCGCCCCGCCGGTGCCGCCGCTGCCGCCGCTGCCGGCGGCGCCTCCGGCCCCGCCGGTGCCCGCGGCGCCACCGTCACCCCGAGACCCCGCGAGCCCGCCGGTACCGCCGGAGGCACCGGCGTGCCCGCCAGTGCCGCCCGTGCCGCCGGAACCACCGGTCCCGCCCGCGCCGGCGGCGCCGCCGGCGCCGCCGTTGCCTGCCAGTAGACCACCTGCGGCCCCTTGGCCGCCCGCGCCGCCGATTCCGCCTGTTCCCCCGGTCCCGCCGGCACCGCCGTCGCCCCCGTCGCCGCCGTCGCCCGCGTTCTGCGTGTTGCTGGGGCCGCCGACGCCGCCGTTGCCGCCGTTGCCGCCGGTGGCGCCGGTGCCCCCCATCCCGCCCGCACCGCCGTTGCCGCCGTCGCCAATGAGCAGGCCGCCTCGACCGCCGTTGCCCCCGGCGCCACCACCCCCGCCTGTCGCGCCGCTGGCCCCGGCGGCTCCTGCGCCGCCGTCGCCGCCGTCGCCGCCGTTGGCTTGGTTCAAGCCGAAGGTTCGGGTGTTGGTCACTGCATAGCCGCCGTCTCCTCCGGCGCCGCCCGACCCACCGGGGGCCCCACCCGTGGCTCCGTTGCCACCGTCGCCGCCGCGCGCGGTGATGCTGCTGGTCGCGGAGTTCGTGCTGGTGCTTGTGGCGGACGCGTTGCCCCCGGCGCCGCCGGCCCCGCCGGTGCCGCCGGCTCCGGCTGCTCCGCCCGCCCCGCCATCGCCGCCGGTCGCAGTGACGTTGCGTAGACCGATGGGGTCGGTGGTGACGGCTGTTGCGTCGCCGCCCCGACCGCCGGTGCCGCCGGCCCATCCCGCGCCGCCGGTGCCGCCGGTCTTGCCCGCGGTGCCGGTGGCGATCGCATCGCCGGCCGTAGTCACGCTGCTGGACGAGCCGGGCGTTCCGGTCGGCGCGGTGGCTCCGTTGGTCGGGGGATTGGCCCCGTTCTCGCCGGTTGTGCCGGCGCCGCCGTGACCGCCGTCGCCGCCGTTGCCCCACAGCCCGGCGTAGCCGCCGTCGCCGCCTCGCCCGGCGTGACCGCCGTTGACGCCGGCCGCCGCGGCGCCGCCCGCCCCGCCGTCGCCGCCGCTCCCGAACAGCAGTGCACTTCCGCCGGTCCCCCCGGACGCGCCGAGCCCGCCCCCTCCGCCGGCGCCGCCGTTGCCGATCAGGGGCGCATTGCCGCCGAGTCCTCCGGCAGCACCTGATCCACCGACGCCGCCGGCGCCACCACCGCCGTAGAGCAGACCACCGTTTCCGCCGTTTCCACCAACCGCGCCTGCACCGCCTGCGCCGCCGGCCCCACCTTGGCCCCACAGGCCGGCCGAACCGCCCGACCCCCCGGCCTGACCCGCGGCGCCCGCGGCGCCCGCACCACCGTTGCCGTACAACAGCCCGCCTGCGCCGCCGGCTTGGCCCGGCGCGGTCCCGTCGGTGCCGTTACCGATCAGCGGCCGTCCCAGCAGAGTCTGGGTCGGAGCATTGATAACGCTCGACGCCGCCCGCTCGAAGGACTGTAAGGGGGAGGCATTCGTCGCCTCGGCACTGGCGTAGGACAGGCCGCTCCCAGTCAGCGCCGTGACGAATCGGTGGTGGAACTCCGAGGCCTGCTCGCTGAGCAGCTGATATTCTTGAGCGTGAGCGCCGAAGATCGCGGCAATCTGCTGGGAGACCTCGTCGGCGGCCGCCGCCAGCACCGCCGTCGTCGGGGCTGCTGCCGCCGCGTTGGCCGAACCCACCGACGCACCGACGTCTGCCAGCTCCGCTGCTGCGGCCGCGAGCGCTTCCGGGCTGGCCAACATGAACGACATGGCATGGTCCCCTCGACGCGAGTGTGGTTGCCGAGCCGATTGCTCCGGTTCCCAACATCGCCCACGTGGGGCCGCACGTGCCTCGGCCAGAAGGCCGAATCCAGGGATGAAATTTGCTCCCCCTACGGGGGGAGCTCGCACGCGCACACTGATCAAAGGGCTGAGAGCCCGAAAACGTAGCTGTCATCCCATGCGCAGCGGCCCGGATCATCCGGGAGGGCCACCGATCCCGTCCGCGCCCGCTGTCCCCAATCCGCCGACGGCTCCGCTGGCACCCGCGCCGCCGCTGAGGACGCCGCCGGCCCCGCCGCCTCCTCCGCTGCCGCCGGCTCCCGCGGCGCCACCGGTGCCGCCCTCGCCCGGGGCACCGCCTGGCGCGACCGGGCCGCTGTTGCCGGCTTGACCGCCGTGGCCCCCGCCGCCGCCGTGGCCACCACCGCCGCCCATGCCCCCTGGGCCGCCGGTGCCGCCCGCGCCACCCGAGCCCCACAGCAGGCCGCCGGCGCCGCCGCTACCACCGGATCCGCCGGCCCCGCCATCGCCGCCGCCGCCGCCGTCACCGCCGTCACCCCCTTCACCCCCGACACCCGGTTGCCCGTCCGCAACGAAATTGATCCGGCTGCCTCCACCGGAGCCGCCGGTCCCGCCTAGCCCACCGGTATCGCCGCTGCCGCCGCCGCCGCCGATCCCGCCGGCCCCGCCGGCGCCGCCGTTTCCGATCAGCAGGCCGCCATGACCGCCGTTTCCGCCGGCACCGCCGTGGCCGCCGGCAGTGCCGACGGCACCCACTGCGCCGGCCCCGCCGGCCCCGCCGTGGCCGCCGGTGGCGCTGACG
The DNA here is from genome assembly GCF_054515735.1 of Mycobacterium sp. ML4. Lineage (NCBI taxonomy): Bacteria > Bacillati > Actinomycetota > Actinomycetes > Mycobacteriales > Mycobacteriaceae > Mycobacterium > Mycobacterium sp. ML4. The sequence goes on from NZ_JBTNSY010000007.1 coordinate 26,722, forward strand.
TTGGCGTGTTGTGCGAGCACCGACGCGGATCCACCGTTGCCGCCGTCGCCGCCGGCGCCGCCCGGCGACCCACCCGGAGCTCCCAGACCGCCGTTTCCGCCGAACGCAGCGGCCACAACGCCTACGGTGTTGCCATCCACGACTGAGCCTGCGCCCCCTTGTCCGCCGGTACCGCCGGCGCCGCCGGCCCCGGCGGTGCCCCCGATCCCGCCGGCGCCCCCTACGGCTGTGAGGTTGTTCCCGCCGGCATTGGCTCCGGCGAATACCGCAGCGTCACCACCCGGACCGCCGGTGCCGCCGGACTCTCCGGTGCCTCCGGTGCCTCCGGTGCCTCCGGTGCCGCCGCCCAGTCGTATGGCGTCGACGCCGCGTATGCCATTACTCGCCCCTTGAGTTCCGTCGGGGGCAGTGGTGCCCGTCGGCGTCGGGTTGACGCCGTTCGTGCCCGCCAGCCCCGTGCCGCCGTGCCCGCCGTTGCCGCCGTTGCCGAACCAGATGGCGTTGCCGCCCTCCCCGCCGTGTCCGGGGTTGCCGCCGTTGACCCCGGCCAGCGCCGCACCGCCGGCGCCGCCGCAACCCCCGTTGCCGTAAAGCAGTCCACCGACGCCGCCGACTCCGCCGTTGGCGCCGGCGCCGCCCTGACCACCGGCACCGCCGTTGCCGAGCAGTCCCGCGCTGCCGCCCGCGCCTCCCGCTATTCCGGCGGCGGTGCTGGTGCCGCCGGTTCCGCCGTTGCCGAACAGCAGTCCGCCGGCGCCGCCGGGCTGGCCGACGCCGTTGATCGTCGCGCCTGCGGCCCCATCGCCGACCAGCGGGCGGCCCAACAGAGTCTGGGTGGGAGCGTTGATGGCCGACAGCGCGGCGTCCTGCACCAGCTGCAACGGTGAAGCATTCGCGGCCTCGGCCAACGAGTAGGCATTGCCCGCTCCGCTCAGCGCCTGCACGAACTGTTGGTGTAGCGCCTCTGCTTGCATGCTGACCGCTTGATATGCCTGAGCGTGAGACCTGAAGAGCCCAGCGATCTGGGTCGACACCTCGTCGGCGGCCGCAGCAAGCAGGTCCGCGGTGGGGGCGGTCGCGGTAGCGGTCGCCGAGCGCATGGCCGATCCGATGTCGGACACTTCCCGCGCTGCCAACGACAGCGACTCCGGAACTACAACGAGCCGCGACATCCAAGGACCTCCCGCTAAATCGACAGACGTCCCCACGCGCATCTGTTCATGTACCGATCGTGGTCGGATGCTAACGGCCAGGGCCCCAGCGCGAAGGGCAATTCGCCAGCTTCATGTGCTCCCCAAGAATCTCCAAAGCTTTTAAGTAGAACCACATTCCAGCCTTGTCTCATGCGCACCATCGAGAACGTCCGCGGCGCCGTCGCCAAGCTGACCCTGTCCTTCGCCGGCGTGGCTGCAACGCTGGGCCTGGCGTCCGGCCTTGCTCATGCCGCCGTGTCCGCGTCGGTGCCAAACAGCGCGGCGCCCCGCATGTACGGCGACCCGGCCGCCGCTGCCCAGTACTGGCGCAAGCAATCCTCTGACGACTGCGCCCTGATGGCCGTCGCTGACGTCATCGGCGAACTCACCGGCCGCCAGCCGTCCGAGGACGAGATCATCGCGGTGGCGGTGCGGCTGGGCAGCCGGGTGCACGCGGGGCCGGTGTACCGTTCGGGCTACGGCACTGACCCGGCCGACATTCCGGTGCTGCTGGCGCAGTACGGCATTTATGGGGTGGCCACCAGCCTCGATGACGCCGCCACCGGGCTGGACTCCGGCATGGAGGCGCTCGAACGCTACCTGGACGGCGGCCACAAGGTGATCGCCGGGGTGAACGCCGAAATGATCTGGGGCCTGCCGGTGCAAACCAAGGACAACCGCGGTAATCCGGCGAGCGACCACGCCGTCGTCGTGACCGGCGTCGACCTGGTCAACGGCACGGTGCATCTCAACGACAGCGCCAGCCCGAGCGGACCGGACGAGATCGTATCGCTGGAGGTCTTTGGGCGGTCCTGGGCCACCGGCAACGACGAGATGGTGGTGACACGGGAAAAGCGTTGAGGGTCAGCCGAATTCAAGCAAAGTGTAGGCGCCGCGGAACGGCTTGAGGGGCGGGAGCTGCCACAGGGCCGGATAGAGGTGCCCGAAGAACCAGCCCCGCCCCGCGGGCATCGGCACATCGTGCACCGCCCGGATGCCGGGAACGGTGTGCGCCAGATTCGCCAGTTGGCGTGGTGAGAGGCTGAACGGCATCGGCGGCACCCGATAGTGCTTGGACGACCGCATTCCTTTGCGCGCCACCTTTTTGACGATGGTCGGTGGCACGTCGAAGAACATCTGACCGCCGGCGAACCGGTTGGCGCACTCGGTGATGAGTCCCAGCGCCTGCTCCGGTTGCAGGTACATCAGCAGACCCTCGGCGGTGACGAACACGCCGTCGCTGCTGTCGATCTTGTCCATCCAGGTGTAGTCCAGCGCAGACTGCGCGATCTCGGTGATCCGTGGCGAGTGCGGCAGCAGCCGTCGCCGCAACTCGATCACCGGCGGCAGATCGATTGACACCCAACGAAATTGAGCATCGGGAAGCGCAGCGTCGAGTCGCCAGAAGCTGGTCTGGAAGCCCTCGGCCAGCGCGACGACGGTCGCCTTGGGATGCTGCGCCAGGTACGCGAGAGCGCATTTGTCGACGGCCAGCGAGCGCAACGCCATCTCCTGGCCCTTGCGGCCGAACTTCTCGAAGTCGAAGTCGATGGACTCGACGAGCTTGATGGCCATCGGGTCGTCGATGATCGCCTGCGGATGGGCGGCTTGGAAAGCCCTGCCGTTGAGGGTGAGTAGCGCGGTCTCGGAAACTCCGGTGAGCATGCTGGCGTCAACACGCTCGGACGACGGGCGACTCATGCGAGCCAATCTAGCCGGGTGTGCCGCCGAGACCGTCGCTGCCCAGCGAGCCGCCGGCACCGATGGCGCCAACCGCTCCCGCCGCCCCGATCAGTGCGCTGCCCGTCCCGCCATGACCGCCGGCGCCACCGGCACCTGCGGCGCCGCCGCTGCCTCCGTCGCCGGCACCGCCTCCCTTTCCGATTGCGGCGCCGGTGCCACCATGACCGCCATTACCGCCGGTGCCGCCGTCGCCGCCCGTGCCGCCGCCACCGCCGGAGCCCCCCGCGCCGCCGCTGCCGAATAGCAGGCCACCAGCCCCGCCGTTGCCTCCGGTTCCGCCAGACCCGCCGGCGCCTCCGACCCCGCCCGCGCCACCGTCCCCGCCGGCGCCGCCGTTTCCTGTTGTACCGGTTGCGCTGTTGATAAGGGCGGTACCGCCGTTTCCGCCCCTTCCGCCCGCACCGCCGAAGTCGCCAGTGCCGCCGGCGCCACCCGTGCCCCCCGGGCCGCCGTGCCCGCCATTGCCGATCAGAAGTCCGCCATGACCTCCATTGCCGCCGGCCCCGCCCGTATGACCACTGGCTCCGGCCGCACCGGTGGAACCGTCGCCCCCGGCGCCGCCCCCGCCGCCTATTGCCGAGAGGTTCGGAGCTATGCCCCTGGCTGTGGCGGTGCCGCCGTTGCCGCCGTTTCCACCGGCGCCACCCTCAGCCCCTCCGTGTCCGCCGGCGCCACCGACGCCACCTCGAGCACTTATCGACCCGCTCGTCACGCCGGCGCTGTCGGTAGAGCTGGCTGGGCCGCCGTTGCCCCCTGCGCCGCCGGTGCCCCCGTCGCCGCCCGTGCCTCCCACGCCCCCGGTGCCGCCGACGGAATTGAGGCTGAGCCCGCTGGCCGTCGTGAGGTTGTTGGCTCCCGCCAGGCCGCCCGTTCCGCCGGCGCCACCGTTCATCCCCGGATCACCGGTAGGGCCGGTGGCACCCATGTCGCCGCCGACGAAGATGCTGTAGCCCGCGACTACGTTGGCATTCGCGTTAGTTCCCGTAGCCGGGTTCGGGGCGTTGGCAGGATTGACGCCGTTGGCGCCGGCCAGACCAGCTCCTCCCACGCCGCCGCTGCCACCGTTGCCGAACAGGACTGCAACACCGCCGTCGCCGCCGCGTCCGGGGTTGCCGCCGTTGATGCCGGCCAGAGCCGCACCACCGGCGCCGCCGGCGCCGCCGTTGCCGTACAGCAGCCCTCCCGTTCCGCCGCCGCCGCCAATCGCCCCGGCCCCGGCGCGACCGCCCGCTCCGCCGTTACCGATCAGCCCGGCGCTGCCGCCCGCGCCACCGGCAGCCCCGGGTGCCGTGCTCGCACCGCCCGCGCCCCCATCACCGACCAACAGGCCGCCTGCTCCGCCCAGCTGACCCACTCCGTCGACGGTGCCGCCGTCGGCGCCGTTACCGATCAGCGGCCGTCCCAGCAGAGTCTGGGTCGGAGCGTTGATCACGCTCAACGCCGCCCGCTCGAAGGACTGCAAGGGGGAAGCATTCGTCGCCTCGGCACTGGCGTAGGACAGGCCGCTCCCAGTCAGCGCCGTGACGAATCGGTGGTGGAACTCCGAGGCCTGCTCGCTGAGCAGCTGATATTCTTGAGCGTGAGCGCCGAAGATCGCGGCAATCTGCTGGGAGACCTCGTCGGCGGCCGCCGCCAGCACCGCCGTCGTCGGGGCTGCTGCCGCCGCGTTGGCCGAACCCACCGACGCACCGACGTCTGCCAGCTCCGCTGCTGCGGCCGCGAGCGCTTCCGGGCTGGCCAACATGAACGACATGGCATGGTCCCCTCGACGCGAGTGTGGTTGCCGAGCCGATTGCTCCGGTTCCCAACATCGCCCACGTGGGGCCGCACGTGCCTCGGCCAGAAGGCCGATTCCAGGGATGAAATTTGCTCCCCCTACGGGGGGAGACGCAGGCCTTCGCGGCCAGCGCGCGACCTCAAACCCAGTACGCCACCCGCGCGCGGTACTGCCGCATCGCCAACGCCGCCATCACCCACCCCACGATCGTCAGCACCACCACCACCGCCCAGTGCCGCAGCTCCTGGGGGGCGCCCAGCAGCGGCGCACGCACGATGTCCAGGTAGTGCAGCAGTGGGTTGAGTTCGACGATCTTCGACCAACGGCCGGCACCCTGTTGCTGAAGGGTGCTGTCGTTCCAAATGATCGGCGTCATGAAGAACAGCAGCTGCACCACCGAGTTCAGCAGCGGCCCGATGTCGCGGTAACGGGTCGCCAGAATGCCGAAGCACAGCGACACCCAGATGCAGTTGAGCATGATCAGTGCCAGTGCGGGCAGCACGGACAGGTCCGCCCACGACCACGGCTTGGGATAGATGATCGCGATGACGAGGTAGATCACGATGTTGTGCGCGAACAAGATCATCTGCCGCCACACCAGCCGATAGACGTGCACGCTCAGCGGGGTGGGCAGTTGCTTGATCAATCCCTCGTTGTGCACGAAGACGTCGGCGCCCTCAAGAATGGCGGCATTGATCAGGTTCCACACGATAAGCCCGAGCGTGACGTAGGGCAGGTGCTCGGACAGGTCGAGATGGAACAGCTTGGAGTACAGCCCGCCCATCGCCACGGCCGTCGTGCCCGTCGCGATCGTGATCCAGAACGGCCCCAGCACCGAGCGGCGATAGCGCTGTTTGATGTCCTGCCAACCCAGGTGCAACCACAATTCGTGGCGCCGGAACCCGGCGACCAGATCACCTCGGGCGCGGGCGAAGGTCTTTGACTGCGCTGCCGCGTCGATGAACGTCATGCCGAACCTCCTGGCCGCCCGAATTGTTCCCGCCGTCCCAGCCGTCGCAGCCGGACCCACTCGATCAATCCCTTGGGGTCGCGGCGGGTCACCAGGAAGAACCAGCCGAAACGAATCCACTCCTGCGGCAGCAACTTGCGCAGGCCCGGCTGGGATAACACGTAGCCGCGATTGCGGTAGGTGAAGAAGCGCTTGCTGGAATCATCGGGGTACTGCGTGTGCATGCGGCCGCCGAGGATCGGCTTGAATTCGTCCGAGCCACATGGATGCAGATAGACCGCGTTCAGGCAGGTGCCGAACGGCAGCCCGGAGCGCACCAGTCTGCGGTGCATCTCGACTTCGTCGCCGCGGATGAACAATCGCAGATCCGGCACGCCGATCGCCTCCAGCGCCGACGCGCGAAAAAGCGCGCCGTTGAACAGCGAGGCGATGCCGGGCAGCAGGTCCTGGCCGGTCTCGGTGCGCAATTCGCTGACCCGTCGGCGCCAAACCAGTCCACGGCGCAATGGAAAGGCCAGCGATTCAGGGTCTTTGATGTTGCAGACCATCGGAGACACCTCGGCCAGCCCGTGTTTGTCCGCGCAGGCCAACAACGTCGCCAGCACCTCGGCGTCCGCGGCGCGCCCGTCGTCATCGGCCAGCCATATCCAGTCCGCCCCATGGGCCAGGGCCAGCAACATGCCCAGCGCGAAACCTCCTGCGCCGCCGAGGTTTCGGCGGGAATTGAGGTATATCGATGGAATGTCTTGGGCCGCAACGAGATAGTGCACACGGCTGTCACCGGAGTCGTCGTTGTCGATGACGATGAGCCGATCCGGGGCCCGGGTCTGGGTGGCCAGGGACTCCAGGGAGCGGGCGAGTTCCTCGGGTCGCCGGTGGGTGACCACGACGGCGAAGACATAGTCACTCACGGTCACTCACGCGCGGTCTCGGCGAGCACTTCGCGTACGTGCCGGGCCGCGTCTTCGCCCTCGTAGGCCCGGACCACGTCTTCGATACCCCCGGTCTGCCGGATCACGCCGTGGTCGATCCACATCGCCGTCTTGCACAACCGGGCCAGGAATTCATTGGAATGGCTCGCGAAGACCAGGATCCCGGAGCGTTCCACCAAGCCCTGCAACCGGGACTGCGCCTTCTTCAGGAACTCGGCGTCGACCGCACCGATACCTTCGTCGAGCAGCAGGATTTCCGGGTCGATGCTGGTGACCACCCCCATCGCCAGTCGCACCCGCATGCCGGTGGAGTAGGTGCGCAGCGGCATCGACAGGTAGTCGCCCAATTCAGTGAATTCGGCGATCTCGTCCACTTTGGCCAGCATCTGCTTACGGGTCTGCCCGAGGAACAGGCCACGGATGATGATGTTCTCGTAGCCGGAGATCTCGGGGTCCATGCCGATCCCGAGATCGAACACCGGCGCCACCCTGCCGGTGACTTTGGCCCACCCGCGCGTCGGCTCATAGATCCCCGAAAGCAGGCGCAGCAGAGTCGATTTGCCGGCGCCGTTGTGTCCGACCAGCCCGACGCGGTCGCCGAGCTCCAGCGACATGGTGATATCTCGCAGCGCTTCGACGACCACCACGTTGGAGCTGTTGCGACCGATCGCACCACCGGCCTTGCCCAGGAAAGCCTTCTTCAGCGAACGCGACTTGGCGTCGAAGATCGGGAATTCGACCCACGCGTCGCGGGTCTCGATGTGTGGACCGCTCGACACGGCTTACAGGTACTGTCCGGTGCCGTGCCCGTGCGGGCCCGGCTTTCCCATCCCGGGTGGCAGCGCACCCTGGCGCATCTGCTCCAGTTGCGCCCGGGCGGCCATCTGCTGCGCGAACAGCGCGGTCTGGATGCCGTGAAAGAGTCCCTCCAACCAGCCGACCAGCTGCGCCTGGGCGATACGCAACTCGGCCTCCGACGGCGCGGTGTCCTCGTTGAACGGCAAGGTGAGTCGTTCCAGCTCTTCGCGCAGCTCCGGTGCCAGGCCTTCCTCGAGTTCGCGGATGCTGGTGGCGTGGATGTCGCGCAGCCGGGTGCGGCTGGCTTCGTCCAGCGGCGCGGCGCGCACCTCTTCGAGCAACTGCTTGATCATGGTGCCGATTCGCATCACCTTGGCGGGTTGCTCCACGAGATCGGTCAACGAGCGTTCGTCCGAATCGTCCGCGTCGTCCTGACGCAGTGCCATCAAACGCGGATCGACGCCGCCGATAACCTCGATACCGTCGCTATCTTCGGCGTGCTCGTCATTGCCGTTAGCCAACCCAATCACCGTCCTGGTACGTCTCTGCTAGGGATGCACGGGCGTGTCGCCGTGCCACTCGTAGATCTGGGCGCCGCCGTTGTCGTAGATCAATGTCCAGTAGGGCGACCTGTCGAGAAAATATAGTCCGTCGGGAACTTTGAACCCTCGGATCGTCGGCCCGCTCGCCAGGACATAGCGGATGTTGAGGGCTTTGATCGCCTCTACCACGCGCGGATCGGAGTCTCCCTTCTTGGCGTAGGCCCAGAAGATGTAGCGGTGATAACCCGGACCCATCTGCACCGGGTAGTCGTAGTGGGTCCACAGCGGGTGCAGACCTGCCACCGCGTACATCCAGGAGGTGCCGTCGACGTTGGAGTCGCCGATGATGGTGGTGCGCGCGCCGGGCAGCTTCGACAGGTACGCCATGGCGTCGAGGTCGCGTTGATCGACGATGATCGAGTCGTACTTGTCGCCGAACAGGAACCGGTGGCGGGGAAAGTAATGCCAGGCGCTGAGCAGGCTGATGCCCACGAGCAGCACCGCGGTGGCGGCCGCCCAGAAGCGCGACGGCATCGGCTTGCGCGGCTGGACGAACCGCTTGGCCAGGGCCACTGCCGCCGCGACGATGGTGACCAGCGCGAGGGCCGCCATCAGGTTCAGCAGCGGCGTGGTCGCGGCGGCGATCCGTCGCGGATCTTTGTAGAAGAACTCGCCGAAACCGCCGGCAATCGCTCCGATCGGTCCGCCGAGTGGGGTGCCGGCGTCGACGTTGATCAGGATGTAGAGCAGCCACACCGCCAGGGGCCACCAGATCTTCTTCACCAGCATGATGAACCCGCCCACCGCCGCCAGCAGGATCAGCGCGTACTGGACCGGGAAGTCGTTGAGGTGCCGGGAGTGCTGGAACACCGCGTCGAACAGGCCGCGCTTCTTGCTGAGGTAGGTCAGGAAGGAATGCCCGGCGATGATGTCTTCCTGCTGGGTGACGCTCAGGAACTGCGGTAACAGGATCAGGCCGGAGGTGACGGCGACACCGGCCAGCACCGCCAGGTCGCGGAGGCGGCCCCGCACCGGATGCCACAGCGCCTCGAAGAGCCACCAGGCGCCCACCAGAACGACCGTGATGATGCCGCCGGTGATGTGCACCGAGAAGACACCGACCAGTGCGAGTACCGCTACCGGGATTCGGTCGCGGTGTCCGAGGGTCGACGTGATCAGGGCCATGGCCGGAATGGCGACGCCGTAGGCGGCCAGATTGGGCATCGCGGCGGTGTCGAACTCGACGTAGGGCACGGCGGTGAACGACGCCGACAGCGCGGCGGCGGTGGCAGCGGTCACGGCGGTGCGCCATTCGGTGGTATGGGTACGCAAGGCGCGCCAGGTGAGGACGGCCGCGCTGACCGGGAACAGCCAGATGGCCACCGCCATCGAGTTGAGCGTGTAGCCGGTGGCGGCTGCGGCGCCGGTCAGCTGGCAGTAGACCGCGGTCAGCGCGTGAAACACCGAGGGGTAGTAGAGCAGGGCATGGGTCTCGACATTGCGCAGCTCGCCCATGTGGGTCGGCGACGCCTGACCGACGTCGAGGATCCAGCGCACGGTGTTCGCGTGCCACACCGCGTCCCAGGTGCTGGGAATCGACTGCCAGTGCGGGATGCCGGCGAACGCCGCCCAGCCGATCAGTACGGCGCCCAGCAGCACTCCTGCCGCCACCAGCAGCCCCGGCCCGGGATTCACCGCGCGCGCCTCGGCCTCCCTGTCGCGAAAGCGGGCAAGCAGCAGCTGCAAAACCGTCGCCAGTATGCAGACGACGGCCAGCGCCGCCAGCGCGGTCCACCCGTTCCACGGGATGCCGAGGGCACCGTAAGGGACGATCGCCAGCGCCACGACGCCGTACGTCAGCGCTGGGCCGGCCGCGATTGCGATCGGCCAATTCAACTGCGCGATACGTGCGACGATGGCACCCGGTGCGATCAGCAAAACCAATGCGATCAGCGTTCCGAACCACAAGCTCACTCGACTAGTATGGCTGCCCGGGTGAGTTGACTCGGGAGGCCGGTAACGGCCGGAACGTCTATAGCGCACCCGCTACCGACCACACCTACACGAAAATGGCTGTAGCTTTCCAGGCTTTCGATAGCTCTAAGGTGACTGGCATGGCCTATGACGTCGCCCGGGTGCGCGGACTGCATCCCTCGCTCGGTGACGGATGGGTGCACTTCGATGCGCCGACCGGCATGCTGATCCCCGATTCCGTGGCGACCACGGTGTCCACCGCGTTCCGCAGATCCGGCGCCACCACGGCGGGGGCGCACCCGTCGGCACGACGCAGCGCCGCGGTCCTGGACGCGGCGCGCGAAGCGGTGGCCGATCTGGTCAACGCCGATCCGAGTGGCGTCGTGCTCGGCGCCGACCGGGCGGTGCTGCTGGCGTCACTGGCCGAGGCGTCGTCCGCGCGGGCCGGCCTCGGTTACGAGGTGGTGGTCAGCCGCCTGGACGACGAGGCCAACATCGCGCCCTGGCTGCGCGCTTCTCACCGCTACGGCGCCAAGGTCAAATGGGCCGAAGTCGACATCGAGACCGGAGAGCTGCCGACCTGGCAGTGGGAAAGCCTGATCAACAAGTCCACCCGGCTGGTTGCCGTCACCTCGGCCTCGGGGACGCTGGGCGCCGTCACCGATCTGCGGGCGATGACGAAACTGGCGCATGACGTGGGCGCACTGGTGGTGGTCGACCATTCCGCTGCCGCGCCGTATCGGCTGATCGACCTCAAGGAAACCGAGGCCGACGTGGTGGCGGTGAACGCCGTGGGTTGGGGCGGACCGCCGATCGGGGCAATGGTGTTTCGCGAGCCGGCGCTGATCAACACGTTCAACTCCGTCTCCACCAACCCTTACGCCACCGGACCGGAGCGGCTGGAGGTGGGGGCACACCAATTCGGGTTGCTGGCCGGGGTCGTCGCCAGCATCGAGTACCTCGCATCCCTGGACGAGACGGCCCGTGGCAGCCGGCGGGAACGACTTTCGGTGTCGATGCAGTCTGCCGCGTCGTACCTGAACCGGATCTACGACTACCTGATGGTGTCGCTGCGGTCGTTGCCGCTGGTGATCCTGCTGGGCCGTCCGGAGGCGCGGATACCGGTGATCAGCTTCGCCGTCAACGAGGTGCCGGCCGACCGGGTGGTGCAGCGTTTGGCCGACAACGGCATCCTGGCGATCGCCAACGCCAGTTCCCGCGCGCTTGACGTGTTGGGAGTCAACGACATCGGCGGCGCGGTCACCGTCGGCTTGGCGCACTACTCGACGATGGCCGAAGTCGACCAGTTGGTAAGGGCGCTGGCGTCACTGGGCTGAGCCCGCGCCAACCCGACGGGTGTCCTGCCCGCCGACCAGCCTTTTCCACAATCTGTCAACCTTCGCGCATCTTCTTTCCGTCAGCGTTTGGTCAGGCGCAGCCGCCCACCGCACCCACCATCGTGTGGCGGTCGCTGAGCGGAGGAGGAAACCCGCATGTCATTCGTGTTGATTTGGCCGGGGGCGGCGTCCGCAGCAGCGACGGATCTGACAGCTCTAGGGTTCGCGGTGGATGCGGCCACCCACAACGTGCTGGCGCCGACCACCCAGTTGTTGGCGGCCGCAGGCGACGAGGTGTCGGCGGACATCGCTGCGTTGTTCAGTGCGCACGGTCAGCAATTTCAGCTGGCCAGCGCGCAGGTGCAGGCCTTTCACGATCAGTTCGTCCGCACGCTGGCGGCCGCCGCGGATTCTTACGCCTCGGCCGAGGCGGCCGGCGTCGACCAGTTGGTCCTCAACGCTCTCAACGCGCCGACTCAGGCACTGATCGGTAGGCCGCTGATCGGCGACGGGGTCAACGGTGCGCCTGGTCAGAATGGCGGCGCCGGCGGTCTTCTCATCGGCAACGGCGGTGCTGGTGGGGCAGGGTTGGCCGGGCAGCACGGTGGTGCGGGTGGCGCCGCCGGGCTGTTCGGTAACGGCGGTAACGGTGGTGCCGGCGGAGTGGGAGTAACCGGCGTCAACGGTGGTGCCGGTGGGGCGGGCGGTGCCGGCGGTGCCGGCGGGCTCCTCTACGGCAATGGAGGTGCGGGCGCGCAGGGGGGTGCAGGTACTGCCGGTGGGCCGGGCTTGGCCGGCGGCGCCGGAGGCGACGGCGGTGCCGGCGGCCGCGGCGGCCTGTGGATGGGCCAGGGCGGGGCGGGTGGGCAAGGCGGTGACGGCGCTGACGGCGGGCGGGGTGCGTCCGCTGTAGCCGGCAGTGGGGTGGCGGGAGTCTCCGGCGGGGCGGGCGGTGCGGGGGGCAACGGCGGTGCGGGTGGCGCAAACGGGCTGCTGTTTGGCCATGGCGGCGATGGTGGATTGGGTGGTGACGGCGGCCATGGCGCCGACGGCGGCAACGGCGCCATGGCCACACAGCAGCCCGGTGCGGCCGGAGGCGACGGCGGTGCCGGCGGCGCTGGCGGAGCCGCGGGGGCAGGCGGCGTCGCGGGAGGTGCGGGTGGCGTCGCGGGATCAGCCGGCAACGGCGGCGATGGTGGCAGCGGCGGCGACGGCGCTGCCAGCGGAAACTCCACGACGGTGCTGGCTGACGGCACCGGGGCCGCCGGCTTTGCCGGTGGGGCCGGTGGCTCCGGCGGTGCGGGTGGCAACAGCGGTGCGGGCGGTGTCAACGGAAGCGGGGGCCACGGCGGTAACGGCGCCGGGGGCGGCAACGGTGCCACCGGGGGGACGGGCGCCAGTGCCGGCGCGACCGGCGGCAAAGGCGGCGCCGGCGGTCACGGCGGCGAAGCCGGCATGGGTGGTCAGGCCGGCACCGGTGGCACCGGCGGCACGAGCGGAGCTGCGGGCAATGGCGGCGCCGGGGGCGATGGCGGGGCCGGCGGTATGGGCGGTACCGGTACGACGGGCACCTCGGCAGGCGGCACCGGTGGCACTGGCGGCACCGGCGGGACGGGCGGCGCCGGTGGCGCGGGCGGTGACAGCGGCGCCGGTGGCACCAACGGCAGCGGTGGACGCGGCGGCGACGGCGGTATCGGCGGCATCGGAGGTACCGGCGCGACGGGTACCTCAACGGTGGCCGGTGGCACCGGCGGAACCGGCGGTACTGGCGGTAGCCCGGGTGAGGGCGGCGCCACCGGCAACGGTGGGACCGTCGGCGCAGCCCGCAGCGGCCTCGTCGGCAACGGCGGACAAGGAGGCACCGGCGGCACGGGCGGCGCGGGCGGCACCGGCGCAACCGGTACGGCGACCACCGCCGCCGGCAACGGCACCGCGGGCGGCGCCGGCGGTAGCGGCGGCACCGGTGGAAACAGCACCGCCGGCGGTATCAACGGCGCTGGCGGTGACGGCGGCCACGGCGGTGCCGGCGGAGCGGGTGGTACCGGGGCGTCCGGCGTCGGACTGGGCAAGGATGGCGGCACCGGCGGTAACGGCGGCTACGGGGGTGCCGGAGGCCAATTCGGTCAGCCCGGGAAGGGCATCGGTGCGGGCAACGCAGGTACTGCCCCCGTCAGCGGCACCGGCGGCAACGGTGGCACTGGCGGCACGGGCGGTGCGGGGGACACGGCAGGTACCGCTGCCGGTAACGGGTTCAACGGGGGGCAAGGAGGTCGCGGCGGCCTCAGCGGCATCGCGATCGACTTGACCGCACATGCCGGCGACGGCGGCGACGGCGGCACCGGCGGAGCCGGGGGTAACGGCGACACCGGTGGTCGCGGCGGTGATGGTGGTGGTGGCGGTGCAGTGGTAGGGAGCATCCACACCCAAGAACACGCCGGCAAAGGCGGCACCGGTGGTGTCGGGGGCAGCGGCGTGACCGGTGGCGCCGGTGGCACGGGCGGCATGGGCGCGTCGGGAACCCTTGGACTCGGCGGCTTTTACTCCGGTGACGGCGGCGCCGGCGGCAACGGTGGCACCGGCACCAGCACCGGCGGAAACGGAGGCGATGGCGGTCTCGCTGGCTCCGGCAGCCTCGGGAACAACCGCGGCGGCAACGGCGGCAACGGAGGCGATGGCGCAAACCACGGCGGCAACGGCGGAAACGGTGGCGGCATCGGGTTTCTGTCCGGCGGCAACCAGGGCGGCGACGGCGGAAACGGCGGGAACGGAACCGGCCCCGTCGGCGCGGGCGGCAACGGCGGCAACGGCGGTGATGGCAGCACCGGAATTTCATTTCAGGGTGCGGGCGGTGCCGGTGGGGCGGGCGGGAACGGCGGTAATGGCGGCTCGGGCGTCAGCGCAGGAGGGCATGGCGGCGCAGGTGGCACCGGTGGCGCTGGCGGGAACGGTTTGCAGGCGAACGTATTTGACCCGACCACTGCCGGCGGCACCGGAGGTGCGGGCGCCGCGGGCGGACACGGGGGTCTGGGCGGCAGCAGCTTGAACGAGGGAGGAGCCGGCGGAGCGGGGGGCAACGCAGGTTCCGGCGGTTCCGGATACGGGAAGGGCGGCGTCGGCGGCGGGGGAGGGTTAGGCGGTATCGGCGGCGGGGGAGGTTTCGGCAATTCGGTCGGCGGCGCCGGTATGGCACCGGCGGGGCGGGCGGCGGTGGCGGCGCGGGCGGTGGCAGCGCCCAAGGCTTCAACCCCGATACCCCCATCCCTGGTAACGGCGGAACGGGTGGCCATGGCGGTGACGGCGGCGACGGCGGCCCGGGCGGTGACAGCTTTACCAGTGGCGGCGGCGGCGGGCCAGGAGGTAAGGGCGGCGCGGGTGGTCCCGGCTCCGGTGGCAATGGCAGCGGCGGTGATCCGGGCAAACTCGGCGCGGCCAACGCGGGGGTGTCAGGCGGCGTCGGCGGGTCCGGCGGCGGCGGCGGGACAGGCGGACCCGGATAGGGCAGTTAGACCGTCAGCAGGATTTTCCCGAACGTCTCACCGGACTGCAGCAGGCGGTGCGCTTCGGCCGCTTCCTGGATCGGTAGCCGCTTGCCGATGATCGGCTTGACGCGTCCGCTGGCGAACATCGGCCACACCGATGTCGTCACCGCGTCGACGATGGCGCTCTTGGAGTTCGGCCCGCTCAAAGGGCGGGCGCGCAAGGTGGTGCCGATGACGCGGGCCCGCTTGGCCATGAGTTTGCCGATGTTGAGTTCGGCCTTCACCCCGCCCTGCATACCGATGATCACCAGCTGCCCGTCGGTGGCCAGGGCATCGATGTTGCGGTCCAGATAGGCCGCGCCCATGATGTCGAGGATCACGTCGGCGCCCTTGCCGTCGGTCTCCTCCAGCAACCGCGCGACGAAGTCCTCGTCCCTATAGGAGATGGCGATCTGGGCGCCGAGTTCCCGGCACATCGCGAGCTTCTCCGCCGAACCGGCGGTGACCGCCACCCGCGCGCCCAGCGCGCGTGCCACCTGGATCGCATGGCTGCCAATTCCGCTGGCACCGCCGTGCAGGAGCACCAGCTGGCCAGGGCCCAGGTGTGCCGTCATCACCAGATTCGACCAGACCGTGCAGGCCACTTCGGGGACGCCCGCGGCGTCGATGATGTCGAGGGGAGCCGGAATCGGCATCACCTGTCCGGTCGGGACAGCGACATACTCCGCATATCCGCCGCCGGCCAACAGCGCGCAAACCTGTTGCCCAACAGTCCATTTCGTCACGTCAGCGCCCAGGTCGGCGACGGTCCCGCTGACTTCCATGCCGATGATCTCGCTGGCGCCCGGGGGCGGCGGATACTTGCCGGCGGCCTGCAGCACGTCGGCGCGGTTGACGCCCGCGGCGGCGACTTTGATGAGGACTTCGCCGGGGCCGGCGGCGACGTCGGGGACGTCCTGCCAGAGCAGTTGCTCGGCGGTTTCAGCGACGATGGCGCGCATGCTGGCCACGCTACAAGCACCGCTACCCTTATCTGCGGTGGCGTGGCAGAGCGGCCTAATGCACTCGCCTTGAAAGCGAGAGACGGCTAAAACCGTCCGGGGGTTCAAATCCCTCCGCCACCGCTCGTGTGATGTCTCGCTCAGCGCAGCGTCGGCGCGTATCGCAGCACCGCGGCGACCCCGTCGGCCGGAATGATCCGCTCGTAGGTCCGCACCAACGACGCCCCGACCGCTACCGCGAACATCGGCAGCGGCTCGTCGGTGCGCAGCGTCTTGGCGGGCGCGGCACCTTGTTCGGAGATGTCGCTCGTCACCGGGTCGGTGACGCCCTGTTTTTCCCGCTGCGCACGCAGTGCGCGCCATTTAAGCTCGAGCTGTTCGTCGGCGTCGGCAGTGTTGTGCGTGTCCTCGAACTACACCGACGCGAATGGGCCGGGCGTGTCCAGGAGCTGACGAAAACGTTCCGATTCCATCTCTTAGGTGTTGCCCGCCGAATCACCCGGGCAGAACGCCTTCATCGCGACGGGATCGCCGCCGTGATGGTGTCCATCAACACCTTGTAGCGCTTGAGTTCGGGATCCTTACCGGGCTTGCCGCTGCTGATCAACCCGGCGGCCAGGCCGCGCGCCGGGTCGGCCCAGATCGCGATGTTGGCCAGGCCGAGGTTGCCGAACGCCTGCGGCGCGTGGCGACCGAATGGTCCGAACCGTTCGGTGCCCAGCATGTACCCGGTGCCCCAGCGGGCCGGCATCAGTCCGACCGCGACGTCGGGGCGTAGTCGGCGGCATTCCTGCACCGCTCCGTACATCCGTTCCGCGCTCATGATGCGCACCCCGTCGAGTTCGCCGCCGCGGCGCCAGATTTCGGCGAACCGGGACAGTTCGTCGGCGGTGGAGATGGTGTTGGACGAGGGCACCACGGTGGAGAGGAAGGCCGGGGTATTGGTGTACGGGATGATTTCGTGCACGGTGCCGCCGATCGCCTTTCGGAAGATCGCCGCGATGGCCGGAGGTAGCGGCTTGCCGGTCGGATGGCTGGGCGCAACCAGCGGGATGTCCTGCGGCGCGACGCCGAAGTTGGTCCAGCGGAAGTTCAACGGCTCGAGGATCTCGGCTGCCAGGACGTCCCGGATGTCTTTTCCGGCGGCCGCGTAGACGATTTCGCGCATCAGCGGACCCCACGTCAGCGCGTGGTACATGTGCATGCGCCCGGGCGGGTACAGCGGCCGTAGCTTGCTGAGCTGTTCCTGCGCGTATTGGTGATCGTCGGCGCGGCGCAGGTCCGGCTTGGGTCCGGTCGGGAACGGGACACCCGCGCTGTGGGTGAGCACGTGCCGGATCGTCGTGCGGTCCTTGCCGTGGCTGGTGTAGCTGGGGATGTACTCGCAGACGCGGTCGTCGAGTGCGAAGACGCCTTGCTCGACCAGCATGTGCACCACGGTCGCGGTGATGCCCTTGGCCGCCGAGTACACGCAGAACGGTGTGCCGGTGGTGACGGGGATCTTCTCGGCGTCGGGTTCGTCGGTGGGCGCGTTGCCCCAGCCGTGGCCGATCGCGCGGTTGAGCACGACCCGCCCGTTGCGGCGGATGCAGAGCTGGATCGCAGGGTGCATGCCGGCCTGATACCAGTGGCGGGCGGCCTGCCAGATCCGTTCGACGGCGGCGCTGTCGATCTCGGAGTGGTCTTCTTCGCCGATCGCCGTCACTTCGTCCAGGTCGGCCGGCACACGAATCCGGCCATCGGGTGTTGCGGTCACCCGCGCCAGCCTAGCTTTGGACACATGCCCGTTCGCGCACGCTACGTCGAGGTGATCCTGCTCGTCTTCGGTGTCTACTCGGTGAGTCTGGGGCTGTTCATGCTGGTGGCGCCGCGCGTCTTCTTCGATTCCCTCGGCGCTTTCGGAACTCGTAACGATCACTACATTTTCGACAACGCGTCGTTCGAGCTCCCCCTGGGCCTGCTGTTACTGGCGGCGCTGCGCTGGACGTCGTGGCGGCTCCCGGCGCTGGCGTTCGCCACCGCGCACTGGGCGTTGCACGCGCTGAGCCACCTCGTTGATACCGGTCACCGCGCCGGCGCGACGGTGGGGTGGCTGGAGTTCGCCGGACTGGTGATCTCCACGGGATGGCTGGCCGCCGCGCTCTGGTTGACCGCTACTCGCCGGTGAACTGCGGCGGGCGCTTGGCGAACGTCGCCGAAATGCCCTCGGTCAGGTCCTTCGACGGCAGGAACGCCGCGTTCCACGCGGCCACATAGCGCAAACTTTCCGACACCGCGGAGATGCGCTGCTGGTCCAGCACGTCCTTGATGCCGTGCACGGTCAGCGGCGGGTTGGCGGCGATCTCGGCGGCGGTGGCGTGCGCCGCCGCCAGCGTGGCCTCGGCGTCGTCGTAGACGTCGTTGACCAGGCCGATTTTCTCGGCGCGGGTCGCGTCGATGTCCTTGCCGGTCAGGGCGAGCTCACGCAGGTGTCCGTCGTTGAGGATCAGCGGCAGCCGGGCCAGGCTGCCGACGTCGGCGACGATGGCCAGCTTGACCTCACGCACCGAGAATTTGGCGTCGGCGCTGGCGTAGCGGATGTCGACCGCCGAAATCAGGTCGACGCCCCCGCCGATGCACCAGCCGTGCACCGAGGCGATCGTCGGGGTGCGGCAGTCGGCGATGGCGGTGATGGCACCCTGCATGCGCTTGACTTCGCGATGGAAGACAGCACGCGGTCCGGCCAGCGCGTCACCGGACAGCAGCGGCGTGAAGGACCCGCCCATGGCGGGCACATCCAGGCCGTAGCTGAAGTTTCGACCCGACCCGGTGATGACGATGGCGCGCACGTCGGGATCGGCGTCCAGCGCGGCGAACACGTCGGGCATCTCCGACCAGAAGGCGGGCCCCATCGCGTTGCCCTTGCCCGGACCGATCAGCGTCACCTGCGCGACCTGGTCCTTGGTCTCGACAGTGACGGATTCGTAGGTTGCGCCCATACCGAGAACGTAGCGTGGCGGGTATGCCCGACGACTTGGTACCCGGCCCCGAATCTCCCCCCACCGACGAGCTGCGCTGCGCGGAAAGGGCGCTCGGGGTGCTGCAACAGGTGCTGCACACGGTAGCCGGTTCCGACCGGTCGAAGCAGACCCCGTGCGCGGAGTACAACGTCAAGGACCTCACCGGGCATCTGGTCAACTCGATCACCAGCCTGGGGGGCATGGTCGGTGCGGAATTCAACGTGCCGCAGGACACCGACTCGGTGGAACAATTGGTGGTCAGCGTCGCCCGGCCAGCGTTGGACGCCTGGCACAAGCACGGCCTGGAGGGTGAGGTAGCGTTCGGCGGCGGGTCGATGCCCGCGCGGGTCGCCGTCGCCGTCTTCTCCCTCGAATTCCTGGTGCACGCATGGGATTACGCTCGCGCCGTCGGCCGCGACGTCGAGGTCCCGGACTCGCTGGCCGAATACGTGCTCGGGCTGGCGCACGACGTGATCAAGCCGGAGCAACGCGGCGCGGCCGGATTCGACGATCCCGTCGATGTCCCCGACGACGCGGACCCGCTCACGCGGCTTATCGCTTTCACCGGGCGCAACCCCGCCTAGCTCGCCTCCCTGAGGCGCCGAGCGTGAAGCTAGCATCACGCTCGCCGCCGAACGTGCAGCCAGCTTCACGTTCGGCGCAGCGGCGAAGGCGAGGCCTCAGATCCAGTCGCGGGCGAACCGCAGCATTGCGTCGTTCTCCTCCGGCGCGCCGATGGTCACACGCACTCCGTCGCCGCCGTAGGGCCGGACGACGATCAGCGCGTCGGCTGCCCGCTGAACGAAATCGTGTGTGCGGGGACCTAGGGGCAGCCACACGAAGTTGGCCTGCGCCGGCGGCAGCGTGAAGCCGGCCTCGCGCAGCGCCGCGCTGACCCGCTCGCGTTCGGCGACCACCGCGTCGGTGCGTTCGAGCAGCTCGTCGGCGGCCTGCAGCGACGCAACAGCGGCAGCCTGCGAAACGCTGGTCGCGGTGAACGGGACGTAGACCTGGTCGAGTGCGGTGATCACGTCGGGGTGACCGACGGCGTAGCCGATCCGCAGGCCCGCCA
This sequence comes from Mycobacterium sp. ML4, assembly GCF_054515735.1. Classification (NCBI taxonomy): domain Bacteria; kingdom Bacillati; phylum Actinomycetota; class Actinomycetes; order Mycobacteriales; family Mycobacteriaceae; genus Mycobacterium; species Mycobacterium sp. ML4. The sequence continues at coordinate 46,539 of NZ_JBTNSY010000007.1, forward strand.
GACCGTAAGCCTTCGAGAAGGTCCGCAGCACCACAACGTTGTCGTGGGCGCGGACCAGGCCAAGGCTGTCGGGTCGCATACCGTCGCGGACGTACTCGACGTAGGCCTCGTCGATGACGACCAGGATGTCAGGTGGGACTGCATCGACGAAGCGGGTCAGCGCTTCGGGATCGACCACCGTGGAAGTCGGGTTGTTGGGGTTGCAGACGAAGACCAGCCGGGTGTTGTCGGTGACTGCCACCAGCATCGCGTCGAGGTCGAAGGTGTGGTCGCGCAGCGGTATCTGAACCGGGATGGCGCCGGCGACCTGCACCTGCGGTGGGTAGAGCTCGAAGCTGCGCCAGCCGAATACCACCTCCTCGCCCGCCGACGCAGTGATCTGCACGAGTTGCTGGCACAGGCTGACGGAGCCGCAGCCGACGGCGACGTGCGCGGGCGTGAAGTCGCGCCCCAGATGTTCGGCCAGCGCCTCCTTGAGTTGGACGCAGCCGTTGTCGGGGTAGCGGTTGATCAGGTCGGTGGCGTTCTCGATGGCCACGCGGACGCTGGGCAGCGGGCCGAACACCGTCTCGTTGCTGGCCAGTTTGATGGCGCCGGGCATGGTTTTGCCGGGAACGTAAACGGGCAACCCCGCCAGTGCGGGCCGCAGGCGGGCGGTCACTTCGACAGCATATGTCGCGGCTGTGTACGCTATGCCTCCGGCGGCTTAGGTATCCGCTGTCGGGTACCCTTTGGAAGGCCATGGAGGCGTGCCAGAGCGGCCGAATGGGGCTCACTGCTAATGAGTTGTCCCCCTCAAAGGGGACCGGAGGTTCAAATCCTCTCGCCTCCGCCACGCGACATCCGCTCGACCACAACTGAACACCGGCGCCCGTAGCTCAACGGATAGAGCATCTGACTACGGATCAGAAGGTTAGGGGTTCGAATCCCTTCGGGCGCGCTCTGTGCAGCCAACCCTGCGCCCCCTCTCACGTCACCAAGGTGGCTCTAACGACGGCTGCGAACTGGCACCTTCGCCTGGCGGTGAACCGCGGCCCCGACTGCTGACTTTCCGTCAAACGCATCGACAATTTGGGGCGCATTCTGTCGACAAATTTTACAAACGCAGAAATCTCTATAACGCTTTTATAACAGTACAAGCGTGAACTGCGTCGATGGACTATGGTCCGGGCATCGAATTCACCTAAATGGCCCGAGGAACACGCTCATGTCGTTTTTATTTACACAGCCCGAATTTCTGCGGTCGGCAGCTACGGATCTGGCCGGTGTCGGCTCGACGATCAACGCAGCGACTTCCGCGGCGGCCGGGCCCACTACTGAGGTCCTAGCGGCGGGAGCCGATGAAGTGTCCATGGCCATGGCCACGATCTTCGGAGCACATGCTCAGTCGTATCAGGTGTTGAGCACCCAGGCGGCAAGGTTTCACAACCGATTCGTGAGCCTGCTGAATTCGGCGGGCGGCGCTTACTCGAGCGCCGAATTCGCGAATGTGCGAGTACAGGCGCTGAATGTAATTGGTGCCCCAACCCTGCTCCGGTAGCTCGCAGACCGGGAAGCGCCGGCCACGGTCAAACGAGCGGTGCTTGTTACACGATCAGTGTGAGCGCCCGCTCGAACAAATGCACCGTGGCCGCGTGCAGCTGATCGCCCACCGCCTTTTCGGCCTGGCCCGCACAGGCCCGCGCCAGCGTGCCCTCGATCACGATGCCGAGCTTGAAGCAGGCCAGCACGGTGTACCAGGCGATGTGCGACAGGTCGCGCGAGGTGTTGGCGGCGTAGCGCTGCAGCAGATCGTCGGTGCTGGCCAGGCCTTCGGTGCCGCCGAGGGCATGGCTGAACACGCTCGACCCATCCGGTTGCCGCCAGGTGGCCAGCAGCCAGCCGAGGTCCAACAGCGGGTCGCCGATCGTGGACATCTCCCAGTCGACGATCGCCACCACCTCGGGTCCAGTCCGGGAGAACATCACGTTGGCGGCGTGGTAGTCGCCGTGCATGATGCCGGGCGTCCAGCGCGTCGGCCGGTGGTTCTCCAGCCAACCTGATACCTCGTCAAGACCGGGTATGTCGGGACCGGGGTAGCCGTCGTACTGCTGATAGGACTGCAGCTCCGACAGCCAGCGCGGTACTTGGCGTTCCAGGAAGCCTTCCGGTTTGCCGAAGTCCGCCAGTCCCACCGCGACGTGGTCCACGGCCCCGAGTCTGGCCAGCGCGTCGGCCATCGACAACCCCATCCCGAACCGCACCTCGGAATTGCCGGCGTGCAGCGACGGCAGGCCTTCGCCGGCGTTGAACCCGTCGATCGGCTCCATCAGGTAGAACACCGCGTCCCCGAGCACCCCCACGTCCGCACACGTCGCGATCAACCGCGGATGCGGCACGTCGGAGCCGGCCAACGCCGACAGCACCTTCGTCTCGCGCAGGATGACGCTGTTGCTGCGGGGTCGCAGGTGACGGGGGCCGCGACGCAGCACGTAGGGACGTCCCGATCGGGTGAAGCGCAGCATGACGTTCTGCGTCCCGCCCGTCACCGTGCTCACGTCCTCCAGCGGGCCCTCGCCCAGCCCCTGCTCGGACATCCAGCGTGCGACAGCGTCCAGATTCACGCCATTCACTCTTTGGCGCGCGGCGTGTATCGCAAGGTCTGTGCCCAGATCATGCCGTCGCGGAACACGAAAGTGTCGACGCCGTCGTCGACCCGGGTGACCGCGGAGTCGGCCGCCCACTCGAGGAACAGCACGTCGCCGGCAAAGATCTTGGCCTTCAAATCCCATTCCGCATTGGGCAGGTCGTCGAGCAGCCTGGCGAACGCCCCGCGGATCTCGTCGCGGCCGCGGGCAACGCCGGCCGTGGTGATCACCACCGAGTCGTCGGCGAAATTGGCGGCGATCGCGTCGAGGTCGCCGGTGGCGAGTGCCTTTCCGTGGTCGGCGAAGACTTCCTGCGGCGTGCGTGTCATGGGGCTCCTTTTCAACCTGTAGACCCTCTGGGAAAAAGGGTAAGGGAGCGGCGCGCGCCCCCCGCGGCCGGAAGAATAGTTTGTAGAATTCATTTTCTCTCGCGAGGGGGCCGCCGTGCCGCGCACTGACAACGATTCGTGGGAAATCACCCAGAGTGTGGGATCGACCGCCCTCGGCGTGGCCGCCGCCCGAGCAGCGGAAACCGAGAGTGAAAATCCGCTGATCCGCGACCCCTTCGCGCGGGTATTCCTCGATGCGGCGGGCGAAGGAATGTGGACCCTGTTCGCGAATCCGGCGCTGCTGTCTCAGGCGAGCGAGATCGATCCCGAGATCGCCGCCCGGGCGAAGTTGATGGTCGATTTCTTGGCGACGCGGACGGCGTTCTTCGACGAATTCTTCCTCGCGGCAGCCGATGCCGGCGTCCGGCAGGTGGTGATACTCGCCTCCGGACTGGATGCGCGCGCCTGGCGGTTGCCGTGGCCCGACGGAACCGTGGTGTATGAACTGGACCAGCCCAAGGTACTGGAGTTCAAGATCGCCACCCTGCAGCGGCACGGCGCGACCCCGGCGTCGCGGTTGGTCAACGTCCCGATCGACCTTCGGCAGGACTGGCCGAAAGCGTTGCGCGAAGCGGGGTTCGACCCCGCCCGGCCATCAGTCTGGTCCGCCGAGGGCCTGGTGCGCTACCTGCCCGCCGACGCTCAAGACCTCCTTTTTCAACGAATCGACGAGCTGAGCGCTCCGGGCAGCCGGCTGGCGTCGAACGTGCCGGACGAAGGGTTCATCGATCCCGAGTTGGTGCAGCGCCAACGCGAGGAGATGCAGCGGATGCGGGCCGTGGCGTCGCAATTCGTGGCCGCCGATATCCCGGCCGTGGAGGATCTCTGGTACGCCGAGGCACGCACCCCGCTACCGCAGTGGCTGCGCGAACGTGGCTGGGAAACTTCGGTGGTGACTTTTCCGGAATTGATGACGCGTTATGACCGCGCCGTGCCGAGTGGAGCCGAACTTTCGATGCCGCCCACGCTTTTTGTGTCCGCGCAGCGGTCGAGATAGGGATCTCGCCTGTATTTTCGATAAACCACCGATGAGCGCGGCGCACGGCGTTAAGGTTCGGCGTGGCTTATCTCGCGGTGCTGCCGGACTGTGTGACTGCAGCGCCAACGGACCTGCGAAGCATCGGCTCGGCGCTTACGGTGGCACGTGCCTCGGCGGCCGGGCCGAAAACCGCCGTGCTGGCCGCCGGCGGTGCCGGTGGATTCGTCGGGGCGCTCAATCTCTCGACTGTCCCCGGTGGGTCCTCGATCGTGCTCTCCGGCGGTGGCACCGTTTCCTCTTCGTTGAATTCGCCGGGCGGCGCCGGTGGACCGGGTGGCCGCGGCGGGGTAGTCTACGGCGCCTATGGTCCCGACGGAAAATCCGGTGCCACAGGGTAATTCACAAGCAGGCCGGTAACGGTCGAGGTTCGTTTCCGATCATCCGCAAGGGCGGACTCGGCAGAGAATTGGAGTGCCTCTTGTCTTATCTGGTGACTGCTCCGGAAATGCTGGCGGCAGTGGCGAAAGACGTTGCGAATCTGGGTTCGGATCTGCACTCAGCCAATCTGCTGGCCGCGGTGCCCACCATTAACGTTGCGGCGGCCGGAGCTGACCAGGTGTCAGCTGCCGTCGCGTCGCTGTTCACCGGTCACGCGCGGCAGTATCAAGTACTGAGTAATCAGATGGCCGCGTTTCACCAGCAATTCGTGCAGACAATGACCAGCGCGGCCGGAAGTTATGCTTCAGCCGAAGCGGGAAATGTCGCGCTGCAAACAGCCGAGCAGACGATTCTCGGTGCCGTCAACGCGCCCGCTCAGGCTCTCTTCGGCCGGCCGTTGATCGGTAATGGCGCCGACGGCACGGCCGCGAATCCCAACGGCGGCGCCGGCGGCTTGCTGTACGGCAATGGCGGCAAAGGCTTTTCGCAATCCGCCGCCAACGCTGTCGGGGGAGCCGGCGGAGTTGCGGGGTTGATCGGAAGCGGTGGCCGCGGCGGGGCGGGTGGCGCGAATGCAGCCGGTGGTGCGGGCGGCCACGGAGGCTGGCTGTACGGCAACGGCGGCGCCGGAGGAGACGGCGGTGCTGGTTTGGCGGGCGCCCCGGGTGCTACCGGATTCAACGGTGGTATGGGCGGTGCCGGTGGCGCCGCCGGGCTGTGGGGTGCGGGCGGCGCGGGCGGTGCGGGCGGCGCCGGCGGTGCGTCGGGGGGTGCCAGACCCTTTCCCGACTTCGCCCTCGGCCTGAATGCCGGGAGCGGCGGTGCCGGTGGCAACGGCGGCGCCGGCGGTTTGTTGTACGGCGAGGGCGGCTCCGGCGGTTATGGAGGAGCCGGCGGCGACGGGAATCTGATCGGAAACGGTTACCGCGGTGGTGCCGGTGGTGCCGGCGGCGCCGGCGGTGCAGCGGGATTGTTTGGTAGCGGCGGCACCGGCGGGGTTGGGGGCGCCGGAGGTTTCGCCGGCATACTTTCCGCGGGCGATGGTGGAACGGGCGGCACCGGCGGTCGCGGCGGTTGGGTGCTGGGCGACGGTGGCTCGGGCGGGCTCGGCGGTGACGGCACCGCGGGCGGTTCCATCGACCCCACCGGCGCTGAGCGCGGCGTCTACGGTGGCGCCGGCGGTGCCGGTGGTTCCGGAGGTGCCGCCGGTCTGATCGGCAAGGGCGGGGCCGGCGCGGCCGGCGGCGCGGGCGGGTTGACCGGGTTCACAAAAGGTCAACCGGATCTTTTCGTCGGTAGTGGCGGCGAGGGCGGCATCGGCGGCCGCGGCGGTCAAGGCGGACTGCTGTACGGCCTCGGCGGCTCCGGCGGAAACGGTGGCGTAGGCGGCGCAGGCCGCCTCGTGGACAGTAGTGGGAAGGTCTACCTGGGCCTCAGTGCCGGAGCGGGTGGAGCCGGTGGTGCGGGCGGCGATGCTGGATTATTCGGGAACGGGGGGGTAGGTGGCTTTGGCGCTGCCGGCGGCATCAGCGGTGATTTCCTCGGTGGAAACGGCGGAGCGGGTGGTGGGGGCGGCGACGGCGGATTGCTGATCGGGAACGGCGGGGCCGGCGGACACGGTGGAGTCGGAGGCCGCGCCATCGCCGATTTCGGCAAGATGTTCGGTACGGGTGCTAACGGCGGAGCCGGCGGCAACGGCGGTGGCAGCGGATTCCTTCTCGGCAACGGCGGCGCCGGCGGCGCTGGTGGGGCCGGCGGATCCAGCTTCACCGAGGGCGGGGGCGGGGGAGCGAACGTGGCAGGTGGCGCGGGCGGCAACGGCGGTTCGGGCGGCCCGTCCAGGTTGCTCGGCAGTGGCGGCACCGGAGGTGCCGGAGCGCCCGGCGGAGCCCCGGGGCCCGGTGGAGCGAAGGGACCTGACGGGCAAGACGGCCCGAACGGCCCGGACGGAGCTCTTGGCAGCGGTCTCGGGCTCACTGAGTTCTAGCTGCCCGAACTCGTCTTCTCCACGTCCTTCTTGATCGCCGCGATCGCATCCACCGGAGTCAGATTCCGGCCCTGGCTGTTCTGCCCGAGCTGGGGCCAGCCCGCGCCGTCAGGTCCGCGCAACTGATCCCAGATGTCGCGCACCTTGCTCAACAGTTCGGCCTGCTCGTCATCGGTGAGAGCCATCAACCCTCCTTCGCTCGTCGAAATGCCGCACGCGGCGGCGAATTGCTGGGGTGTCAGTCCGTCGGCGGAGTTCATGTCACAGCGGCCGAACGGCGGAGCGCCCTGCGGCAGATTCGGACTGTAGCCGTTGCCGTCGGTGTACTGGTGCGCGACCTGACCGGGAAGCTTCGGGTTGGAGCCGTAGCCTGCGGCGACAATCCGAAGCCCGGGCGGACGTACCCGCCACATGTTGAAGAAGTCATATGCGTTGGCATAACCGATGATTCGTGCCGCTGAGCCTGCGTAGTCAGCCAAATTCCAGTACAGCGCATTGATCCAACTCGACCCGTCGCCCGGCGGGTTGCCCCCGGATTCGACATCGAGCATCAACGCCACCCGCGGATGCAAGCCGCCTTCGGCGTCGATCATCGAACGCACCGTGTCCGCATTGGCCCGCCAATTGGGGCGGACATAGGTGTAGACGATGCCGAACGTCAACCGGCCACTGTTCAGTGCGCGGCGCATCCACGCATAATTGCGCGCGAAATTATGATCCCGGTAGGTGCCGTCGCTGACGCGAATCGATAACACTTGGTATGGATATGAGTCGTTAACCGGCACTTGGTATTCCGAGACGTCGGCGAACAGGGTATCAGTCACCGCGCCGCTATCCCCCTCTCCTGCAACCCATTTACCGGTTGCCCATGCTACAGACGTAGACGGTCGGGCCGTGCCGGTATCGTCGTCCCATGGCTGATCGACCCGCCACGGTCGGCGACGTGCACCGCATCGCCGCGTCCATGCCACACGTCAAGCGTCTGCTGGGCCCGAAGGGCAACCCGATCTATCAGGTGGGTGGGAAGTCGTTCGTGTTCTTCCGCACCCCCCAGCCCGATTGCACCGACCCCGACACCGGTGAACGCTGGACAGACGTCATCATGCTGTGGGTCGATTCCGAGAGCGACAAGCTGGCGCTGGTTCAGGACCCCGCATCGCCGTTTTTCAGCACTCCGCATTTCGACGGGCACCCCTCGGTGCTTTTGCGTGGCAGTCGACTTCCCGAACTCGGCCTGATCGAGTTGACCGAGCTGGTTCAGGATGCATGGTTGTCCCGTGCCTCGAAACGGCGCGCTGCACTCTGGCTCGCCGATCACGAAAGCTGATTCCGCCGCACGCCCCCCTTTTCATGTTTAGGCATGAGTACAACGGGATACGCTCCTGGCACGGGAATTGTTTCGGGCAACAATGGAGGTCTCTATGTATCGCAGTCGCGGAATTCTCGGGACGATCGTTCTGGTGTGGCTGCTCATCGGAGTCCTCGCAGCCTGGCAGCGCGACTACTTCAAGGGCGAAGAAACCAGTTGTGCCTCAATGGGAACCGTGGCCGTAACGGTGATCGCCGGGCCGTTGAATTACATGGGCGTCAATCCGAAAGTCAAGGATTGCCACGCGCCCAAGTTGCCGCAGCCCAGTTCCATGCAGCCAATTGAGCACATCCCTGCTAGGTAAAGGAAACCGCCATGATTGTCGTTGGAGCTCTGCTGCTCATCCTCGGCTTTGTCTTCGGAGTGCATTTGCTGTCGGTGCTAGGAGTAATCCTGCTGGTGGTCGGCGCGGTGATGTGGGCCATGGGCTCCGTCGGCCGCCCGGTTGCCGGCAGGCGCTACTGGTACTAAACGCGGGGAAGGGGAATGGCCGCGTGATCGCATCAGCGGTCACGCGGTCTTTCACAGCCTGCCCATAGCGATGCCATAGCTTCGGCCTAGTCGGGTGCGGATACTGGACCTCGTGGCGGCTCCCCGAACTGAGCGCGTGGTCATGTGCCGCGCCGACGGCCAACCGGTCACCGTGCTGGTGGTCGACGACGAACCTGTCCTCGCAGAGATGGTGTCGATGGCCCTGCGCTATGAGGGCTGGAACATCTCTACCGCCGGTGACGGCTCATCGGCGATCGCCGCCGCCCGGGCCGAGCGTCCCGACGTGGTCGTTCTGGACGTGATGCTGCCCGACATGAGCGGGCTGGAGGTGTTGCATCGGTTACGTCAGGAGAATCCGGGGTTGCCGGTCCTGCTGCTGACGGCCAAGGACGCCGTGGAGGATCGCATCGCCGGCCTGACCGCCGGCGGCGACGATTACGTCACCAAACCCTTCAGCATCGAAGAAGTGGTGCTGAGGTTGCGCGCGCTGTTGCGGCGCACCGGCGTCACGACCGTCGACAGCGGAGCCCAGCTCGTCGTCGGCGACCTGGTCCTCGATGAAGACAGCCACGAGGTCACCAGAGCCGGGGAGCCGATCTCGTTGACTTCCACCGAGTTTGAACTGCTGCGGTTCATGATGCGTAACGCCAAGCGGGTGCTGAGCAAGGCGCAGATCCTGGACCGGGTGTGGAGCTACGATTTCGGCGGCCGGTCGAACATCGTCGAGCTGTACATCTCATACCTGCGCAAGAAGATCGACAGCGGTCGCGAACCCATGATCCACACGCTGCGCGGCGCGGGTTATGTCCTCAAGCCGGCACGTTAGGAGCCCCCGGCTCTGGTCGCTGCGGCTGCGCCTGCTTGTCGGGCAGGTCGCCGTTCTGGCGGTCGTGTGCATCGGTATCACCGCCGCGACCGAACTCGCGCTGCGCCACCATCTGCTGGCCCAGCTGGACAGCCAGCTGAGCGGCGCCTCCTACCGCTCGTCGCTGTTGTATCCCGAACCACCCCGTCGGCACGAACCGCGATGGGTGAAGACCGGCCCCGGCCCCAGATTTCTCGACGCGCCGGGCCAGCCGGCCGGCATGGTCGCGGCAGTGGTCAGCGACGGCAAGACAGTCGACGCGGGGTACTTGACCAGTAGCGGCACGCGCGCCGCTCTGACGCCGGCCGCCCAGCATCAACTGGAGCAGATCGCCGGCAGCCGCTCGCCGGTGACGCTGAACCTCGACGGCCTGGGCCGGTACCGGGTCGTCGCGGCCCCGAGCCGCAACCGGGCCGACGTCATCGTGACCGGCCTGTCGATGTCCAACATCGATGCCACCGAATTCCGGATGCTGATCATTTTCGGCATCGTCACCCTGGTCGCGATCGTCGCTGCGACGACCGCCGGCGTGGTGATCATCCGCCGCGCGCTGGCGCCATTGCGGCGGGTCGCGCAGACCGCGACCGAGGTGGTTGATCTGCCGCTGGACCGAGGTGAGGTGGAGTTACCGGTCCGGGTACCCGAGGCCGACGCCAACCCCGCCACCGAGGTTGGCCAACTGGGTTCAGCACTCAACCGGATGCTCGACCACATCTCCGCGGCGCTGTCGACCCGGCAGGCCAGCGAGACCCGGGTCCGCCAGTTCGTCGCGGACGCCAGCCACGAACTCCGCACACCACTGGCCGCGATCCGCGGCTATACCGAACTAGCCCAACGCATGGGTGACGACCACGAGGCGGTGGCACACGCGATGAGCCGGGTCTCTTCGGAAACCGCGCGGATCACCCGTCTCGTCGAGGACTTGCTGCTGCTGGCGCGGTTGGACTCCGGGCGGCCGCTCGAGCGTGAGCCGGTGGACCTGTCCCGCCTGGCAGTGGACGCGGTCAGCGACGCGCACATCGCCGGTCCGGACCATCAGTGGGAACTCGACCTGCCCCCGGAACCGGTGATGGTCACCGGCGACGAGGCACGACTCCAGCAGGTGGTGACCAACCTGCTTGCCAACGCCCGCATTCACACCGGGCCGGGCACGGTGGTCACCACCAGGTTGAGCAGCGGGCCGGCGCACACCCTGCTGCAGGTGATCGACAACGGGCCCGGTATACCCGCTGCGCAGCAGTCGGAGGTGTTCGAGCGGTTCGCTCGCGGTGACAGCTCCCGCTCCCGCAAGGGTGGCAGTACCGGGCTGGGCCTGGCGATCGTCTCCGCCGTGGTCAAGGCGCACAACGGAACCATCACGGTCAACAGCCAACCCGGTCGCACCGAGTTTGCGGTGCGGTTGCCGGTCAACGGCTGGCAACCGCCCGCATCGTCACATCAGAACTAGGAGCAGGTGACGTCGATCTCGAACGGCTTGTTCACCGGGGACGTCGGGTTGGCCATGTCGACGCCGGTGGCCGTGCCGGTGATCTTGTAGGTGTTGCCGTTCTTGGTGGCCTCGGCCTTGCCCTGTCCGGTTCCGGAGGTGTAGGCGAGCGTCACGCCGTTGACGTTGCCGAGGCCCACCGACTTCACCTCGGGTGGGTTGGCGTCGGTGAGCACCGCGGCGATGCCGCTGGCCTGCCCGCCGATCGCGATGTTGACGTTGCCGGCCGCCGTCGTGCACACGGTCGTGCCGGTCACGTGCTGGTCCTGCCCGTCGATGATGACCTTGGTGCCGGAAGCGCCGCCGCCTCCACTCGACGTTGCGCTCGAGGACCCGCCGCTTGTGTTGGACTTATTGCTCGAACATCCAGAAAGACCCGCGACCAGAATGGCCGCTCCGGCGACGGCGACCGTCAGTCCACGCTTCACCTGTGCTCCTTTGCCCTTGGTAGCGGTCCATCGTCGTTGCGGACCGCCCCGGCAGTATGCGACGTGACTCCACGGAATGGCTAGAGCCCGACCGAAATAATTTGCACGCGGGTTGTGACTCCGAACGGCTGAATCAATGGCAAGGTAGTGCCGGTGGAACACAAGGCTCCTACCGCGACAATTGCGTCGGCACATGGCCGCCACCCGCTACCCATCGATGACACAAGGGATTTCGACGACGCCGATCGCGGTTTTATCGCCGCGCTGTCTCCGTGCGTCATCAAGGCCGCCGACGGCCGTGTGGTGTGGGATAACGACGTCTATTCGTTCCTCGACGGGCCCGCACCCACATCGGTGCACCCCAGCCTCTGGCGGCAGTCCACCCTGGCCGCCAAACAGGGCCTGTATGAAGTGGTGCCGGGCATCTACCAGGTCCGGGGATTCGACATTTCCAACATCAGCTTCATCGAGGGTGACACCGGCGTCATCGTCATCGACCCGTTGGTGTCCACCGAGGTGGCAGCTGCCGCGCTGCAGCTGTATCGCCAGCATCGCGGCGGGGAGCGGGCCGTGGTCGCCGTCATCTACACCCACAGCCACGTCGATCACTTCGGCGGCGTGCTCGGAGTGACGACGCAAGCCGATGTGGATGCCGGGAAGGTAGCCGTGCTGGCGCCGGAGGGCTTCACCACACACGCCGTGCAAGAGAACGTCTATGCCGGCCCGGCGATGACGCGCCGCGCGACGTACATGTACGGCACGCTGCTGGACCGGGGGCCGGCCGGACAGGTGGGTTGTGGGCTCGGCCAGACCCCGTCGACGGGTGAGGTGGGCCTGATCGTCCCGACCGTCGACATCAGGAAGACGGGCGAGAAGCACACCATCGATGGTGTGCAGATCGAATTTCAGATGGCGCCGGGCACCGAGGCGCCGGCTGAGATGCACTTCTATTTCCCGCAATTCCGTGCGCTGTGCATGGCCGAGAACGCCACCCACAACCTGCATAACCTGCTGACCCTGCGCGGCGCCCTGGTCCGCGATCCGCGCGCCTGGTCGGGTTACCTCACCGAGGCGATCGACACCTTCGCCGGCCGCGCCGACGTCGTGTTCGCTTCTCATCACTGGCCCACCTGGGGACATGAGCGCATCGTCGAATTCCTGTCGTTGCAGCGTGACCTGTACGCCTACCTGCACGATCAGACGCTGCGGCTGCTCAACCAGGGCTTCACCGGTGTGGAGATCGCCGAAACGTTCCAGATGCCACCGGCATTGGACCAGGCCTGGCATGCCCGCGGGTACTACGGCTCGGTCAGCCACAATGTCAAAGCCGTCTACCAGCGCTACATGGGTTGGTTCGACGGCAACCCGGGCCGGTTGTGGCCACACCCGCCAGCAGCGCTTGGTCCCCGTTACGTGGAAGCCCTCGGCGGCATCGACCGGGTGGTCGAACTGGCCCGTGCGGCTTTTGACTCCGGTGATTTTCGTTGGGCGGCAACACTTCTTGACCACGCGATGTTCACCGATGAGCAACACGGTCCGGCGCGTGAACTGTACGCGGACACGCTGGAGCAGTTGGGTTATGGCGCCGAGAACGCGACGTGGCGCAACTTCTTCATGAGTGGCGCCACCGAACTGCGGGTCGGCAACTTCGGGACGGCCGTTCAAGCGACGTCGACGAGCCTGCTCTCGCAGCTGACCCCGGAGCAGATCTTCGACGGCCTGGCCATCCGGGTGAACGGACCGCGCAGCTGGGACCTGAACATCGCAATCGACATCACGTTCGCCGATCTGGATGCTAATTATCGATTGGCGCTGCGCAACGGCGTGCTCGTCCAGCGCCGGTCGCCGGCCGATCCCGATTCGGCGACGGTAACGGTCAAGCTGGACACCAAGTTTCGGTTGCTCGGCGTGGCGATGGGTGACTTCAGCTCGCCGGGCCTTGAGGTCTCCGGTGACCAGAGAGCGTTGGAGTCGCTGCTGGCCGTGCTCGATCAGCCGGACCCGAACTTCAACATCGTGACCCCCTAATTTGGCCGAGCAGACACTAAATCGCGTTGGAGCATATGCTCCAACGCGATTTAGTGTCTGCTCACCACAGCGGGGTGACCCTCACGCCACGTCGATGATGACCTTGCCCAGTACCTTTCGGTCGGCGACGAAGCGCAGTGCCGCAGCGGTCTCCGCCAGCGGGAACCGCGCGCCGATGTACGGCCGGATCTTCCCGTCGGCGAACATCTGCGACAGCTCCGCGATGTCGCGGGCACACTCGTCGGGATAGTCACCCATGAAGGTGCGGATCTCCATTCCGCGGATGGTGATGTCCTTGAGCATCACCAGGTTTAGGGGGATGGCCGGGATCGATCCGGCCGCATAGCCGAGCGTGACGAACATGCCTCCGCGAGCCAGACCCCGCAGGGCGGGCTCCGCGTAGGATCCGCCGACGGGATCCAGGACGACACGAGCGCTGTCGCCGGTCAGTTCGCGGATGCGCAGCTTCAGGTCCTCAGTGTCGTAGTCCACGGTGGCCTCGGCCCCGCGCTCCCGGCACAAGTCCAGTTTCTTGGGGCTTGATGCCGCCGCCAGCACGCGCGCCCCCATCGCCACCGCCAGATCGACGGCGGCCAGGCCCACGCCGCCCGCTGCCCCCAGCACCACGACCCAGTCGCCCGGTTCGACTCGCGCCACGGAGCGCAGCGCGTGATACGCCGTGCGGTAAGTCACCCCGAACGCTGCGGCGGAGGCGGAGTCCACGCCGTCGGGCACCGGTGCCGCCGTCGCGGCATCCAGCACCGCCAGCTCGGCGAACGCCCCGAATGTCGTGCCGAACACCCGCCGGCCCAGGTTCATGGTCGCGCCGGTGCCGACGGCAACCACCTCACCGGCGATCTCGTTGCCCGGTATGAAGGGCGGCGGGATCTTCACCTGATATTTGCCGGCGATGAATAGCACATCCGGAAAGTTCACCGCCGCGGCGTGCACCCGCACCAGCACCTGGCCGGGGGCGGGCGCCGGATCGGCAACCTCGGAGAGCACCAGATCCTCCGGCGGGCCGTAGGCGTTGCAGAGGATGGCGCGCATCAATGGACTCCCAGCCCGAGCAGGCAGAACTTCACCAGGTGCTCAATGTCTTCCCGGCCCGGCCGGTCGGCCGATCCCACGTACCGCCGCATCATCGCGACCGTGCCACCGTAGACCGCGTCGACATCGCGATCGACGTCGGCGCTACCGAGCGCGGCTACCGGCTCCACGAGCAGATTCCGTAGCGGCAGCAGCATTTCCCGGTCGGCGACAAGCCAGGTCGACATCTGCCCGGCGGCCGCGCGGCTCATGCTGATCAGGTGCGGGTCGGCAACCTGGGCCAGAGCGCCCTCGATCCAGCAGGCGATCTTGTCCTGCGGCCGTGCTTCCTTGGCCATCTGATGCTGAAGGTAGGACACCACGATCGCCACGCCCCGTTCCATCACAGCCAGGATGAGGTCGTCCTTGCCCCCGAAGTAGCGGTAGAACGCCTTGTTCGACGAGCCTGCCTCGGCCACGATGTCGCTGACCCGCGGGGGTTCGGGAGCCGCCCGCTCCATGACCCGGACCGCGGCGGCCAGAATGCGTTCCACCTCCGCGGTGGCCTCACGTTGCCGGTCGTCGAGAGCGCGCTCGACGGCCGCCGTCACCCGGTCACTCACGGCTAATCGGGAAGTGCCGGAACACGATCGATCACCCCGGCGTACTTCTTTCGCACCGCCTCACGGCGAACGTCGAGCATTTCGCTGGGCCACAGGCCTTCTTCGGCGTCGTAGCCCTTCAGCAACATCCGGGCCAGGTTCACCTTGTGCGCCTCCGTCGGCCCGTCGGCCAGACCCAGTGCGATACCGCCGAGCAACATGTTGACCAACGGCAGCTGATCGCTGAGCCCGAGCGCGCCGTGCACCTGAATGGCACGCAGCGCAATGGATTTCAGTACCTGCGAGGCCAGGATCTTGCAGACGCCGATCTCCGCGCGCGCTGCGCGTTCGTCGCCGTTGTCGATCAGCCAGGCGGCGTGCAGCACCGTCAGCCGGAATGGAATCAACTCGGTGTGCGAGTCGGCGATGAACTCCTGCACCAGTTGCTTGTCTGCCAGTGAACTGCCCTGTGTGAAACGACTTTTCGCACGGCGGGACATCATCTCGATGGCACGTTGCGCCATTCCGATGGAACGCATCGCGTGGTGCATGCGTCCTCCGGCCAGGCGGGTCTGCAGAATCAGAAAGCCCTGCCCGGGCTCACCCAGCAGAGCGTCGGCGCCCACTCGAACGTCGTTGTAGCGGACCAGCGAATGGCCGGGCTCGTGCGGATCCGATCCGACCAGGTGGTGGTTTGCCTCGATGGTGAGACCCGGGGTACCCGCCGGGATCAGGAAGGTGGACGCGCCGTGGTGCACCGGCACATCCGGATCCGTAATGGCGACGACAATGAAGAACGAGGCGACAGAGGCGTTGGAGGAGAAGAACTTCCGCCCGGTGATCACCCAGTCGTCGCCGTCGCGCACGGCGCGAGTGGTGAAGACCCGCGGATCGGCGCCGCCCTGCGGTTCGGTCATCGAGAAGCACGAGAAGATCTCGCCGGACAGCAGGCCGGCCAGGTACCGGTCCTTCTGCTCCTGGGTGCCGAAACGGGCGAGAATCTCCGCGTTGCCCGTGTCGGGCGCCTGCGTACCGAAGATGATCGGCGCCCACGGGCTGCGGCCCAGAATTTCGTTGATCAGCGTCAGCTTGACCGCGCCGAAGCCTTGCCCGCCAAGCTCGGGCCCCAAATGCGGTGCCCACAAGCCCTGCTCGCGCACCTGCTGCTTGAGCGGATCGACGATGCGGCGGCGATCCTCGTTCAGCGGGAGGAACTCGCAACCAGGGAAGAGCACTTCAAGCGGTTCCACTTCGTCGCGTACAAACGCGCGAACCCACTCGAGTTTCTTCTCGAATTCCGGCTCGGTGGCGAAGTCCCATGCCATCGGAGTGCTCCTATCGTCAGATCGTCAGGGAATGCCGCCATCGGCCCGCACCACGGAGCCGGTGGTGAAACTGGATGCATCGGAGGCGAGGAACAAAGCTGCGCCGACTATTTCGGGAGGACGGCCGGCGCGTTTCAATGACAGGTGCCCGAACATGTCGGCGCCTCGCTCCTCGAGGTTCCAGGCCTTGCTGACGTCGGTCAGGAACGGTCCCGCCATCAGTGTGTTGACCCGCACCGTCGGTCCGAACGCGCGCGCGAAACCCTCCGTCATCGCGTTGAGTCCGGCCTTGGCCGACGCGTAGGGAATGATGTCCGGGCTGGGGCGCAGTGAGCCCGCCGAACTCATGTTGATGATCGAGCCACGGCCGGCGGCCACCATCCGCTCACCCACCAATGCCGAAAGACGGAACGGCCCTTTGAGATTCAGATTGAATACCGAGTCGTAGAGCTTCTCGGTCACTTCCGACAGCCTGCCGTAGAGCGGCGACATGCCGGCGTTGTTGATCAGGGTGTCGACTTTGCCGAACGCGTCGTAGGTCGCCTCCACCAGCCCGTCGAGCTGATCCCACCGGCCGACGTGCACCTGGTACGGCAAAGCGGTGCGACCGGTCTCGGCCTCGATCTCTTTGGCGACGGCCACGCAATTGTCCATGTTGCGGCTGGCGATCACCACGTCGGCGCCGCAGCGGGCGACCCCGAACGCCATCTCGCGACCCAGTCCGCGGCTGCCGCCGGTGATCAGCACCACGTGGTCGGTGAGATCGAAAAGCTGGTCGGCGTAACCCATCTCAGGCCCGGGCCAATTCTGCGGCGGTGGCGATCAACTGCGGGATCATCACCCCGAACGCGTCCTTGATCTTCGGATCGACCTTCCCGGTGCGCACCCCGGCCGCATATGTCTTCTCCAGGACGATGCCCAGTTTCCAGTTGGCAAGCACCAGGTAATAGTTGATGTTCTCCGTGGATAACCCGCTCACCGACTCGTAGTGCGCGAGCAATTCGCGGCGCGGCGGCATACCTTCCATGTCGAGGTAGAACCCGCCGGCGCGCGGCTCCTCCCCGGCGTAGCCCAGCAGCGCCCACGCCAGATCCAGCAGCGGGTCACCGACCGTCGTCATCTCCCAGTCCACGATGGCGGCCAGCCGTGCCGGAGCTCCGTGGGCGAACATCACGTTGGCGAACTGGTAGTCACCGTGCATGATGCCCGGCGTGTAATGCCGCGGCCGATTGCGACGCAGCCAGTCTGCGGCCTCGTGCAGGCCGGGCAGCTCGCGGACCTTGTAGGCGTCGAGGAAGGCCAGCCAGCGGTCGACCTGGCGATCGTGGAAGCCGTCCGGGCGGCCGAAGCCTTCCAAACCCTGAGCGCGCCAGTCGACCCGGGCCAGTTTGGCGGCGCCCTCGACAAGCTGGAAGGCCAGCTCACGACGTGCCGCCAGGTCGGTGTCGAACGGCGCTCGCCAGCCGCCGTCCATCGGACTCCACCCGTCGATCGCGCGCATCACGTAGAACGGCAGTCCCAGCAGCGCGGCGGCCTCGTCGGCCGCGATCAACTCCGCGTGCGGAACATCGGTTCCGGACAGCGCCCGCACCAGCCGAATCTCACGCAGCAGGCCGTCGACCCGCGCGGCGTCAGCGCGGGGACCGGGCATCCGCAGCACCATCCGTTCCGGCCCACGCCGGATCAGATAGAGGGTGTTCTGCGAGCCTCCGCCGAGCGGTTCCAGGACCGGCTCGGTGCCCTCGGCAGGTGCGTGGTTCGAGTCGAGCCAGCGGCCCAGGGCGCCGGGATCCAGTTCGGTTCCGCTCGTGGTCGTCATGTCCCGAAACACCCCACTCTCCTGTCGGAGAATAACATTCTCCGCTGCGCCGGCAAGTCCGCGGATGGGCCCGTGCGAGTCTTGGCGTATGCAACTGCTTTTGGTCCGGCATGCGTTGCCGCTGCGCAGCGATCACGGCCAGGGCTCTGACCCTGACCTGTCCGAAACCGGATTGCAGCAGGTGGCGCGCCTGCCCGAGGCGCTGGCCCGGTTTCCGATCTCCCGCGTGGTGAGCAGCCCGCAACGCCGCGCGATCCAAACCGCCGAGCCGCTCGCACAGGCTCGTGATCTGTCCGTCGACATCGAGGACCGGCTGGCCGAATATGACCGCGACCTGGCGTCCTACATTCCGATCGAGCAGATCCGGACCGAGTTCCCGCAGAAGTGGGCGCGGATGGCCCAGGGGCAGCTGCCCTCCGCTGTGGACGAGGACGCCTTCCGCGCGCGGGTGCGCGGCGCGATCGATGACCTGGTCGCCTCCGCCGACCCCGACGAGACCATTGCCGCGTTCAGCCACGGCGGCGTGATCAACGTAGTGTTGCACGAGATTCTGGGCACCGCCCGGTTGTTGTCATTCCCCATCGACTACGCCTCGGTGACCCGGCTGTTGTTCTCCCGGACCGGTCAGGCGACGGTGGCTACGGTCAACGCCACCGAGCATGTCTGGGATCTGCTGCCCCGAAACCGGCAGGCGTGAGTCGACGATGCAGGCCGCGCAGCGGCGTGCGGAGGAGCGAACAATTCAGCAGGCGTGAGTCGACGATGCAGGCCGTGCGGAGGAGCCAACAAATCAGGCGGCGTGAGTTACTCCACCCAACGGTGGTAAACAAGTGCGGTGACTTCGGTGGACCGACTTGACGGCCTCGAGCTGGCTGCGCTGGACGGGTATCTGCGCTCACTGGACATTCCGCGCACCGGCGAGTTGCGCGGCGAGTTCATCTCCGGCGGACGCTCGAATCTGACCTTCCGCGTGTACGACGATGCTACGAGCTGGGTGGTTCGCCGGCCGCCGTTGCACGGCTTGACGCCCTCCGCGCACGACATGGCCCGCGAGTTCAAAGTGGTGGCCGCGCTGCAGGACACGGCGGTGCCCGTGGCTCGCACGATCGCCCTGTGTGAGGACGACACGGTGTTGGGCGCTCCGTTCCAGATCGTCGAATTCGTTGCCGGACAAGTCATCCGCCGGCGTGCTGAGCTGGAATCACTGGGCCGGCGCGCCATCGATGGCTGCGTTGACTCGCTGATCCGGGTGCTCGTCGACTTACACGCCATCGACCCCGCCGCCGTCGGGCTCAGTGACTTCGGCAAACCCGACGGGTACTTGGAGCGCCAGGTGCGCCGGTGGGGCTCGCAGTGGGAGCTGGTGCGGTTACCCGAGGACCGCCGCGACGACGACGTCGCACGGTTGCATTCTGCGCTGCAGCAGGCGATTCCGAAGCAGAGCCGGACGTCGATCGTGCACGGCGACTATCGCATCGACAACACCATCCTGGACTCCGACGACCCCACCCTCGTGCGTGCGGTCGTCGACTGGGAGCTGTCGACTCTAGGCGATCCGATCAGCGACGCGGCGTTGATGTGTGTCTATCGCGACCCGGCGCTGGACCTGATCATCGACACCCAGGCCGCCTGGACGTCGCCGCTGCTGCCCACCGCCGACGAGCTGGCCGACCGGTACTCCCTGGTGTCCGGTCAGCCGCTGGGCCAGTGGGAGTTCTACCTGGCGCTGGCGTACTTCAAGCTCGCGATCATCGCCGCGGGGATCGATTTCCGCCGGCGCATGGCGGAGCAGGCCGATGAGCAGGAAGCGTCCGACGACGCTACCGACGTAGTGGCGCCGCTGATCTCCCGCGGACTCGCCGAGATCGCCAAGCTGACCTAGCGGACGGCGGCGGTCAGATTCTTCTTCGCCGCGCGGCGCAGCTGAACGATCCGAGCGGTACCGACGGCGACGGTGATCAGGCCACCGACCACGGCGGCCAGCAGTATCGCCACACCCAGCGGGAGCGTCCAGTGCCAGCCCAGGAAAGTGAATGCGGTGGACGCGGTGTTCTGCGTGATGAAGACGAGCAGCAGGATCAGGATCAGGAAGCCGACGATCAGCGACGACCACAGCGCACCGGCCCGGGTGAATGCGGACGCCTTGTCCTTGGGTAACGGACGGGACTGTGCCGGCGCGGATCGGCGGGCGGCGGGCTGATCAGCGTGAGGCTGATCGGGCGGAAGCGCGCCAGGGGGATTGCTGGTCATACATTCATCTTGACCCATCCCGCACCGAATGAAACCAAACCGCGGGAAAACTCCTCGCGTGCCCGGCTGCGGTGACGTCGCGGACACGTAATGTCGGCTAGGTGAAGATGCTGCGGCGGGCGACACTGGCCGCAGCGGCATGGCTGGCGCTGTGGCCGGTCGCGGCCTGCGGCAATCCCGACCCGTTCGGGTCCGGCCCCGGCGGCCCGAGGTCCATCGTGGTCGGATCGGGCGACTTTCCGGAATCGCAGATCGTCGCCGAGATCTACGCGCAGGCACTCCACGCCAACGGCTTCGACGTCGGACGCAGGATGGGCATCGGTAGCCGTGAGACCTACATCCCGGCGCTGAAGGACCATTCCATCGACCTGGTGCCGGAGTACATCGGCAACCTGCTGCTCTACTTCGAACCGGGCTCCAAAGCCACGGTCCTGGACGCGGTCGAGTTGCGGCTCTACCAGCGACTGCCCGGCGACCTGTCGATTCTGACCCCGTCGCCGGCGTCGGACACCGACACCGTCACGGTGACGGCCGCGACCGCAGCAAAGTGGAGCCTCAAGACCATCGGCGATCTGGCCGCGCATTCCGCGGAGGTGAAGTTCGCCGCGCCGTCGGCATTCGCGACCCGCCCGTCCGGTCTGATCGGCCTCAAGCAGAAGTACGGGCTCGACATCGCCGCGGGCAACTTCATGACCATCAACGACGGTGGCGGCCCGGTGACGGTACGTGCTCTGGTCGACGGAACAGCCAACGCCGCAAACATTTTCAGCACCTCGCCGGCGGTCGTGCAGAACCATCTGGTGGCGCTCGAAGATCCTGAGCACAATTTCTTGGCGGGCAACATAGTGCCGCTGATCAGTTCGCAGAAGAAGTCGGATCGCGTCAAGGCCGTGTTGGACGCGGTGTCGGCCAAATTGACCACCGCAGCCATCGCGGGACTCAATGCAATGGTAGCCGGCAACGACGGCGCCGACCCCGACCAAGCCGCTCGGAAATGGGTGCGCGAC
Source organism: Mycobacterium sp. ML4 (assembly GCF_054515735.1). Taxonomy (NCBI): domain Bacteria; kingdom Bacillati; phylum Actinomycetota; class Actinomycetes; order Mycobacteriales; family Mycobacteriaceae; genus Mycobacterium; species Mycobacterium sp. ML4. The sequence continues at coordinate 67,659 of NZ_JBTNSY010000007.1, forward strand.
AACGGCTTCGACCATCCGATCGAGCAATAACGTGATCACCTTCGACAACGTCAGCAAGGTGTTCGCCGGGGGCGCCACGGCCGTCGACCACCTGAGTCTCGATGTGCCTGAAGGCAAGCTGACCGTCTTCGTCGGCTCGTCGGGGTGCGGCAAAACCACTGCGTTGCGAATGATCAACCGGATGGTCGACCCTTCATCGGGAACCCTCACCGTCGACGGCAGGGACGTATCGACCGTCAACCCGGTGCAGCTGCGGCGTGGCATCGGCTATGTCATTCAGAACGCCGGTCTGATGCCGCACCAACGGGTTATCGACAACGTCGCCACGGTACCGGTACTGCGCGGTCAGTCCCGGCGGGCCGCTCGCACCGCTGCCTATCAGGTACTCGAACGCGTCGGGTTGAATCCGAAGCTCGCGTCGCGCTATCCCGCGCAACTGTCCGGTGGTGAGCAGCAGCGCGTGGGAGTGGCGCGGGCGCTGGCCGCAGATCCGCCGATCCTGTTGATGGACGAGGCCTTCTCGGCCGTCGACCCAGTCGTCCGGCACACACTGCAGAACGAAATACTGCGGCTGCAAAGCGAATTGCGCAAAACGGTGGTGTTCGTCACGCACGACATCGACGAGGCTCTGCGGCTGGCCGACCGGGTAGCGGTGTTCGGGCCGGGCGGAGTTCTGCAACAGTACGACGAGCCGGCACAACTGCTCGCGCGTCCGGCGAACGATTTCGTGGCGAACTTCATCGGCCTGGGCCGCGGCTACCGGTGGTTGCAACTCGTCGACGCGGCCGGCCTGCCGCTGCATGAGATCACGAGCATCCCGGCCAGTGATCTGCTGAGTGCCGCGGTTCCGCAAGGCTGGGCGTTGGTCGTCGACGATGCGGGCGCACCGGTGGGCTGGATCGACGCCGACGGACTGCGCCGGCACCGTGGTGGCCAGCCGCTGACGGAGGCCCTGGCGTCGGTGGGTTCGGTGTTCCACACCGACGGGAACCTGAGTCAGGCTCTGGATGCGGCCCTGTCGTCGCCGGCGTCGGTGGGCGTCGCGGTGGATCGGGCGGAGAAGGTCGTGGGCGGTGTGCTGGCCACCGATGTGTTCGCGACGGCCCAGGCTCGCAGACGGATCTAGGGCGGGCGTAATGCACTATCTGTTGGCGCATCTGGGCACCGCGTGGGCACTGACCGTCATCCATGTGAGGTTGTCCCTGGTTCCGGTGGCGATCGGCCTGGCGATCGCGGTGCCGCTCGGTCTGCTGGTGCACAGAGCCCCGCTGGCCCGTCGGTTGACGACGGTGACCGCGAGCGTGATCTTCACGATTCCGTCGTTGGCGCTTTTCGTGGTGCTGCCGCTGATCATCGGGACCCGCATTCTCGACGAGACCAACGTGATCGTTGCGCTGAGCGCCTACACCACCGCGTTGATGGTCCGGGCGGTTCTGGAAGCTCTGGATGCGGTTCCGGCGCAACTGCGTGAGGCGGCCACCGCCCTCGGCTACGGGCCGCTGGCCCGGATGCTGAAGGTCGACCTGCCCCTGTCTCTCCCGGTGCTGGTCGCCGGTCTGCGGGTGGTAGTGGTGACCAACATCGCGATGGTGTCGGTCGGTTCGGTGATCGGGATCGGCGGCCTGGGCAGCTGGTTTACCGCCGGATTCCAAATGAACAAGAGCGAGCAGATCATCGCGGGCATCATCGCGATGTTCACACTGGCGATCGTTATCGACACCCTGATCAGCGTGGCCGGCCGACTGGCCACCCCATGGGAGCACGGCCGCCGGATCCGGTCCCCGATCGTGGGCGGTGCCCGATGAACTTCATCGCGCAGGCACTGTCCTTCCTAACCACCGCGGACAACTGGACCGGCCCCGACGGGCTGGCGGCTCGCGCGTGTGAGCACCTCGGATACACCGCGCTGGCCGTGGTGGCCTCAGCCGTCATCGCCGTCCCGGTGGGACTGATCATCGGGCACACCGGCCGCGGTCAATTGCTGGTGGTGGGCACGGTCAACGGGCTGCGCGCCCTGCCGACGCTGGGTGTGCTTTTGCTGGGCGTGCTGGTGTATGGGCTGGGGCTCGGGCCGCCGATCGTGGCGCTGATGCTGCTCGGCATCCCGGCTGTGCTGGCCGGCACGTACGCGGGAATCGCCAACGTGGACCCATTGGTGGTCGACGCGGCGCGTGCCGTGGGCATGGCCGAGCATCAGGTGCTGCTGCGGGTGGAGGTGCCTAACGCGCTGCCCCTCATCCTGGGCGGTGTGCGTAACGCGACGCTGCAGGTGGTGGCGACCGCGACGGTGGCCGCCTACGCCAGCCTGGGCGGACTCGGCCGTTATCTGATCGACGGGATCAAGGAGCGCCGATTCCACATCGCGTTGGTCGGTGCGCTGATGGTGGCGGTGCTGGCGCTGGTTCTGGACGGGCTGATGGCCTCGGCAGTGTGGGTTTCGGCACCGGGCAGCGGGCGACTGAGCAGGCGCATTCGTCGGTGTGGCGGGGTAGTTGGCGACAAACCCGCCGCGGTTGACCAACACGTTTTACGGTAGAGACGTGACCGCAGCTTCCTCTGATCCGACTCCGAGCCCCTGGCCGCAGATGCTGACCTGGCGCGCACAGGACATCTCGCGCATGGAATCTGTACGCATCCAGTTGTCCGGCAAGAGAATCAGAGCAAATGGCCGCATCGTGGCCGCGGCCAGTGCAACCAACCCGGCGTTCGGTGCTTTCTACGAGCTGCAGACCGACGAGACCGGGGCCACCAAGAGGTTCGGGTTGACCGTCACGTTGGCCGAGCGGGAACGTCAGCTCGCGATCGCCCGTGACGAAGAGAACATGTGGTTGATCACCGACCACCAGGGTGAGCGGCGCTCGGCATACAACGGTGCCCTGGACGTCGACCTGGTGTTCAGCCCGTTCTTCAACGCGCTGCCGATTCGGAGGCTGGGCATCCATGAGCGCGCCGAGTCCGTCGTGCTGCCGATGGTCTATGTCAATGTGCCGGCGATGACGGTCGACGCGGCCACGGTGAGCTACACCAGCGAGGGCCGGCTGGACGCGATCAAGCTCCGGTCACCGGTGGCCGACACGACGGTGACCGTGGACGTCGACGGATTCATCGTCGACTATCCAGGACTGGCAGAGCGGATCTGATGACACCGCCGGCCCGTCCGGCCGCGGCCAGCTGCTGGCGCCACCCGTCCGCCCCTACGATCACGGTGACGATGTCCGAGCGCGGGAAGCTTTCGTAGCGGGTGCGTGCGGCGTGGCCCTCGTCGACCAGATCGGCCACCGAGCCGTTGCGTGCAAGCGAATCGCGGGCCCGGACCAGCAGTTCGATGATCCGGTCGGTGGCCGGGGTCAGCTGGCCGGTGTTGGCCTCGCACATCGCCCGCACCAGATCGGGTGCCGTGCCCGCAACCCGCGTGGCGTCCCGGAAAGAACCCGCGGCCAGCGCGAACGCCAGCGGCACCTCGGCGGCGGTGATGGCCAGCGCCTCGGCGAGCAGGTGCGGCAGGTGCGAGATGGCCGCGGCGGCGGCGTCGTGCTCGTCGGACTTGGCGGGCACCACCACCGCTCCACAGTCCAGGGCCAGCTCGACCACCATCGACCAGACGTGCGGGTCGACGTGGTCGTCGACGCTGACCACCCAGGGTGCCCGGTTGAACAATCCGCCGTGGCCGGCTGTCCACCCCGAATGCGCGGTGCCGGTCATCGGATGGCCACCGACGAAGCGCGACAACATCCCGGCCGCGACGACCTCGTCGAGCACTGCCTTCTTGACGCTGGTGACGTCGGTCAGCGGACAGTCGGGAGCCGATTCGCAGACGTAAGCCAGCATGCTGGGTAAAGCCGGCATCGGCACGGCCAGCACGATCAGTGCGTTGCTCGTGGCCGCGCGGGCCAGTGTCTCGCTGAGGTCGGTGGAGGCGTCGAAGCCGTCGGACCGGGCGCCGTGGGCGCCTTCAACCGAGCGGTTGTAGCCGAAGACTTCGCGGCCCGCCCCGACGGCGGCCCGCATGATCGAACCACCGATCAGACCCAGCCCGAGCACACACACCGGTGTCTTCCCCACGGTCCAAGGTTGACACAGGTCGTGCGGCAACGGGTCGCCCGGACCCGGAACCGAGCGCCAACTCGACCATCCGGCCCACGAGTCGCCCACCCGGGCGTCCCGTTTCTTATCATCGCCGGATGACTGAGTTCTCAGCTCTGCCGCAGGCCGACTAACAAGCGATCGGCAAGACACTGCTCACCCTTCGCAAGGCGTTCGACGACCGAGACGCCGAGCCACTCAACGACCTCTACTCTGCGGATGCGGACTGGGTGAACGCCTTCGGCACGGTCAACATGGGCGCCGCGAGAATCGTGGAGTACCTGCGCGGCCTCTTCTAGGACGCAAACTTCAACCGCGGTGAACTCGCCGGCGCCCCCCAAACCAGCTTCAAGGGTGGTCAAAGGGGCAGGGTCTCGTCGGCGGCGGCACGATGGACCGCGACAACTACTCCCTGCGAGTCCTCCACCGCCAGCCCAGTGGCTCCTGGCTGATCGTCTCCGAGATGTGCCAGGACGCCAACACCCAAACCGCCTACCCACACTGATCGGCGCCGGCCGGGACTGTTGCCCCCGTTCTTTCTCCACGTGCGGCGCTGTAACTGGTCGCTCGGTGTGGCTTCATCTGGCCACCGGCCTGGTCAGGGACTAGCGTAGGCGGCCATGGGAGCACAACGGGCTTCAGCAGCAGGCCCGTCCACGGACACGCCCGACGGCTTCGGCGTGGCGGTCGTGCGCGAAGAGGGCAAATGGCGCTGCGCGCCGCTGGGCCCCAAGGCGTTGACCAGTTTGTCGGCCGCCGAGACCGAACTGCGGGAGTTGCGCAGCGCGGGCGCGGTCTTCGGCCTGTTGGACGTCGACGACGAATTCTTCGTCATCGTGCGTCCGGCGCCTTCGGGGACGCGGCTGTTCCTCTCGGATGCCACCGCCGCGCTGGATTACGATATCGCGGCCGAGGTGCTGGACAGCCTGGATGCCGAGATCGATCCCGAAGACCTCGAGGACGCCGATCCGTTCGAGGAAGGCGATCTGGGATTGTTGTCCGATATCGGGTTGCCGGAGGCGGTGCTGGGCGTCATCCTCGACGAGAGCGATCTGTACGCCGATGAACAACTCGGCCGCATCGCTCGCGAGATGGGATTCGCCGAGCAGTTGGCGGCGGTGATCGACCGCCTCGGTCGGTGACCGCGAGCGCAGCCGTGGCGATCGCACGCACGGGGCCGGCCGCAGCGGGTCGCCGCCCATCAGGCGGGGTCGGTGACCGACTCTGACGAGGAGCTGATCCGCGCGGCGCTCGCGGTCGCCGGCACCGCCGGACCGCGTGATGTGCCGATCGGTGCCGTCGTCGTCGGCCCCGACGGCATCGAGTTGACTCGGGCGGTCAATGCCCGGGAAGCGTTCGGCGATCCGACTGCACATGCGGAGATCCTGGCGTTGCGGGCAGCTGCCGTGAGGCTGGGCGACGGGTGGCGGCTGGAAGGCGCGACGATCGCGGTCACCGTCGAGCCGTGCACCATGTGCGCCGGGGCATTGGTGCTGGCCCGGGTGGCCCGTTTGGTGTTCGGGGCCTGGGAACCCAAAACCGGAGCGGTCGGCTCACTGTGGGACGTGGTGCGCGACCGCCGGCTCAACCATCGCCCCGAAGTCCGCGGCGGCGTCCTGGCCGCCGAGTGCGCCGCGCCGCTCGAGGAGTTCTTCGCCCGGCAGCGATTGGGGTGAGGGGCGGTCGGTTGGGTAAGCTGCTCGGCGGTGGCGTGTCCGAGCGGCCTAAGGAGCACGCCTCGAAAGCGTGTGACGGCTAAAACCGTCCGAGGGTTCAAATCCCTCCGCCACCGCCAAAGCCCTGGACCCTGCGCCCAAGGTAAGGGGCTATTTTTCTCTTTGCTGGCCAGCGGCGTGCGCACTCTGTGCCCACGCTTTGCCCACATTCTCGAGCCCACATTTTCGAGTGAATAGGACTTGTGGAGAGTGACCGCAACTGCATCGAGATCGGTATCGAACAGGTCCGCGTAGGTGTCCAGAGTGACCTTCGCGGACCTGTGTCCGAGCATCCGTTGCAGCGCCAGAACGTTGACCCCGGCCGAGACGGCCAGGCTCGCCGCGGTATGCCGCAAGTCGTGCGGAGTGATCGCCTGGACGTTCGACCGTTTCACCGCGCCGGCGAACCACCCGCGCGTCGACTACGGCCGCGGCAGGTACTTCCCGTCCGGGCCCCCGAATACCAGCGCACCGGGCTCCTTGTCCTTGCACAGCGGCGATAGCTGGTCGAGGACGAACGACGGTACCGGCACCGAGCGCACCCGGCGTCCCTTGGTCTGGCCCACGGCGTGGTCGACGCCAAGCTGTACGGCGTTATCTGAAACGACCAGACGCCGTTTCAGGAACTCGACATCGCGTACGCGCAGTGCGATCGCCTCACCCCACCGCAGCCCGCAGAACGCCAAGGTGTACCCAGCGGCTGGTGCTCCCCCGCCTCGGCAGCGAGCCGGTGCACGTCAACGGCCGACAGGTAGATGTGCCGGCGGGTGGTTTTGCGTGGCAGACCGTCGATACCTCGAGCCGGGTTGACCGCCAACCGCTTGGCCTTCACCGCATCAGCCAAGATCCCCGACAGGACCCCGTGTGCACGCAGGACTGTGGTAGCGCCACTGCCGTCACGGACCATCTGCGCCACCCACGACTCGATGTCGGGCACGGTGACCTTGGCCACCTGCCAACGGCCCCACTTCGGTTTGACGTGCACACGCCACGCCGACTCGATCATGCGGTAGTTCGACACCGCGGTGGCCTGTTCCTTGCGCGTCAACCAGTCCTGCGCCAGCTCGGCAACCGTGATCCGACCAGCAGTCTCCGGAATGAACTCACCCGTAGGCTTCTTCACCTCGACCGTGTTGGCGATCGCCTCGGCCGCCTTCTTGGTTCGAAAGCCGCGCTTGTCAGTCTGGCGATGATCCGGCGTCCGATAGCGGACCCGATAAAGCGTTACGCTAGAGGTCGTCTCGTGCTTACTTATCGTTGCCATCGGGACTCAACTCGGACGACTCAACAACTACTTGACCGGGCGTCCGGATGGTTGTCGTGACGTTGGGTCCAATGCCTAACTCCACGACGGTGAGAGGTTCGGCGAAAAGTGGTCTGTACGCTTCCCGAAGAAACGGTGCTACCGAAGCTGCTGCAGCGCAACATGATTCGGATGTGGGCTCTGGCGGGCGGCAGCACTCATCAAATGAGGCGCCTACGGGTTCCGTACGGGTTAAGTCGCGGCCGGGCTCGTGCCCGCGTTTCGGCACGCCGGTATACGGTCGGCGCAAGTGGTGCTCGGAGGCATGCCGACTACAGTTCTACCGAGACCAACGGCCGCAGCAGTAAATCCGTTGCCACTCAACCGGTTTACCCAGATTCATCGGTCCGCTGTTCAATGGCAACTCTGTCGTGTGAAATCACGTGCCGCCAGATCCCCAGACTCAGGCTCAACCCGAGCCACAGAACCCCACGGCGTCCGCACTTACCCGGGCGGGGGTGGATGCCATGGGGTCCGGCAACGGGGACGACGACATCACCCGGCGACACGCCGTGTGCGGACGGCTGAGCAAAACCGAATTTGTGACCTGCGTCACATGAGAATAACTCGATGCATCATCGGTGCTGCGCGGCCCCGCGCAAGCCCCTGTTTGCGGCGTGGCGCAACTATCCCGGACTGGGGAGGGTTAGTAGTGCTGCCGGGCAATCTTCGCCGACAGCAGGCTGATCAGGCGAAATTGCCTTTGGAGTAGGCGGTGGCCAGTGTCAGCGGTAGCTGGCATGCTGCACATCGAGGGGACAATTGACACCATATATCACAGACAAGCTGGGGACATGTCTGTGGATAATTTAGTGTAGAAAGGGTGAAGAAGATGGCGAAGGCAAAGGTGGTCACTCGGTCGAAGACGCAAGCGGCTCACACCGCCGCGGTCAAAACCGGTACTGCCGAGATCGCCCAGTTCCTGTCTGACAACCTTGGACCAACACTCACCGCGTTCATCGCCAACGTGGACAAGCGCACCGTCGGCAGATACATCAAGGGAGACCATCCCCGGGAGGATGCAGAGAAGCGCCTTCGAGCCGCCTACCAGATATTCAACCTAATTCACGATGTCGAGGCCAACCACACCGTGCGGGCGTGGTTCATGGGAATGAACCCACAGCTCGACGATGAGTCACCTGCAGAGTCCATTGCTGCGGGCGACTTCCGCGGGACGATGGCCGCCGCAAGGGCATTCATCGCGGGGGGATAGGCAGGTAATCGGTAACGGTGGCGGAGACGCATCTGCGAGGACCGGCCTTGGTGGTTGCCCCATCAAGGCCGGTCTATCGAGTTGGCCGGTCGGGTGACCCACTCAGGCCGAGCAGGATAGCTGCTGAAGACGCATTGGCGACTCGGGCCGGCAACAGGTTCGACGTTGTTGGCGGGCGGGGTTATCTACTGTGGCACTAACGTTAAGGGATGCTTCGCAGAAACTGTCGCTAGGTTCAGGCCAACCCCCAAGATGCGTGAGCTTCTAGACCAGGAGGACGCGGGGTTCGTGACTTGTGGTGGCGTTCCGCAGGATTGGCGCGCTCAGCGCACCATCGTCGCCGCGAGCATTGCGGACGCGCTGCCCTTCCTCGATATTGATCATCCAGTTACGCACGAATACCTCAACGCTAGAATGGCTGGCGAACTGGCCGATTTGGGCGTCGAAACGCTCGATGTAGGCAATGTGCGGGGCGCGAACCGCTTGATCACGCGGGCAGCGTCGAGCTGGGCATACTGGGCCGAAGACGCCGACGGCCCAAAGTATTCCGGCATAAGGTATATGTCACGCGTGCTTCCAGACGAGGAATGCTGGGCTGTCTTCCAAGAAACACCGATCGTCGAAGTGAGCCGGCGCGCGATTGAGATCAACGATCCCGATCTGAAGGCGATCGCCGACATGTGGGGCTTGCGCATCTTCTGACTAGTCAGCTCATCGTTATACGAAGTGGTTGGGTGGGTCGACCAGTGATCGGCACCGCGTGGCCGCAGCGGTCGCATCGACGGTTTGAGCCGTATCGGTGGGTGGCTGAAGGTCGCTCGGGCGGTGAGTTCGCAATGTTCGTAGTCCGCACGGGCGGCGACCGCGGTGCGGTGCCGGTTCCTGCGATCCACCCACCACACCGCAGCGACGATTAGTAGCGGCACGAAGAACCACGGGTAGGCGAGGATCACACTCACCAACGTGAATCCGGCTGGCAATGCGAATAACACCGCGGCCGCCGGATGCCGATCCACCCAGTTGCGACGCGAACAACTGAACTCGATCCCACATCTACAGGTCTAGAACCTGACTCCCGGCCCTACACTCCACCGGGGATTTGACCCCGGTTGCGACGGCTCTAAGCCGGGAATCCAGGGCTGCCGCGGGATCGGTCTGGGATTCGGGGTGGGTGCGGGCGTGGGTGTCGGTCTGGGGTTTGGGGTTGGTCTAGGTGTGGGTGTCGGGGTGGGTGTCGGTCTCGGGTTCGGGGTTGGTCTGGGTGTGGGTGTGGGTGTCGGGGTGGGCGTGGGTCTCGGTGGGGGGGTCGGCGACGGTGGTGGCGTCGTGGTTGGCGGTGGCGTCACGGGTGCCGGCGTTGCCGGTGGTGACTTAGGCATTCCCGGCAAACCGCGCAGCAATTGCGCAATGGGGCACAGTTGCGACCAGGCCTGCGAAACGCCGACGTGATAAGCGAACATCGCCGCCACGTCCTGAGCCCACATCTGTTCATACGCGGCCTCCATGGCCGCAATCGCCGGGATGTTGAAACCGAAGAAGTTGAACCTGGCCAACGTAGCGGTGACAGCCCGGTTCACCGCGACCAGAGCCGGTTGCACAGTCGCAGCTTGAGCGGACTCGAACGCCGCCGCGACCGCTGCAGCTCCACTGGCTGCTCCCTCGGAATGAGTGGCCGCCGCAGCGAGGAAAGCGGCGTACGGCGCGGCCGCCTCGGTCATCTTTGCCGCAGCTGCGCCCTGCCACGCCTCACTAGCCAGGTTGGAGGTAATAGTGGCGAATGAGGTTGCTGCCGATCGCAATTCGTCGGCCAACCCGCTCCACGCCGTCGCCGCGGCCAACATCGGCGCGGATCCGGCACCGGTGTGCAAGAGCGCCGAATTGATCTCCGGAGGCAACATGGGATACGTCATTGGCCGTCCTTTCGCCGCGGCGAACTTCGGATTGAGTAGCTACTATCGACTGGTAGGTTCGGCCCCCCGCCGATACCCATGCATGGACGGCGAACCATCGGGCGGCTTTCGACTCGACCATGACGCTCGTCCCTTGAGAAACGAAGAGGCTCGCCGATCATCCGGCGCATCAATGGCTGAAAGCATATCTTCCGATCGGCGTCATGTACACACGTGTGTAACAACCGGTCGCAATGAGATGCGTAGTCTTTCTGCGACAGTCGGCAAATGATGTTGTGCCCTAGCGTGATGGTCCCTCGGTCGCAGACGTGACCGCCGTGGATGCCCCGTCGGCGACCGCGTTCGCTCGTTTCCACTGGCTGCGCGACGTTACGAACATGCCGGGGTTCCCTTGATCGTGGCCCCGGGCGCGTTGGCCACGTAACCACCGGGGGTGTCCTTCCTCGGCGTTGGGCACCTCTGCCGCTCCGACCGCTGGACCTTCCTGGCTGATCAGTCCTGGTCCCGCCCGGTGGCCAGCGCACGGATCGTCTTCATCTCGCCGTCCGCGAACGGCCGCCCGTCGGGTTGCAACAGGTCGGCAAACCACTGTTTGGGCGGCGTCGTCGCCGGGCGGTTCCACGAGGTCCACGGGTAATAGGTCTGAGTTTTGCCCGCGACCAGTCCCCAGTTGATCGCACCGACGTTGTGTCGCCGGGCAATCGGCAGGATCCCCTCCACCGTGCTGCCCAGTGATCGGGCCAGGTATTCGGTGCAGATGATCGGGCGCCCCAGTGGCGCCAGTTCCCCGATGCGTCCCTCGAACTCACCCGGCGGGGCGTAACTGTGAAATGTGATCACGTCGGCGTTGTCCAGCTGGATGCCGGCGATGGCGCTGCGCGACCCGGCATCACCCCAATTGCCCTGCCACACACCACTTGTCAGCGGTTGTACCGGATCCACCGCACGCGCCCAGCGAAACACCTGAGGCAGCAAGGCCGCCACCTGAGAGAGTTTGTCTTTCCGTTCCACTTTCCGGTATTCGCGGGCGGGATTGTCCGGCTCGTTCCACAAGTCCCAGCCCAGCACGCGATCGTCGTTGCGGAATTGGCTCAACACCCCGGTGACGTACTCGTTCATGATGCCGATGTAGCGGCGGTCATCGATGTGTTCGGCGCCGGGCGCCTGCACCCACCCGGAGTTGTGCACTCCTGGCCTGGGCGCGCGCTGCTGACCGATCCGGGGGAACGGGTCCCAGCAGGAGTCGAACAGCACGAACAGCGGCTTGATGCCGTGACGAGCGGCGATTCCGACGAACTGCGCCAGCCGGGTCTGGAAACCCTGCCGGTCGGCAGCCCAGAGCTGATCATGGAGAAACACCCGCACCGTGTTGAACCCGTGAAACCGGGCCACCCCCAGTTCGTTGTCGATGCGGCGCGGATCGTAAGTACCGGCCTGGAACATCTCCAATTGATTGATGGCCGTCGAGGTGACGTAGTTGACACCCACCAGCCAGCCCTGCGCCTGATACCAGTTGTGCGCACGGTCGGCCGGCCAGCGGCCCGCCTCGGCGGACGCGCGCGGCGTCCGGCTCAGTGCCGTGGCGGCCGCCAGCACCAGCGGGAGCTTCAAAGCGGTTCGGCGATGCACCACGCGACGGTAAATACTGCACCCGTCGCACACTTCGCGGCATACCGGGCCGCGACAATTTGAGAGTGGAAATTGTTATCCCGCCGTCACTTTCGGGATTGGCGTGCTAGCGCAGCTTGCGGCCGTAGCTGTCGGTGACGCTTCCGGTCAGGATCATGATCCCGTCGATGAAACCCCAGATACCAACGCCGAGCAGCACCGGCAGACCGATGATGCAGAACACGGTGAAGATCAAACCGGATAGACCGAGGCACAGCTGAATCACCGCGATCTGGGTGGACTCGAGATAAAAGCGGCCGACGCCGAACGCGCCAAAGAACAGCTGCAGCAGACCGGCAGTCGTCGCGGACTTGTCCGACAGCGGCATGCCGGTAGCGGGATCACGCCCGAACGGCGCCTGCGGATCCATCGGGTAGCCCCCATACCCGGGGTACTGCGGGACAGGCGGGACCGGTGGGCCGGGCGGGATCGGCGGATACTGAGGCGGCTGGTAGCCATGCGGCTGAGCCCACGGCTGCTCGTCGGGATTTTCCGGCGGATTCGGCGTACCCATCGCCTTTCCTAACCACTCACGATCAGCGGGAGCGAGATCATGCCGGCACCGCCGGTCACCACCAGGACCCAGCGGCCGTCGACGGGCAGCGTGACTTCGATCGGGAAAATGGCGAACCCGAGTTCGGCGGTCGTCGCCGCCTCGGGCAATTCGAACTCGATGTTCAGCGGCTCGTCGTCGGTCGGCGGCCTGATCTCGACGTCGATGCGCCGCTCGATGCTGCCGGTCTCTGACTGGGTCAGGACGACGAGCAGGAACTGGGCCAGCCGATCCGCCTCGACGGCGAACCTGAAGAGCACACCACCCGTGACGTTGAGTTTGTTGTCCGACGCCACAGCGGCTTCGGCCAGGAAGGCTCCGACTATCACCTGGTGAAACTACCGCTCCGGCCCAGACAAGCACTGCCGAGGGGCCTTCCGGCTATTGCTGCGGCTGCGGCCCGCCGGTGCCGTAGCCCAGCTGCGAAGCGGTGCAGCGGGCCCCGTCGGTAACGGGCACGGCCTGCACCGCCGTCCCGTAGGCGCAGATCTCCGTCCAGACGTCGCCGAGCTCGGTCGTGTCGAAGCGCATTGCGACGATGGCGTTGCCGCCCTTGGCGCGTGCCTCGTTGATCAGCCGGGCCATCGCTTCTTTACGGCTCTCGGCCAGGTTCTTGGTCATCCCCGTGGACCCCAAAGATCCGCACTACTGGCGCTTGGTGGGACGGCACAACCTGGACCATCCACACCCGCCCGCTCTCGCCCGCGGTATTTCTCGTAAGTGGTGTCTTCTTCGGCGGTTTGAGTCGCGGGATAGGCGGATCGGCCGAAGTAGCCCTCCAAGTGGTCTCGATTTAGACTCGCGCGGGTGGGATCAGATGAATTGCAGGTCGTACTTGGTCAGCTGGGGGTCACGGCCAGCCAATGGCAGGGCCTCGGCGCTCAACTCGCCACCGGAACGACGCCGCCGGCACCGGGCCATCCATTCCAAGCCACCACGGCGGCGGTGATTGGTATCGACGCAGGAATTGGCGGCGCGGCGGCGGCCTTGGCCACCCGAACTCAGGCTGCGGCTGCCGCGGTGGCCACAGCAGCCGCAGGGTACGCCAACCAAGAGGCCAGCGCCGCAGGCGAGATGGCCGCCGTGGCGCAGGTGAGGGTGGTATAGATGCCGGCCACGTTGTCGCAAATCCAGGCATGGAGCACCGAGCACCTCATCGAGGCAGCCATCTACTGGACGAAAACCGCCGATCAGTGGGAAGACGTCTTCCTGCGGATGCGTAACCAGTCCTATGGCATCGCCTGGAACGGCGCCGGGGGCGACGCGCTACGGGAACGGACCAGCGCCGACCTGCCGATCGTTAGCGCAAAAGCCGACCAGCTGCGCGAAGCAGCAGCGATGGCGCGCAACGGTGCCAGCGACATCAGCGCTGCCCAACGACGAGTGCTCTATGCCGTTGAGGACGCCCAGACCGCGGGATTCACTATCGAAGAAGACTTATCGGTCACCGATACCCGTGCTGGCACTACGGCCGCAGAGCAGGCCGCTCGACAGGCTCAGGCGCAAGCTTTCGCCGGGGATATCCGCGTGCGCGCAGAACAGCTCGACGGGGCAGAGATCAAGGTTGCAGGAAAACTTTCCGCCACCACCGCTGGTCTCAGCAACGTCAGCTTTGCGCAAAACCCGATCTCCAACCCTGCTCAAGCTCCGGCGACCCACCGCAACGGGGTCCAGTTAGTCGACTTCACACAGAACAGCGGCGACCCACCTCCATTTGCGCCGTGGGACACCTCTGATGGAACGCCGCCACCGCCCCAGCCCGCGTTCCTTCCGCCGTACGAGCAGGCCCTCACGGCGCCCCCAGCGCCGCCTACGCCGGGCCCGCCGATGCCCGCGTCCCCACCGCCGGCGGCGCCGCTCACCGCGACCGGTCCGGGCAGCCCCGCGGCCGCCAAACCCGGATGCAGCATCTACGACGCGACGAAAGCGCTCCTGGAACCCCCGGTCGGCATGATTGGGATCTTGACCGCAGTCCCCGAGGGTGCGACCGGCGTCGGCATCCCCGCCGCGCTCGGTCAAATCGCTGTCGGTACGGTAGCAGTCGCTGACGGCCTGGACGCCGCCGGCAAATGTCTGGATTGACGTGAAGACCTACGGCCGAGCGTTCTACCTAGCGATGTCTGCGCTGTCCCTAGCCCTGTTCGTGCTGAATGTGTGCACCCACGGCACGACGCTGGGCCTGATCGGTACTGGAGGCCTCGCCGTCGTGATGGGCTACATCGCCTACCGGGTCTGGTCGGGCAAGCGCAACATGAACCGGCGATAGCGATGATCGTCGGGTTCGCAGTGTTGGTTGGCAAGAAGGCCCGAGACTCCCAAAGCTGAACCAGCTCATCGGATGGGAGCAGCCTTTGACCTGCAAGGACCACCCCAGCCTCGACACGCCACACCTTCCCGGTGGGGTGCCTCTCTATCTGTCACGAGGCATTTACCTTCGCTTCCGAAGGCATTCGGGCGGTGCGGATTTCGTCGGCGAGCATGAGTCGCCAGAGGTATCCGGCGAGGTGCCGCTTGAGCGCACGTGTGGCGTAGCGAGGTGATTTGTTGCGTCACAACGAAACTTTCCTACCCGGCCGCGCAGGCCTGGCCCGCACAGAAGAGATCCCAGGGATCGACATAGACAGGATCAAGCCCCGCCTGGCGTTTAAGCCATCGTTGAGGTGGAAATTGTAATATGTTGTCGCAGAACACAATTCGCTGCCGACGACAGGTCTGCCCGATTTTGGGCATAGCCGTGCAACCGCATTTTGTTGTGACAAGATTAGCAAGGTTGCCCTGTGGCGTATGTCAACTGATCACGGCGTGTCGCGCGCTTTGCGACAACCAAGATCAGTTCACCTAACGTGGACAAAATGGCATCCTATGTAAAGGTGTGACTTCGGTCAACACCTATTGGGTTGTGAGCCCGGCTTCCCCTGATCTGTCGTGTCATACCCTGCAGCTCGCCACCGAACATCGACTTGAACCCGGCGCCGAACTGCGCGAGAGCATTTCGAGACCGCACGGTGACACCTAAGACTTCGCCGCAGACGCGCTGGATCTCCCAACCGGGGACGTCATTGGTAGTGACGACGAGCACCGGACAGGCCTTTCTGCCGAGCACCGTTCCGGCGGTCGCTATATTCGACGAAGTCAATGTCGAGGAGGCGTCGGTGGATGATGTCATCGACTTCGACGACCTGACGTCGCCGCAGTTGACTGACGTCCAGCGGCAGATCCTGGAATTCACCGAGAGCCGCCACGTCGAACTCGATATCGACACGATGCTCGCCGAGGCCCGCGACCGCGCCGGCGCCACAGATCTCGACGACACCAACGGCTTCACGGACCGCCTCGCGGCGCACGTCGCCGCGATCAACAACGACGACGGGTTGCGCCAACTCTCCCGGTCGACGCTGCGGCAACGGGTGGTGCGATTGCTGCGCAACCGGTTGTCGCTGACCGACCTGATCAAGCGTTACCCCGAGATCGAGTCGATCCCGATCGAGAAACCGATCATCGTCGTCGGTATGCCGCGCTCGGGCACCACGCATCTGGTGAACCTCATCGCCGCCGACCCGCGCCGGCGGGCGCTGCCCTACTGGGAAAGCCAGGAACCTATCCCGGCCCGCGGTGAAGGCCCGGACATCTTCGGTGTGGATCCGCGATACACGCGGTGCAAGCAGGAACACGACGCGCTCATGGTCAGCGCCCCCGTGGTAGCGGCCATGCACGACCGCTTCCCCGAGGCCATCGAGGAGGAAGTCGAGATCCTGGACCTGGACCTGGCATCCTACGTCCTGGAATGGCACGCCCGGGTGCCGGCCTGGCGGGACTACTACCTTGCGCTGGACCAGTTCCGTCACTACGGATACCTGCGAAAAGTGCTGCAGGCGTTGACGTTCCTGCGTGGTCCGCAGACCTGGGTACTCAAGAGCCCGCAGCACTGCGAGCAACTCGGGCCGCTGATCGCCACCTTTCCCGACGCGACCGTCGCTTTCACCCACCGCGATCCCGTCGCGGTGATCCAGTCGGCAATCACCATGATGGCTTACTCTGATCGGCTGCGCCGGAACAGCATCGACCCGGGTTGGCTGCTGGACTACTGGAGCGACCGGGTGCACCGACTGCTCAGCGCGTGCGTGCGTGACCGCGATCTGGTGCCCGCCGAACGTAGCGTCGACATCAGCTTCCACCACCTCAACGGCAATGAAATGCCGCTGCTGAGTGCACTTTACCGGCGTGCCGGCACGGAATTACCCGATAAGGTGCGGCGACACTTCCAGAAGTACCTGGATGGCAACCCTCGCGGCATGCACGGCCGGATCCATTACGACCTGCAGCGCCATTTCGGCATCTCGCCCGACGAACTCCGTGGGCGATTCGACTTCTACTTCGACAGATTCGACGTCCTTGCCGAATGAAGGGGACCTCGTGACATTCGAACCGTTGTACCGAAGCCGCCCCGGCGCCGATGCCATGCGCCCGGCATCCGCCGACCACGCCGAGCAGATCGCCCCCGGCATCTGGTGCTCGCCGGGGCTGTCGAACGCCTACCTGCTGACCACCGACGAAGGCCGGGTGATCGTCAATACCGGAATGGGCTTCGAGGGACCCGTGCACCGGGCCAACTTCGACGCGGTCGACCGTTCGCCGGTGCGCTACATCATCCTCACCCAGGGTCACGTCGATCACGTCGGCGGTCTGGACAGCTTCCGCGATCCCGATACCACTGTGGTGGCGCAGGCGAATTGGAAACTGTGGCGCGACGACAACGAGCGCCTCATCCCGTATCGGGCCAGCCGCAGTGCGTTCGCTTTCAAAGACACCCTGGCCGCCGGCGTCCAGGCCATCCAACAACGTCTGGGCACCAAAAGGCTGCCCGGCCAGAGCGTTCCCGTCGTCGACATCGACTTCGACGACACGCTGACCCTGCAGGTGGGCACCCGGTGGCTGGAGCTGATCTCGGTGCCCGGCGGGGAGACCACCGACTCGTTGGTGGTGTGGCTTCCCGAGGAGCGTATCTGCTTGTGCGGGAACACGTTCGGTCCCATCTTCGGACACATCCCCAACCTGGTCACCATCCGCGGCGACCGGTGCCGCGACGCGCTGACGGCCATCGCGTCGGTCGAGCGGGTGCGTGAGCTACGGCCGAAGCTGTTGGTCACCGGCCATTTCGAACCGATCGCGGGTGCGGATCGGATCGACGCGGAGCTCACCCGGTTGCGCGACGCGATTCGGTACATCCACGATCAGACAGTCGCCGGTATGAACGCCGGCAAGGACGTCGTAGCGCTGATGCGCGAGATCACGCTGCCCACGGAACATGAAGTGGGTCAAGGCTACGGGAAGGTCGCATGGGACGTGCGCGCGATCTGGGAGAACTACTCGGGGTGGTTTCATCACCGCTCGACCACCGAGCTCTATCCGGTGAGATTCGATGAAGTGTCCGCCGACATCGTCGAACTCGCCGGCGCCGACGCCCTGATCGATCGCGCCCGGGCACATTTGTGCGCGGGGCGCCCGCTGCACGCGATCCATCTGGCGGAACTGGTCGCTCGTGACCATCCGGGCGCACGTGAGGTGCTCATCCAGGCCCACGAGGATCTGCTGGCGCAAAGCGAAAACTTTTGGGAGACAGCGTGGCTCAAGCACCAGATTGCGAGCAACTCATGACCGCGCGGGTCAGCTTCGACTTCACCGGAACCTCGGCGCTGATCACCGGCGCCACCAGCGGCATCGGCCACGGGATCGCCACGTTGTTCCGGGACACCGGCGCCGAGGTCACGATCACCGGAACCAAGTCCGATGCCGGTGAATACGACACAGACCTCTCCGGCATGACGTATCACCAGTTGCACATCGCCGATCCCGAGTCTGTCGACGCGCTGACGCGGCGATTCACCGAACTCGACGTCCTGGTGAACAACGCGGGAGCGAATTTTCCTGGTGGACTTGATGAATCGAAGCCGGACGGGTTCGAGGCGTCGGTGACGCTCAATCTGACCGGACCGTATCGGCTGACCGTCGGAATGCGCCGCGCCCTGAAGGCATCGACGGCCACCGGCGGAGCCAGCGTCGTCAACATGGCCTCGATGTCGGCACTGTGCGCCGTCCCGCTGGTCCCCGGCTACGGTGCGGCCAAGGCCGGAATCATCTGCGTCACTAGAAACCTCGCGGTGAAATGGGCGCCCCTGGGCATCCGGGTGAACGCGGTGGCACCGGGCACCATCGACACCCCGATGACCGCGCCCATGCATGCGGTGACCGAACTGGTGGACGCCGAGTTGGCGCATATTCCGCTGCAGCGCTTCGGATCGGTCGGGGAGATCGCGCCCACGGTAGCCTTCTTGTGCACCGAGCAAAGCAGTTACACCACCGGTGCGGTGTTCGTCGTCGACGGCGCATCGGACTGCATCTGAGGACGGACTCAGGCCCGACTTCACCGGACTCCTACGGGCCGACAGCGTGTGCCCGCGCTGTCCTGAGGTATTACAGCCCGAACGACGGTGGCGGCGGCGGTGCAAACTCAGTGACCAGAACCGGCAACGAGATCGCTCCGGTGCCGCCGGTCACCACCATCACCCATCGACCGTCGCTGGGAAGCTGGAGCTGTAACTCGAAGAAGGCGAATCCGGGAAAATCCGCGACCGCGGCTTCCGGCACCTCGAACTCCAGCCGGATCGGGTCGTCGTCGGTGGGCGGCCGCATCTCGATCTTGACGGTGCGATCGGTGTTGCCGGGCTCGGCCTGAGTCAATACGACCAGCATAAATCGGGCAGATCGGTCGGGTCCGAGCGCAAAGCGGGACAGCACTCCGCCCGACACATTGAGCTTGTTGTCGACCACGGCGGCTGCATCGGCCAGAAAGGCGCCCGTAAGTATCACGTCGCTGAACCTACCGCAGGAAGGTGACCAGCCTGAACGTCCGTCAGCAGCACCATATTCACCCCGAAATTTCCTAGACGTAAATAGTTTCTAATTGCTACTATCACTGCAGTTGTCGTTGCTGACACTAGGAGATGCCAATGCAGTCCATGACTATCGGCTCAGCCGTCGCCGACATCGGCTCTCAAATCTCCGACAATGCTTTCGGGGGTATGCAGGCCGGTGCGAATGCAGCCAACGTGCTGACCTCACTGTTGCCCGCCGGCGCCGAAGAGGTGTCCGCCCAGGCGGTGGCGGCGTTCACCAATGAGGCAGCCCAGATGCTCGCGCTGAACCAGGCCGCCCAGCAGGAGTTGATGCGGGTCGGTTCGGCGATCGGGGACATCGCGCGGATGTACTCCGATGTCGACGTGGCCGCCGCCGACAGTGTGGTGGGAATCGGTTTGCAGTTGAGCGCGCGGATGTCAGGGGTCTAAAGGTCCACCTTCGCCGAACTTCGCATCACTTTCCCGCGCAAGCGCGATACTGGGCCCATGGCTGAACTCAACGTGCTGGGTGGCCCGTTGGAGCCTTGCGGCAACGAGCCGGTCACCGGCTTCTATCGGGACGGGTGCTGTTCCACCGGCGACGAAGACCGCGGCTTACACACCATCTGCGCCGTCGTGACCGCCGAGTTCCTGGAGCATCAGCGCTCCATCGGCAACGACCTGTCAACGCCGGTGCCCGAGTACCGGTTTCCCGGGCTCCTGCCGGGCGACCGCTGGTGTGTCACCGCTCGCAACTGGCTGCGGGCCCACCACGACGGCTGCGCCGCCCCGGTGGTGTTGGCCTGTACCAACGCCCGCACTCTGGAGGTGGTACCGCTCGAGGTCCTGCAGGAGCATGCGGTGGACGTGCCGGACGACCTGGCCAACCTGTAGTCAGGGGACTTCGGTCGAATACAGCCACGCCTCCCACATCGGCCGCAGCGACTCGCCGGTGTAGTTGGCCGCGAGACTGGTGAAGTCGTCGGTGGCGACGGTGCCGTGCCGATACCGGGTGGTCCACTCCCTCAGCAGCGTGAAGAACTTCTCGTCGCCGAGATGTCCACGCAGGGCATGCAGGGTCAGGGCGCCCCGCTTGTACACGCGGTCGTCGAACATGAGGCGCGGCCCCGGATCGGTCAGCAAAAGGTCCTGCGCCTTGTGCCGAAGTTCCGCGTGATATCGGCGCGCCCATTCCTCCGCCGAGGGCCCGCCGCTGCGTTCCGACCACAGCCACTCGGCGTAGGACGCGAAGCCTTCGTGCAGCCAGATGTCCCGCCACCGGCGAGCGGTCACCGAGTTGCCGAACCACTGGTGCGCCAGCTCGTGCGCGATCAGCCTTTCGCTGGCCCGGGTGCCGTTGCAGTCATTGGCACCGAATATCGAAATGCCCTGCGCCTCAAGCGGGATCTCCAGCGCGTCGTCGGTCACCACCACCGTGTACCCGTCGGCCAGCGGGTAGGCCCCGAATAGTTCGACGAACAGGTCCATCATGTCGGGCTGCCGCGCGAAATCGTGGTCGAAATTGTCCCGGAGGCGTTCGGGCACCGCTGCGCGGATCGCCACCGGCGTTCTGGTCAGCCGGACCGATTCGTAGACACCGATCTGCAGCGTGACCAGGTAGGTGGACGTGGGCTCCGGTTGTTCATAGGTCCACACGGTCTGTGAGGCCCGCGCCCGGCGCGACACCAGCTTGCCGTTGGCGATCGCCCGGTACGCGCTTTCGGTGCTGATCTGAATGTGAAAGGCAGCCTTCGCGCTGGGATGGTCGTTGCAGGGGAACCACGATGCGGCGCCGTTGGGCTGCCCGGCGACCAGCGCGCCGTCGGTCAACTCCTCGAATCCGACCGCACCCCAGAGGGTTCGGAGCGGTTTGGGAGTGCCTCCGTAACGCACCACCACCGACATCGCGGCGCCGGTAGGCAACTTGGACGTCAATGCGACGCGCAACTTACCGCTGCGGCAACTGAACCGAGCGGCGCGTTTGCCGTTCACCG
Organism: Mycobacterium sp. ML4; assembly: GCF_054515735.1. Taxonomy (NCBI): domain Bacteria; kingdom Bacillati; phylum Actinomycetota; class Actinomycetes; order Mycobacteriales; family Mycobacteriaceae; genus Mycobacterium; species Mycobacterium sp. ML4. The sequence goes on from NZ_JBTNSY010000007.1 coordinate 88,991, forward strand.
AAACCCTGGACACCGACAGTGCGCTGGAGAGATCGAGACTGAATTCCGCCAGTTCGGTCGAGGTCACGGCGGTGATGGTCGCCGTTCCCGAGAGCCGATTGATCGCGACCTTGTACTCCAGGTCGAGTTCATAGCGTGACACCACATAGCCGGAGTTGCCGTTCTGTGGCAGGTAGGGGTCCAGGCAGTCCCGCTGGACGGCCTTCTTCGCGGGGGTCTTCACGCGGCGTCGTCCTTCACGTCGGCCGCACTCTTGCGGGCCTTCTTCCGGCTCACCCACGGTCTGACCGGATTGCCCTGCCAGCGGGTCGATCCGGGCACCTCGTCGCCCCGCACCACCAGTGACGCGGGTCCCACGGATGCGCCGGCGCCCACCCGGGCGGCGGGCAACGCCACGCAGTGCGGCCCGAGGGTGGCGCCTGATTCCAGCACGACGCTGTCCATCCGCATGATGCGGTCGTGGAACAGATGCGTCTGGACCACGCAGCCGCGGTTGACCGTGCTGCCGTCTCCGAGCACGACCAGATCGGCCTCGGGTAGCCAATAGGTTTCACACCACGCGCCACGGCCGACGGCGGCGCCCAGGCCTCGCAGCCACAGACTCATCACCGGGGTGCCGCTGGCGGCACGGGCAAACCACGGTGCCGCAACGGTTTCGACGAAGGTGTCGGCGAGTTCGTTGCGCCAGACGAAAGACGACCACAGCGGGAACTCGCTCGCCTTGATCCGTCCGACCAGGGTCCACTTCGCGACGATCGTCACCACACCGGCCAGGGCACCGGCTGCCAACAACACCAGGCCGCCGCCCAGCGCCGCCCACCAGATCCCGAACGTGATTGTCAGTGCTTGCAATACGCCTAGTACCGCCACCCCGATCGCGACCGTCACCACCACCGGGAGCAGCCGGCAGATCTCCACTGCGGCCCGCATCACCTTCAATCGCGTCGGCGGGTGGTACGTCGTCTCCTCATCCGCATCTACGGGCCGCCGGCGCAGTCGCATCGGTGGACTGCCCAACCACGACGAGCCGCGCTTGGCTTTCGGCGGCGTCGCCGACAGCACCGCGACCAATCCGTCGTCGGGTACCCGACGGCCGGGCTGGGTGATGCCCGAATTGCCCAGAAATGCGCGCCGTCCCACGGTGGTCTCCGCCGCGTAGATCCAGCCTCCGCCAAGCTCATAGGAGGCCACCATGGTGTCGTCGGCCAGGAAGGCTCCGTCCTCGATGACAGCGAACTTGGGGGTGAGCAATACCGTGGAGATCTCGGTGCCCTTGCCGACCCGGGCGCCCAGGATGCGCAGCCAGATCGGGGTGAAAAGGCTGGCGTACATCGGGAAGAGGTAGGTGCGTGCCGCGTCCATCAGCCGTTCGGTGGTCCACAGCTGCCAGCCCGTGCGGCTGCGCACCGGGTGATAGCCCGCGCGCAGTCCGATCGACAGCAGTCGCACGGCAAGCACTGTCGCCACCGCGTAGGTCGCAAACCCGGTCAGTGCCGCCAACGGCGTCCACTGCAGTGCGGGCAGCACTGCCTGAGACAGGCTGCGGGTGTGCTGAACGGCCAACCCGATGAGGGCCAGGCCCCCCGCCAGGGCAAGCAGCGGCAACCCGGCCAGTACCAGCGAGGTGACCCCGTAACCGGCCACCCAGTAGGACTTCCGCGCCGGCCGCTCGTCCGGCCACGGGTGATTCACCCGCCCGGATTTGGCCGCCGGGGAGCCCTTCCAGTACTGGCCGTTCTTGATCTTGTCGGTGACGCCCGAGCCCGGTGCCACGTCGGCGTTCTTGCCGACGACCGCCCCGGGCAGCAGGGTGGTGCGGGCACCGATGGTCGCGTCATTGCCGATCGTGATCGCGCCGACGTGGAACACGTCGCCGTCGACCCAGTGTCCGCGCAGGTCCACCTCGGGTTCGATCGCACTGCGCTCGCCGACGGTCAGCAGGCCCGTCACCGGCGGCACCGAATGCAGGTCAACGCCCTTGCCGATCTCGGCGCCCAGCGCGCGTGCGTAATAGACCAGCCACGGTGCCCCGGCCAGGTTTTCCGCGCCGCCGGCTTCGGCCAGCCGTTCGGCCAGCCACACTCGCAGGTGCACCGAGCCGCCCCGCGGGTAGCTGCCGGGCCTTAAGTTCCGCAGCAGCAGGCGGGCGAAGAGCACCGCGATGCCCATGCGCCCCAGCGGCGTGACGAACAGGACGAAAGCGGTCGCCACCCACCACCACTTCACCGGGACAGTCCAGGGCACCAGGTGCAGCGCGCGGGCGATGTTGTTCCCCAACGCCAGCCAGGTAACCCACTGCAGCGCCGCCAGCGTCGCCAGCGGCACCGTCAACGCGGTCTGGATCAGCTGGGTCAGGCGCGGAGTCGGCTTGACCACTCGCTCGTCCACCTGGGGTGGCGGGCCTAGTTCGTCGAGGAATCCGGCGAGCGAACCCAGCCGCGGATGGTCGTACAGGTCGGCGACGGTGAGCTGCGGGTATTGCCGCCGCAGAGTGGCTACCAGCTGCGCGGCGGCCAGCGAGCCGCCACCGAGGGCGAAGAAGTCCGCCTCCTCGCCGGTGACCGTGGCGCCCAGCAGATCTCGCCACATCTGGGCCAGCCGGCCCGCCGTGCCCGCCAGGTCCGGGGCCTCCTCGGTGTCGGAGGTCCCCGGCGGTGGCCACGGCAACGCATCGCGATCGACCTTGCCCGACGTGCGGGTGGGCAGCTCCTCGATGAGCACCAGCCGCGGCACCAGCGGTGCGGGCAGGTGCTGGGCAAGTTCGTTGCGTGCCTTGGCGATATCGAAGGACGGGTCGGCGCTGACCACGTAACCGATCAGCACCGGTGTGCCGCCGGCGGTCCGCCGGACCGCGGCCGCGCCACCGCTCACCCCGGTCAGGTTGACCAGAGCGGAGTCCACCTCACCGAGTTCGATGCGCCGGCCTCCGACCTTGACCTGGTCGTCGGCGCGCCCGCAGAAGTACAGTCCATCGGCCTCCAGCCGGACCAGATCACCGCTGCGATACGCCCGCTTCCACCCGAGTGTCGGCATCGCAGCATACTTTTCGGCATCTTTGTCCTCATCGAGGTAGCGGGCCAGGCCGACACCGCCGATCACCAGTTCGCCCGTCTCGCCGTAGCCGACCTGCCGGCCTTCACCGTCCACCACGGCCAGGTCCCACCCGCGCAGCGGCAACCCGATGCTGATCGGGCCCGAGCCGTCGAGCCGGGCGGCGCAGGCGACCACGGTGGCTTCGGTGGGGCCGTAGGTGTTCCACACCTCACGACCGTCCACCACCAATCGCTCGGCGAGCTCCGGCGGGCACGCCTCACCGCCAAAGATCAACAGCCGCACCGCTTCCAGGGCTTCGGCGGGCCACAGCGCCGCCAGCGAGGGCACCGTCGAGACCACGGTCACATCCCGGGTCACCAGCCACGGGCCCAGGTCCATCCCGCTGCGTACCAGCGATCGCGGCGCGGGAACCAGGCAGGCGCCGTGCCGCCATGCCAGCCACATCTCCTCGCACGATGCGTCGAACGCCACCGACAGTCCGGCCAGCACCCGGTCGCCGGGGCCGATGGGACTGTCCTGCAGGAACATCTGCGCCTCGGCGTCGACGAAGGCGGCGGCGCTGCGATGAGTGACGGCCACCCCCTTCGGCGTGCCGGTGGATCCGGATGTGAAGATGATCCACGCATCGTCGCGGGCCAGGGGAGCCTCGGCGCGCCAGCCCCGGGACGCGCCCTGGGTGCGCTCGATGCCGTCGTCGGTGATGACGGCGACCACGTTGGCTTCCCGGAACACCAGTTCGGCCCGTTCGTCGGGGTCGTCTGCGTCGACGGGCACATACGCGGCGCCGGCGGCGAGCACGGCCAGGATCGCCGTGTACAGCGAGTAACTGCCCGAGGGCATCCGAATGCCGATCCGGTCACCGCGTCCGATACCCCGGGCCGCCAGCCAGGCGACGCTGTCGGTCATGTCCTCGATCAGCTCTCCGTAGGTGAGCTGTACCTCGCCGTCGTCGATCGCCGCGGCGTCCGGGTAGCGCGCGGCGGTGGCCCGGATGATGTCGATGAGCGTGCGCTGAGGAGGCGCGTCATCCGACAGCAGGTATTGCGCGGGGATCTCGGGCACGCCTGGAACCCTACCCAGGGTGCGAGTGTGAATCGCGCGACGTGACACGCCGGCCGGCCGTCGGCTGCGGCACACTCGGGCGTGGTGGACCGCTGGATCGCCGCGCCCGCATGCGGCACACTCCACGGCAGGGAGGTGAGCCGATGGACAGTGCCCCGGAGGTGGCCACCGAGTCCGGCGTCGTGCGCGGCCGCCGTTTCGGCGACGTCGACTTGTGGCGCACGATCCCCTATGCGGCCCCGCCCGTCGGGCCGTTGCGCTTCCGGGCTCCAGAACCCGTCTCGTCGTGGCCGGAGGTCCTTGATGCGACCAGGTTCGGCTACGCCGCGCACTCGCACCGGCTCAGTTCCCCGCTCGGAGTGCTGAAGCGACAGCTACAGCATGAGGACTGCCTGACCCTCAACGTCTGCGCTCCGGTCGATCGCGGTGCGGCAGCACGGCCGGTGCTGGTATTCATTCACGGCGGCGGCTATTTCGAAGGCACCTCGGCGCTGCCGGTGCACGACCCCAAGCCGCTGGTGAACAAGTTCGGAATCGTTCTGGTCACGATCAATTACCGGCTGGGCGGTCTGGGGTTTGTGGATTTCTCGCAGTACGGAGCGGATTTCCAATCGAACCTCGGTCTGCGCGATCAACTGGCCGCCCTACAGTGGGTGCACCGCAACATCGCGAACTTCGGTGGAGATCCCGGCAACGTCACCCTGTGGGGCCAGTCCGCGGGCGCGAGCGCCGTTCTGACCCACCTCACGTTGCCGGCCGCGCGCGGGCTGTTCCACCGGGCCATTGCCCAGAGTCCGGTGCCGGATGCGGTGCGTACGCCGGAGCAGGCCGGCGAAACCGCGCGGCGGTGCATCGAGGCGCTGGGCGCCGACCCCGACGGTGCATCCGAGCTGCTGCGCACCGCTCCTGCCGCCGCGATCACGGCGGCGGCGATCAAGGTGATGATGCAGGCGGCCCGCGAGGTCCCGTGTCAGATGTCGCTGGCGCCGGTCGTCGACGGCGAATTTTTGCCCGAGGATCCGACGACGGCGATCGCGGCCGGACGGGCCCAGCGCGTGCCCCTGCTCATCGGCTCGATGCGCAATGAGTTGGGACACGCCGGCTGGGGGCCGGTGCGCCGGGTGATCGACATCGTTCCCACGACGCCGGCGCGGGTGGACCGCATGTTCGCCGCGACCGACCCCGCGGCAAAGGCGCGGGTGCTGGCGCACTATCCGGACTATCCGAGTCCGGCGGCGCTGACCCGGCTGGCCACCGACTGCTTCTTCGTGCGGCCGATGATCGCCGTCGCCGAAGGACACGCCCGCCACGCACCGACCTATCTCTACCGGCTCGACTACGCCCCATCGGTGTTGCGATGGATCGGGATGGGCGCCATCCACGCCATGGACGTCCCGCTGGTATTCGGGCGCGAGATGCCCGCCCTGCAGCTGCTCACCGTCGGCGGGCATGATCAGTATCGCTCGGTCCGCGACTTCGTGCAGCAACGGTGGATGCGATTCGTCCGGACCGGCGCGCCGGGTTGGCCGGACTACCGTGCCGACCGTGCGGCGCTGGTCATCGACGGCCCGGATCCGCGGCTCGTTCGCAGCCTGCACCGCAGCGTGTGGGAGGCGTGGCGGCACTACGCGGGACCCCAACGCGGACCGCAACTCCCGGCCGCGCACCAGGACCATCCCTGATGGCAGACCGCAGACCGCAGGTCGCCATCCTCGACGACTATGCCGGCGTCGCATTGCAACTCGCTGACTGGTCGCCGGTGCAGAACCGTTCGCACGTCACCGTTTTCGAACGGCACCTGAGCGAGGAGGAGGCCGCCGGGGAGCTACGGCCGTTCGACGTGGTCTGCACGATGCGCGAGCGGATGGCGCTGCCCCGCACGCTGATCGAACGGCTGCCGAATCTGAAGCTGATCACCATCGTCGGCCGCATGCTGCCCAACCTGGACATGGCGGCGGCCACCGAACACGGTGTGCTGGTGGCTCATTCAGATTTCGCCCACCCCCGATTCGCCGCGGTGCGCGATGCGACACCCGAATTGGCCTGGGGGTTGATGATCGCGACGGTGCGCAACCTGGCCGAGGAGCATCGCCGGATGCGTCAGGGCGGATGGCAGACGACGACCGGGATGACGCTGTCCGGCAAGACGCTGGGACTGCTCGGTCTCGGTCGCGTCGGCCGGCGGATGGCGCAGTACGCGAAAGCCTTCGGAATGGACGTGATCTCGTGGAGCCAGAACCTGACCGGGGAGGCGGCGGACGCGGCCGGTGCGCGCAGGGTCGACAAGGCGCAGCTGTTCGCCGAATCCGATGTGGTCTCCATCCACCTGGTGCTCTCCGAACGCACGCGCGGACTGGTCGCCGCACCCGAGCTTGCCTTGATGAAGCCGAATTCTTTTCTGATCAACACGTCCCGCGGACCCATCGTCGACGAGCAAGTTCTGATCGCCGCGCTGGAGGGTGACCGTATCGCCGGGGCGGGACTGGATGTCTTTGACATTGAACCGCTTCCGGCCGGCCACCGGCTGCGTGCGTTGCCGAACGTCACCCTCTCGCCGCACCTCGGCTACGTCACCCGCGACATGCTGGCGGCCTGCTACGCCGACACCGCCGAAGCCGTCGTGGCGTGGCTGGACGGCACGCCGGTCAGGATCGCGAACCCCGGTACGGACTCCTGACCGCGGTCATGCGCGCCCGGCGATCAGCGGTAGGTCGAGATAGGTCTTGATCCCGGGTTCGGCGGGGACGACGTACGGAATGGCGTTGACACAGTGGTTGGCGGTCGCCACCACGCCCGGATTGCGTTGCAGGCCCTCGGCGATGGTCTGTGGTTGCAGCCCCTTGAAGGTCAGGCTGATGTTCGGATCACCGGTGATCTCGATCTCGAAGCGTTCACCCGGTGCGCCGAACTCCCACGCCGGCTCCAAGTTGTCTTCGCCCATCAGCCAGTTGACCGCCGCCGTGATCACCGGTTCGCCATCGGACAGGGCCTGCCAGCGGAACCGGCGTGCGGCCACCGTGCCCGGGGCGAGGGTCATCGGCTCGTAGTCGATGTCGCCGGTCGCGACCGCGATCTCCTGAGTCGTCCTGATTGTGGGTTCGATCTGAAAACCCATGTGGTCGGCGATCATTCGCACCGACTGCTTGAAGCCGGCTTCCAACAGGCCCGCCATCGGACCCCGCATCGCTTCTTCGGGCGTGCCCCCGAAGCCCATGATGTGACGCACCACGTCTGGTGCGTTGTAGGTGCGAATGTCGGAGAATTCCTCGGCGCGCACATGCGTAACCGCCGAGGACAGCGACGACACCATGAGCGGAAAACGTTCCGTGATGCCGCCCGGGTGAATGCCCGACCCGTGCAGCGTCACCCCCGCTTCGACCGCGGCGTCGGCGATGGCCCGCACGCGCGGGTTGTCCAGGTCGGGATACACCCAGCCCACCGGGGTGACGACGTTCTTTCCGGACCGCAGGATCGCGATGACCTCGTCGTTGTCGGGCACCAGCGGGCTGTACATCACACAGTCGGCGTCGACCGCCAGCACCTCGTCGATGCTGGTGGAGGCGGTGACGCCGAGGGCGTCGCGGCCGAGTATGTGTCCGACGTCGACGCCGTTCTTGTCGGCGCTGTGCACCCAGCAGCCGGCCAGCTCCAGCTCCGGGTGGTTGAGCACGCACTCGATGGCGGCCCTCCCGACGCCCCCGGTTGCCCACTGGATGACACGAAAGGTGCTCGGGTCGTTCATCGGACCTCCGGGCTGGCCGCGGCGTTGGCAGGCTATGACTTCGTGACAGTAACTGTCAGCACGGATCTAGGGAAAGCCGTCATCCGCGACTCGCCGAACTGTTAGCTTGCTTACGAGTTAACCGTCGGGGTCGGGGGGCCACCATGCATCGCGCAGCCGTCACAGTGCTGGCAAGCGTCGTCGTCGGCGGCTGCCTCGGAATGCCCTGTGCCTGGGCCGACAATCCGGTCTGCACCTCGACGTGGTGCTCCTTCCTGCTGCCTTCGCGCAACATCGGCTGCGAGTTGAGTTATCAGCGCGGCAGCGGCATACCCGACGAGACGTACTGCCAGTCCGATTCGCCGCCGCAGTCTGTCCGCATGACCACCGCCGGGACCATGAAGACCTGCAACGGAGAGTCCTGTCTGGGTAACGCCGGACAAGGCACCCCGGTGCTGGCTTATGGTCAGAGCGCGGGGGTGGGGCCGTTCACCTGCCGGTCGGAGACCAGCGGGGTGACGTGCACTGTCTCGTCGGGCCGCGGGTTCACGCTGTCGAATGCCGGCTTCACACCGGTGGGATAGCGGGCGCCCTGCCGCGAACCCGGCAACGAAAAGACCTTGCTATCGCGGGTTGCTCGCGGTGTGTAATAGCGGGCATGGAACTGATGATGCCCACCGACTCGATGTTTCTGTTCTCCGAGTCGCGGGAGCATCCCTTGCACGTCGGTGGTCTGTCGTTGTTCCAGCCGCCGAAGGGCGCGGGCCCGGAGTTCGTCCGGGAGTTCCACGACAAGCTGGTTGCCAACGACGAATTTCAGCCGACATTCCGTAAGCACCCCGCGACGATCGGCGGCGGCATTGCCCGGATCGCCTGGGCCTACGACGACGAAGTGGACATCGATTACCACGTGCGGCGCTCGGCGCTACCGTCGCCCGGGCGCGTCCGCGATCTGCTCGAGCTGACCTCACGGCTGCACACCAGCCTGCTGGACCGGCACCGCCCGCTGTGGGAGTTGCACGTCGTCGAGGGGCTCAACGACGGGCGATTTGCCGTGTACACCAAGATGCACCACGCCCTGATCGATGGCGTCTCGGCGGTGAAGCTGATGCAGCGCACGATGTCGACCGACCCGGACGACACCCACGTGAAGGCGATCTGGAACATTCCCCGACCTCCGCGGCCATCCAAGACGCCAGCCGACGGCGGCAGCTCGAACCCGTTCTACTCGTTGGTCAAACTCGCGGGTGCCGTGCTGGGAGTAGCCCCGTCGACCCTGAAGCTGGCCCGTGCCGCGCTGCTGGAGCAGCAGCTGACGTTGCCGTTCGCCGCCCCGCACTCCATGCTGAACGTCAAGGTCGGCGGCGCTCGCCGGTGTGCCGGGCAATCCTGGTCGCTGGACCGGATCAAGAGCGTCAAAGACGCTGCGGGTGTAACCGTCAACGATGCCGTGTTGGCGATGTGCGCCGGCGCTTTGCGCTACTACCTGCTCGAACAGGACGCTCTGCCCGACACACCACTGGTTGCCATGGTGCCGGTGAGCCTGCGTTCAGACGCCGACGCCGACAGCGGCGGCAACAAGGTGGGCAGCATCCTGTGCAACCTGGCCACCGACGTCGAGGACCCGGCACAGCGGCTGGAGATCATCGCGGAGTCGATGCGCCGCAACAAAAGGGTGCTTGCGGACCTGCCGTCGTACCAGGTACTTGCGCTGTCAGCGCTGAACATGGCTCCGCTGACACTGGCCGGGGTACCCGGTTTTCTTTCGGCGGTGCCGCCGCCGTTCAACATCGTCATCTCCAACGTGCCCGGCGTTGGCGACCCCCTCTACTACGGGGGCGCCCGCCTCGACGGTAGCTATCCGCTGTCCAACATTCCCGACGGGCAGGCGCTGAACATCACGCTGGTCAACAACGCCGGCAACCTCGACTTCGGATTGGTGGGATGTCGCCGCAGCGTGCCGCACCTGCAGCGGCTGCTCGCTCACCTGGAGACGTCGCTGAAAGACATGGAGCAAGCCGTCGGGGTCTGATCGGTCATGCCGAAACTGAGCGCGGGCGTATTGCTCTACCGAATCCAGACCGGTGTCGTGCAGGTGCTGATCGCCCACCCGGGCGGGCCGTTCTGGGTGCGCAGAGACGAGGGGGCATGGTCGATCCCGAAGGGCGAGTACGCCGAGGGGGACGACCCGTGGGCGGCGGCGCGGCGCGAATTCGCCGAGGAGCTGGGCCTGCCCGTCCCCGATGGGCCGCGAACGGACTTGGGTTCGGTGAAGCAACCCAGCGGGAAGGTGGTGACCGCCTTCGCCGTCCGCGGCGACCTCGACGTGACCGATGCGCGCAGCAACGTCTTCGAGATGGAATGGCCGCGCGGGTCGGGCCGGCTGCGCGAGTTCCCGGAGGTTGATCGCGTCGACTGGTTCCCGGTGGCACTGGCCCGCACCAAGCTGCTCAAGGGCCAACGACTTTTTCTGGATCGCTTGATGGCGGAACCGGAGCTGTCCGAAGGAATCTAGGACAGCACCGTGCCTGGACACTCGACGCGGGCACAATGGCGCTTGTGACGACGACGGAGCCCGCCGACTCGCGGATGTTGCTGCTGCAGTTGCTGGACCCGGCAAGCCGGGCGGACCCGTACCCGGTCTGCGCCGGACTGCGCGAGCGGGGCCCGCTGGTGCTGCCGGGAAGCGACTTCGTCCTCTTCTCCACATACCGCGACTGCGACGACGTGCTGCGGCACCCGTCGGCGAGCAGCGACCACCTCAAATCGACGGCCGCCGGGCGGATGGTCGAGGCCGACCAGTCGTCGCGCCGGGAGACACCGCCGGGCTTCCTGTTTCTCGACCCGCCCGACCACACCCGGCTGCGCAACCTTGTCAGCAAGGCGTTCGCGCCCAAGGTGGTGGCAGCGCTGCAGCCCGAAATCGAGGCGCTGGTAGCCACGCTGCTGGACACGATCGAAGAGAAAGGCAGCTTCGACGTCGTCGCCGACTTCGCCTACCCGCTGCCCGTGGCGGTCATCTGCCGGTTGCTGGGGGTGCCGCTGGAGGATGAGCCGCAGTTCAGGGACGCGGCCGCGGTCCTGGCCAAGTCGCTGGACCCGTTCGTCGCCGACGACGAATCCGACATCGACGAGTCGCTGAACGCCGGTGCAGGGTTGCGTGACTACCTGCACGGGCTGATTGCGCGCCGCCGGGTGACGCCCGGTGATGACCTGTTGTCGGCGCTGGTCGCGGTAAACGAGTCCGGGGATCAGCTCACCGAGGAGGAAATCGTCTCGACGTGTGTGTTGCTGCTGGTCGCCGGTCACGAAACCACGGTGAATCTGATCGGCAACGCGGTGCTCGCGATGCTGCGCGACGGCCGGCAGTGGACGGCATTGGCCGGTAACCCCCGCCGTGCCGCGTCCGTCGTGGAGGAAACCCTGCGTTATGACCCGCCGGTGCAGCAACTTACCCGAATTGCCCTGCACGACATCGTGATTGGTGATGCCGCTGTTGCCGCGGGCGACGTGATGATGTTGCTGCTGGCTGCCGCGCATCGCGATCCCGCCGAGTACGAGCGGCCCGATGTGTTCGACCCGGATCGGGGAGCCGCACGGCACTTGGGTTTTGGGCGCGGCGCACACTACTGCCTGGGCGCCCCGCTGGCCCGGTTGGAAGCCACTGCGGCACTTTCGGCCGTGACGGCGCGATTCCCGCATGCGCGCCTGGCCGGCGAGCCACGGTACAAGCCGAACATCACCCTGCGCGGGTTGTCGGCCTTGACGGTCGCGCTCTAAGAGTTGCGGCCAGGACGACCCCCGGCCATGTTGATCATCAGTGGTATCGGGGTGGCAAGCGAACGGGTGGCTTCGGCGTCGTGATAGACGCCGACGGTGTATTCGCCGGTCGTCTCGATCGCGAAGGAAAGCTGCGGCGTGAAACACCGATACTTGGACGGCCGGTCCTCGTCGGGCCACTGCCAGGCCGAGCGGACTGTGCCGCGGATCGTGCCGCCGGGATCTTTGCAGACGATGAATAACTCCGGATCGAAGTCACCGCCCGCCGGCGCGTGCACCACCAGAACGAGCGGGACGGTCAGCCACACCGGGGTCTGGTCGACCTCGTAGCTGGTGATCGGCAGGCGGGTCGCGTCGATCGCGGAATCGTCGATGGTGGCCGAACCTGCGACCAGCAATGCGGCTACGTGCATCACGACATCCTATGTGCGAAGGGCGCAGACGCCAGCCTATTGCGCGGGCTCGGGGAAACTTTCGTCGCTCTGCTCGACGGACGGTGCCGGCTCGGCCAGCAAGATCGACAACGGTATCGGAGTGGACAGCTCGATTCTGCCGTCGGCGTCGTAGTAGACCCCCAGCGTGTACTCGCCTTCCGTCTCGACCGGGAACGACAGTTCCTGCGTGAAACACCGGTACTTGGAGGCGCGGCTTCCGTCATCCGGCCAGTGCCACGCCGCTCGCAGCGACCCGCGGGGTGTTCCGGACGGGTCCTTGCAGACGACATGGATTTCCGGGTCGTAGTCGCCACCCGCGCGCGCGTGCACCACGAGCACGACCGGGACCGTTGCCCACAAGGGCATCTGATCGACCTGGAACCACGCCATGGGAATACACGTGGCGTTGATGGCGCCCTGCTCGTCGAACGCGGCGCTACGCGGAACGAACAGCGCGGACACGTGCAGCATTTCGACATCTTAAGGGCCGGGGGCGCCCGGAGCGGTCATTGTTTGCGCAGCGCATGCCACGCGAGGTCGGCGATGGCGACGCAGTAGCAGTCGTCGACCGGATCCTCCGTGTAGAGACTGCGAACGTAGATGGGTGCCGTCACGATCTGGATCGCGGCCACGGTTGGCACACCGTCGCGCAACTCGCCACGCTCCCGGGCCCGATCGACAACCGAGCGGATAACGGAGAAACGCCGCTGCCAGAACATCATTCGGGTTTCAGCGTCGTGACGGCCGCCGCGACCGTCCATCACCATCACCCGATGGAACATGCGTCCGATCGGGGTGTTGACGTCGGCGGCGATGGTGCGGGCCAGGGCAAGAAGGTCACCCCGCAGCGAGCCGGTATCGATCGCCGAGCGGACAGCGTCGGCGTCCCGGACAGCGGCATCGACGATCAGCTGTTGGCGATCGCCCCAATAGTGATAGATCGCCGCCACGTCCAGGTGGTGCCGTTCCGCGAGGGCCTCCACGCTGAATCGCTCGACGCCCCAACGTGCCAATTCATCAAGGACCGCCGGCATGACCCTCGCCCGCAGATCCGCGGGAGCGGCGGCCGGGGAACCGTCCGGTCTCTGAGACGGCCGCATGCTCTTTACCGTACGACTCCGGCGCCGCCTTCAGCACGAATTCGCTCCGAGCCCGGGCACTATGTCGCCCAGGCGGAAGGTCAGTGGTTGTTCCAGCTGCTCGTAGGTGCACGAGCGGGGGTCGCGGTCGGGTCGCCACCGGTTGAACTGTGCCGTGTGGCGGAACCGCGCGCCCTCCATGTGGTCGTAGCGAACCTCCACCACCCGCTCGGGCTGCAACGGCACGAACGACAGGTCTTTGCCGGCGCTCCAGCGCGATCCCTCGTTCTTGCGCGGAGTCCGCTCGCCCGCCTCGTGTGCGGCCCAGTTCCAGGGATGCTCGTCGAAGCTGGTGACCAGTGGCTGCAGTTCGGCGAACAACCGTCTGCGCTCGGCCATCGGGAAGGCGCCGATCACACCGACCGAGGCGAGTTGCCCGTCATCCTGGTACAGCCCGAGCAGCAGCGAACCGATGGTGTCGCCACCGGACTTGTGCAGCCGGTATCCGGCGACCACACAGTCCGCGGTCCGCTCGTGTTTGATCTTGAACATGACGCGCTTGTCCGGCTGATAGGTAACGGCGAGCGGCTTGGCGATCACCCCGTCCAGGCCCGCGCCCTCGAACTCGTCGAACCAGCGCCGGGCCGTCTCCCGATCGGTGGTGGCCGGAGTGACGTGAATCGCCGGTCCGGAGTCATCGAGTGCTTCCACCAGGGCGGCACGCCGCTCATGGAACGGGCGGCGGGTGTAGTCGTCGTCGCCCAGGGCCAGCAGGTCGAACGCGATGAACGACGCCGGCGTCTGCTGGGCGAGCATCCGCACTCTTGAGTCGGCCGGGTGGATGCGTTGTTGCAGGGCTTCGAAATCCAGCCCGCGCTCGGTGGCTATGACGATCTCGCCGTCGATGACGCAGCGGGGCGGCAATTCCGCCCGGACCGCGGCCACCAGCTCGGGAAAGTAGCGCGTCATCGGCCGCTCGTTGCGGCTGCCCAGCTCCACGTCGTCGCCGTCGCGAAAACAGATGGAGCGGAAGCCGTCCCATTTGGGCTCATACGACGCGTCCGGTGGGATTGCCTTGACCGACTTCGCCAGCATCGGCGAGACCGGCGGCATAACGGGTAAGTCCATCAGCCCATTCTGGCGTGCGGCATGCTGGACTCTAGATATGGCTGCAGCAGAGGAACTCGACGTCGACGGCATTGCCGTCCGGGTGACCAATCGCGACAAGGTGTACTTCCCCAAGCTCGGGTCGCAAGGCACCAAAGGGCAGTTGATCGACTACTACGCCGAGGTGGCGCACGGCCCGATGCTGGCTCCGCTGCGTGACCGCCCCACCCATTTACAGCGGTTCCCCGACGGCATCGACGGCGAGGAGATCTATCAGAAGCGGGTGCCGCAGCACCATCCCGGCTATCTCGAAACGTGCCGGGTGACCTTTCCGTCCGGGCGGACCGCGGACGCGCTGAAGGTGACCCATCCCGCCGCCATCGTGTGGGCCGCGCAGATGGGAACCGTCACGCTGCACCCCTGGCAGGTGCGCTGCCCCGACACCGAGCATCCCGACGAGCTGCGCATCGATCTCGACCCGCAGCCCGGCACCGGCTTCGAAGAAGCCCGGTCGGTCGCGGTCGATGTCTTGCGGCCGCTGCTCGACGAACTCGGGTTGACGGGATACGCCAAGACATCCGGCGGGCGCGGCGTGCACGTGTTCCTGCGGATCGTCACCGACTGGGACTTCATTGCGGTGCGCCGGGCCGGCATCGCGCTGGCGCGCGAGGTGGAACGGCGCGCGCCGGATGCGGTGACCACGTCGTGGTGGAAGGAAGAGCGGGGCAAGCGCATCTTCATCGACTTCAACCAGAACGCCCGGGATCGCACCATGGCCTCCCCCTATTCGGTGCGACGCACCCCAATCGCGACCGTGTCGATGCCGCTGTCCTGGGACGAACTGGCCGGCGCCGACCCGGACGACTACACCATGGCCACCGTCCCCGCCCTGGTCGCGGGCCGCGACGATCCGTGGGCCGGCATGGACGACCCGTCGACCAACCCAGCCCAGTCGATCGCGGCGTTACTGGACATGGTCGACGCCGACGAGGAACGCGGGCTCGGTGATATGCCCTATCCGCCGAACTACCCGAAGATGCCCGGCGAACCCAAGCGGGTGCAGCCGTCCCGGGACACCGATCGCAAGAAGTGAACCCGCTCACCCGCGGAGGTCACGCAGCGTGGCGAGCGTGCCGGCGATAAGGGGCGCATACGGGCGGAACGCCGGCGGGAAGCCGTCAACGCCGGCGGTGCCGCCGTCGTCTCCGCGTGTCCCGTCGGCCCCGGCTACCCCGTTCGCCCCGGATACGCCAGCCACGGCCCTCTGACTGGCGGGCAGGCCGGCCTGACCGTTCTGTCCGGGTGCCCCGCCGGCCGCGCCGGTACCGAAGTCGCCACCACTGCCGGCGCTGCCGCCGATGCCTGCGTGGCCCGAAAGCCCGCTGTTACCGCCGGCCCCGCCGTTCCCGCCCGCCCCCCCGCTTCCGCCGGCGCCGCCGGCCCCGCCGTCTCCACCGACCCCGACCGTGCCGTCGACACCCGCGGGCGATCCGGGAGCGCCCAGGCCACCGTTGCCGCCGCGGCCGCCGGCAGCGCCGGCACCACCGTTGCCGCCGTTGCCCCCGTTACCGCCGCTACCGCCCTGGCCGCCGTCACCTACCAACAGCCCGCCGTTCCCACCGCGCCCGCCGGCACCGCCGGCGTTACCGATCTCGCCGTTGCCCCCTGCGGCCCCGGTGCCGCCGTTTCCGCCGTTTCCGCCGTTGCCGCCGAGCCCGAGTTCTGCCGGGTCGCCGGGCCCGTTCGCGATGCCGCCGTTGCCGCCGTTTCCGCCCGCGGCGCCGGTGCCGCCGTTTCCGCCGTTTCCGCCGTTGCCGCCGGGACCGGTCGCACCCGAGCCCAACGTTCCGGTGCCGCCGCCGCGACCCTGACCGCCGTCTGCGCCGTCTCCGCCGGGTGCGCCGGCACCGCCGTTGCCGCCGTTTCCGCCGTTGCCGCCGCGTCCACCGGCGCCGCCGTACGTGTTGGAGTTGCTGTCGTTGGCGCCGTTGCCGCCACCAGCGGCGGTCCCACCGTTTCCGCCGTGGCCACCCGGCGCGCCGGCACCGCCGTTGCCGCCATTGCCGCCGCTTCCGCCGCTGCCACCCGTATCGCCGTAGTTGTCGCCGCCGTGGCCGTCTACGCCGCGAGCCCCGTTGCCACCCGTACCGCCGGCACCGCCGGCCTGCCCGGTCTGGGTGCCGTTGCCGCCGCTGACGCCGGAATTCCCGGATTGCCCGGCCTGCGTACCGTTGGTGCCAGACCCCCCATCGGCGGCCCGCGGAGTCTGGGGAAGCACGCCGGGATTGACCGCGGTCGCACCGCTCGCACCGCCGTGGCCCGTTCCGCCCTGCCCTCCGCTACCGCCGTTGCCGAGCAGGCCGGCATTACCGCCGTCACCCCCGGCTCCGGCATCGACACCGACCAGCGAGGCGCCGTTGATGGTCAGGCCTGACACTCCGTCTCCGCCGCGTCCGCCCGCGCCTCCGTCGCCGAAGACCTGTCCACCATTGCCACCGTTACCACCGGCCGCGCCCGCGGCACCGGCACCACCGGCGCCACCGTCGCCGAACCAGCCGGCATCGCCGCCCGCCCCGCCCGCGCCGCCGGCATTGGCGTGGTTGGACAGACCAAGCCCGCCGCGGCCCCCCTGGCCGCCGGCGGCCCCGTCGCCGTAGATCACACCGCCCGCGCCGCCGGTACCCCCCGCTCCGCCGATGCCGCCGCTGATGGTGCCCGATCCGCCCGCGCCGCCGACCCCGCCGTACCCCCCGCACCCGGTTAGGCCGGCGTCCCCGCCGTGACCGCCGATGCCGCCCCGGCCACCGCCCACGCCCGCTCCGCCGGCGCCGCCGTGTCCTCCGGCGCCACCGTAGCCGGTGATGCGGCCGGCAGCCCCGCCATCGCCGCCGGCCCCGCCGGCGCCGCCGGCGAACGCAGCACCGGGCCCACCCACTCCGCCGGTGCCGCCGTTGCCTCCACTGCCGAACAGACCTGCGGCCCCACCCTGTCCACCGTGTCCACCCGTGCCGCCGATGCCGGCCGCCGCCGCGTTGGCCACGCCGACGCCACCGTCGCCACCGGCTCCACCGCTTCCGGACAGTCCGGATGAGCCACCGTTGCCGCCGTTGGCGCCGATGCCTCCCGCCGCGCCGGCTCCGCCGTTGCCGAGCAGCCAGCCGGCGTTGCCCCCGTCGCCACCGGCCTGACCGGCGACACCGGCGGCGCCATCGCCGCCACTGCCGATCAACCAGCCGCCATCGCCGCCCCGGCCGCCTGGTGTTGCGGCATCCGCGCCGTCGCCGATCAACACCCGCCCGGTGAGGTTGTACACCGGTTCGTTGACGGCATTCACGGCTGCCTGACTGATCAGTTCGGAGTAGGTACGGCCGCCGGCACCGTTCTGTCCCGCGCCGCCGCTATCGCCGGGTGCGCCGACGTGGCCGGGAGCGCCGCTGCCGGCGGTCAGGTTGAAGGAGTTGCGGCCACCGCTGCCGCCGGCACCCGGGTTGCCACCGGCCCCGGCCGCGCCGCCGTGCGCACCGGCGCCGGCGGCACCGGTGTGGCCGCCGAACAGACCGGCGTCACCGCCTGCCCCGCCGGCCCCGCCCACACCGCCGCTTCCGCCGGCACCACCGTCTCCTCCGGCGCCGCCCACGCCACCGAGACCGCCACCACCGAAAATGGGCAGCGAGTATCCGTGACCCCCGCTGCCGCCGGCACCCCCGGATGCGCCGGTAGCTCCTTTGCCGCCGGCCCCACCGATGCCGGCGTCACCGCCCGCCCCGCCGTCCCCGTACAGGTATCCGCCGTGCCCGCCGGCTCCACCATTCCCACCTGCGCCGCCGTCCTGTCCGGGCGCGCCGCTGCCGCCGGCGCCGCCGGCACCGCCGTTGCCGCCCTTGGTGTTGGACGACAGGCCATTGGCGCTGTCGCCGCCACTACCGCCATTGCCGCCGGGCGCACCGATGCCCCCGGTGCCCCCGTTACCGCCGGAGCCGCCAGCGCCTTGGTGGCCGGCGGACCCGAGGCCGCCGGCACCGCCGGCGCCTCCGTCGCCACCGGCTGCTCCTGCTCCACCCTGGCCGCCGTCACCGCCGTCGCCACCGGAGCCGGCAGAACTGAACAGGGCGCCGTTACCGCCCTTTCCGCCCCCGCCTCCGTCACCGCCGGGCGCCCCGGCCCCCCCGGTGCCACCGTTGCCGCCCCTGCTCCCGTCCACCGCGTCGCCGGTGCCGGAGAAGTCCGAGCCGTCCACACCCGAACCGCCGGCACCGCCGGGACGCCCGGGCGTGTTGCTGCTGTCGACGCCGTCGCGACCGGCTCCGGCGGGTTGTGGCGCAGTGCCTGTGATGTTCGTCGTGGGATTGACGCCATCGGCGCCGCCCTGGCCTTGCCCGCCGTGTCCGCCCGCCCCGCCCGCGCCCCAGAGCCAGGCGTTGCCGCCCAGCCCACCGGCCCCGCCGTTGCGGCCGGGCAGGACGGCATCACCTCCGTTGCCGCCCGCCCCGCCGTTGCCGTGCAGCCAGCCACCGGCGCCGCCGTTTCCGCCGGCCGCACCCGTTCCGCCGGCCCCGCCGGCCCCGCCGTTACCGACGAACCCGGCTGAGCCGCCCCGACCGCCGGCCTGACCGGCCGCACCGGCAGCACCGTTACCGCCGTTACCGAACAACACGCCGCCGTCAGAACCGTTGCCGCCGGCGCCGGTCGCGTTTGCGCCATCACCGAGCAGTGGGCGGTGGAGCAGCAACTGTGTCGGGGCATTGACCACGTCCAGGAGCAGTCGCAGGGGCGACGTGTTGATGGCCTCCGCGGTCGCATAGGCGAGCGCACTCGAGGTCAAGGTCTGCTCGAACCGGCGCTGGAATGCGGCGGCTTGTGCGCTGAGCTCTTGGTAGCTCTCCCCGTAGGCGCCGAACAGGGCGGCGACCGCGGTGGACACCTCATCGGCCGCCGCGGCGGCAACGCTCGTCGTCGAGCGCGCGGCCATCCGGTTGGCCGCACTCAACGCCGCGGCGATGCCGGCCAAATCGGTTGTGGCCGAGAGCAAGAATCCAGGTACCACGGTGACAAACGACATTGGGTGCCCTCTTCCGTGAGCTTTGCGGGCGCGGCGCAACGGTGCGCATCCTGATCGCTCGAAACCTAAGTGCGCACGATTGAGCAACCGTTGTGTCATCCTGGAATACGCTGGCTGACGGGCCGCCCGGCCGGATGCCCGGAGCGGGTCTCCAAAAATTCAAATACCTTGCGTTACAGCGACGTTCAGTCGCAGTTAACGTTGCCGATTTCGCTGGCAGCCGCCGCGATGGCGGCCCGGGGACGCGGGCGCGGCCGCTGCTGCCTATTGTGTGAGCCGGGCGATTGCGAGGCGGGTGAGATGGATCTGCATTTGGCGGACAAGACCGCCGTGGTCACCGGCGCCAGCAAGGGCATCGGGCTGGCGGTGACCAAGGCGCTCGTCGCCGCGGGCGCGCATGTGGTGGCCGGGTCGCGAACGCCGGGCAAGGAACTGCCCGCGCTGGAAGAAGCCGGACAGGTGACGTACGTGTCGGTGGACCTGTCCAGGCCGCGTGGCGCGGAGGAGTTGATCGGCGCCGCCGCACGCCGTGGCGGAGTCGACATCCTGGTCAACAATGTCGGGGGTGCCACGCCCCGCCCCGCCGGGTTCGCGGGCATCACCGACGAGCAGTGGCAGGAGTCCTGGGAACTGAACATGATGGGGATCGTGCGGCCTACCCGCGCGGCGCTGCCGGAAATCGAACGCCGCGGCGGTGGGTCTGTCGTCATCGTCGGTTCGATCAACGCCTATTACCCGGGCCCGGTGACCTACGACTACTGCGCCACCAAGGCCGCCGTCACCAACCTCGCGAAAGCGCTGTCAAAAGAGTTGGGGCCGTTGAACATTCGGGTGAACTCGGTAAGCCCCGGGCTGGTGCTGACCGAGAGGTGGACGCAGGGGGGCCTGGCGGCGGAGCTGGCCGAAGCGAACGGGGAGCCCGCCGACGACGTGCTGGCCAACATCCTCGAAGACACACCGACAGGCCGCTTCACCACCCCGCAACAGGTTGCCGATCTCGTCGTGTTTCTTGCCAGCGACCGTGCCGGCAACATCAACGGAGCCGACTACCGCATCGACGGTGGGTTCGTCGGCACGTTGTGAGCCGACTTCTTCAGCTCTTCGTACGCCTGCAAAGTGTGGTGGGCCAGTAGCGAGATGTCATCGAGAGCCGCGGCGTTGCCGACGAATCCGAAGTTCATGCTGTCGTGATAGGACGCGAACGTCGCGTTGAGCCCGATCGACGCGGCCAGTGCCGAGACCGGGTAGATGCCGAGTAGGCGCGCGCCGTTGAGGTACCGGATCTCTCTGGCACCTGCCACGTTCGAAATCACCAGGTTGCATGCCGGGCGCCCCACACGGTCCAGGTGAGTGGACGCGCCCAGGCCGGCGAGAGCGACGAGTCCGACCGCGTAGGTCATCGCCGCCTCCGTCGACATCGCGGCCACCTCCTTCTTGGCGGCGGCCACCGAGTTCACCACCTGCCGGATCCGGTCGGGCATATCGGCTTCGGGTTCACCCAACCGTACGAACATCGCCGAAACCCGGGTGCCGATCGTGGTGTCGTCGCCGCCTCGCAGCGACACCGGGCACATCGCGATGAAGGGGTGCCCGAACGCGCGGCCGGTCTCGCGCAGATAGGCGTGCAGTCCCGCATCGATGACACTCACCGCGACATCGTTGAGGGTGGCCCCGAATTGGCGGCCGACGTCGTGCATCTCCTCGAGCGGCAGCGACAGGGTGGCAAAGCTCCGGCCGATCTTGAGGGGCTCGTTGGTCGGTGCGTGCTGTGCCGTGAACGGCAGGCTGCCCTCCAGATGTGAACCCATCAACCCGGCCAGCACTTTGCGTAATGCGCCCAGCGAGACCTGGTTGAGGGCCCCGACCTGGGTGACGGCCCCGCGAATCGAGTCGGTGATTCTGCCGAGGAATGGCGTGTGCGGATGCGGTGCAGGTGCCGGCGCGTCGAGCGCGAACGCCGGCTTCGGGATGCACGGTTCATCGGAGGTGCTTAAGCCCTCATACAGGCGCTTGAGACCGGACTCACCGTCGATGATGCAGTGGTGGGTCTTGGTGTAGATGGCGAACATGTCGTCGGGCAACCCGTCGATCACCCAGCAGCGAAACAGCGGCCGGCTCCGATCGAGTTGAGGCTCATGCAGATCGGCGATCAGGCGTAGCAGGTCGTCGTAGGACGCTCCGGCGGGCAGCGCCAGGTGTTCGACGTGGTAGTGCGGGTCCCAGTTGTCCACCTCGCGGAAGTGGGGTCCGCCGCGACCCATGACCTCGGGGACGTAGTTGAACGGCGGCGTCGGCGAAAGTGCCCGGTACGCCTTCACGATGTCGCGCACCAGGGACTCTCGGCCCGGCGGCTTCTGGAACAGCAGCATCGCACCGACATGGGTGGTGCCGCCCGGCGACTCGATCAGCAGCCATGAAAGGTCCAGCGGCGGAATGGGTTTTGTCATGACGGGTCTCCTGTCCAGCTGAGATGCTGCGCTTGAGCGACGGTCGTCGCGAGGGCATTAGGACCCCTTTTGAGCACTCCAAAGTCACTAGCGGCAGCCCGAGCAGGTCCGGCCGCCCTGACCGGCGTGTCGTAAAGTTCGCAGGACACATCGTGTGGGCGGAGTCGATGCCATGACCCAGGTCCTGTGGAAGTCCGACGGGCTGCTCGAGGCCCCGCGCCCGCTGCCCGACGGGTCGGTGCTCTTCGCCGATACCACCGCCGGCGGTGTCTACCGGTGGTCCGATGAGGGCGTGTCCACCGTGCTGGACAGGCGTCGCGGCATCGGCGGGATCGCGGTTCATGCCGCCGGGGGACTGTTGGTGAGTGGGCGTGATCTCGCCTACGCCGGGCCGGCTGGCCTTGACACCGTGTGGGCACCCGAGGGCGCGACCGGGGTCAACGACCTGACCGTGGGTCCGGACGGATCGGTGGTGGCCGGCGTGCTACGCCATCACCCTCGGCGCGGTGAGACGGCCGGGCCCACCGAACTGGTGCAGATCGCACCCGACGGCGCAACCAGCATCCTTTCGCGAGACATGTTGTGGCCCAACGGTATCGGATATGCAGCGGACGAACAGCGACTGTACGTATGCGAGTACGCGGCTGCGCGGGTGCGGGTCATCGGTCCCCACGGTTCGTCGGTATTCGCCCAGGCACCCCGGGGGGAGTGCGACGGCCTGGCCGTGGACTCGGCGGGCGGTGTCTGGGTCGCACTCGGAAGTGGCTGCGGCGTTGCACGATTCGACTCAGATGGCATGCTCGGCGACATCATCGAGCTGCCCGGCCGGTTCGTCTCGTCAGTCGCTTTCGCCGGAACTCAGTTGTACATCACCACCATCGGCGCGTTGCTCCGGATGGATGTCGGGGTGCAGGGGCTCAGGATGCCGGTGGCGACCATTCCGGTCTAGCAGACGGGGCGTCGCGTCGCACTCTGGCCCGGTTGTCGGGTTGTCCGCGGTGGGTATCGTGTACTACAACGCGGTGCCGCGGCGGTATTGGTATCACGCCTGGTGGTTCCTGCCGCACTCGATCGTGCGCGGCGGAATCGACAAGGTGCACCTCGGGCCGGAGGTCACACCGTTACAACTGAGTTGTGGCTGTCACCATGGAGTGGTGACCACCGCAATTATCCTGGTGATCCTGGTGCTCCTCGGATTGGGCATCATCATCAACGGGCTGCTCCGACTGCGCCGCTGGCTCGGTAACGCGCCGCCCGGCGACGTCCCGCCGGAAGGAACCGCCGGTCCGGTTCCCGACCATACCGAGTAGCCGGTACCACGGGACGATGCCCGACACCCGGAGAGAACCAGACGTTCTTAGCTAACTAGTTCTTCCCGCTTGTCTGACGGAAAGCGGCGACAGTGTCCGCCACGGTGTCCCGCGGGTCCCGGTAGGTGATGCCCAAATCCTGTTCGCTCGGTGAGTCGTCGGATTCGGGCATCTGCGTGTAGTACTGCATGCCGGCCCCGGTGAGCGGATTGTCGAAGGGCAGATAGGGTCCCGCGAGATCCAGCACTCTGCCGGCAACGCGCAGAGCGGCATCGGGGACCGGCACCGCAACCATGGGCGTATCGGCGACCTGGCCCAGCATCTTGGCGAGCTCGGTCACCGGCACCCGGTGTCCGCCGGCCATGTAACGGCGCGGCCCGCGCCCCGGCTCGAGCAGCGCCACATGCAGAGCCGCCAGATCGCGGGCATCGACGATCAACCAGCCCGCGTTGCGCCCAGGGATCGCGTGCATCTGCAGCGCGGCCTTCACCCCTTCGCCCGCTTCGCCGAACTGGTTCCCGACGGGGGGACCCAGGACCATGCCCGGATAGGTGATGGTCACAGGGGCACCGGCGTCCTGCAGGCCGCGGGCATAGATCTCCACCTGCGCCTTGGACGTGCCGTAACCGTCGGTGCCTCCCACCACCGGAAGATCGGCCGTCAGCGTGTCGAGGTTCGGATGGAACAAAGCCGTGAAACTCGATACGTGGATGATCGGGTCGAGGCCCAGCTGGACCGCCTGGCCCAGGACGTTGCCCGCGCCGTGCATGTTGGTGCTCAACATCTCCGGCGTCTGACGCGGGTCGGTGGCCACTAGGGCGGCGCTGTGCACGACGGCATCGCAGCCGGTGAGCGCCTCGCGTACCGAGTCTCGGTCTTTGATGTCACCCTCGACGTAGTCGGAGACATCGACGCCGAGCGCGCCCACCGAGGTCTTCAACTTCGCCGGGGTTCGGACCAGGAAGCGGACGGAGTGGCCGGCATCGGCAATGGCCTTGGCCGTCCATCCGCCTACGAAACCGGTGCCACCGGTTACCAGAACGCGCATGCTGCGATTCTGCAATGCAGGATCAACCCACCATGCGCCGGGGGTTGGACGGCGCCGGACTTACTCCCGTTCATTGGTGATGGTTTAGAGCTTGCCCGCGGCGAAGTCGGCGCCCTGATCCACTTGGCCGTTCACCGGATACGACGTGTGGGCGACCGGGCTGTTGCCGGCGCCGCAGATGCCGTCACCGGGTGCACACAACTCGAGGGTCTTGGCCTGATACGACGGGCCGATGACGATCGGCGGCGCACCATACCGGGTCAGAAACCGGTCTGATGGCGTTCCGAACAGCACGACCGCGGCGACGTGATTGGCTACATCCGGCGCCAGCGGGGCGGGCACGGCCGAAGCCGGCACGCCGGGCGGCACGCTGGCTGCGGTGACGAAACCGGAAACCGCTGCGCCCTGCGAGTAACCGCCCACCACCTCCCGGGTCTGCGGGCAAGTCGCCGCCATGGACTGCAGGTGTGCGCCTTCGTCGCGGATGCCGTCGATCACGCTCGCCGGAAAGTCGGGATTGGAAAAGTCGGTGCCGGCTCGGTAATTGACCGCGTAGACGCCGAGCGACCGCGCGCCGATTCGTGAACGCAGGGCTTCGACGAAGGGCCCGCCGATGCCGCCGACGCCGGGGGCTTCCCCGCTACCTCGGGCGAATACCACCTCGACATCGGGACAGGGTTGCGCTGAAGCGGAGGGGACCCAAGTGCCCACCAGAAACGACGTGCTTGCCGCCACCCCTATGCCGGTGGCCGCTGCCAGCCGCCGGGCCCAGCGCAGCATGTGTTGTTGCATTCGATCCCCTTCGACATCGGCGAGCGAAAAAGCTGCCCCACGCGCAATCGACCGAACCGCGCGGGACAGCTTTGTCGGCAAAGTAAAAGTGTTGCCGGCGAACGTATCTCGCCGCTGCTACTTCTTGAAGGCGTCTTTGACCTTTTCGCCCGCGTCCTTGAGGCTGGACTTCGCCTGGTCGAACCGGCCTTCGTTCTCGGTGCTCCGGTCCCCGCTGGCCTTGCCCACGGTTTCCTTCGCCTTACCACCCAGGTCCTCGATCTTGTTCTTGACCTTGTCTTCGGCACTCATGAAATGCGGCTCCTTTTCGCTTTTTGGCTGACCGCAAGGTAGTACCCGGGTCCGCCGGGTTTCGAAACCAAAGGCTGTCGCCTAGCGCACCCGTCGGCGCCGCCGGAACGCGTTTCGGACGTCCAAACCGGTGTCCTTGACGTTCGCCTTCGCCTGATCCAGTTTGCCTTCATACTGGGTGCGCCGGTTGCCGGAGAGGCGACCGATGCTCTCCTTGGCTCTGCCGCCCCAGTATCGGGCTGCGTTGCTCAATCGATTGTTGGTAGCCATCGGTGGTGCATACCCGTTGTGCGGCGGCTTCATTCTCCGGCGGCGGTCAATGGGTGGGCACCGTCCCCCGCGATAGCGTCAACGGAAGATCGGCGTAGGTGACAATGCCGGGAGCGGCGGCGACCACGGCCGGTATGGCGTTGATCGCCGGCATCGCCGTCATGATGTGACCGAGCGCCATGAACTCGGCCAGCGTTGTGGCCTGGAAGTACGGCGGCGGCAGGAAACCGACCTTGGTGGTCACCGTCGGCTGCCCGTCGATCTGAATCATCCAGCCGTCCTGTTCGATCTTCCAGTCGGGTTCGAGCGTCTGCCCCTTGCGCCACCGGACATTGAGGTCGATGACGGTTCGGTCGCCTATCAGGCCCTGCCAGCTTATGTAGACGCCGGCGACGCATCCCGCCGATATGGTCCACGACGCCATCTCGAGATCAGCTGTGGTTTGCGCGAATTCGGACACACACCGGATCTCGTCGAGCTCCACGCCGAGCGCGTCGGCGACCAACCGAACCGCCTCGCCGAATATCGCGGTGCCCTTCTCGGCCATCCGTGCCAGCTCCGGGTGGTCGATGCGCTGGCCGAAGCCCACCGGCTTCTCGGTGTCGGGGGAGTCGTAGAACGTGGTGTCTGCCGCCTCGTTGACGGTGACCTTGTCCACGCGGTTGCACACCATCGCCGACACGATGGCCAGCAGCTCGGCGAAGCCGGGGCTGACGCCGGAGCCGAACATCGTCGAGCCGCCCTCCAGACATGCCGCGGCGATGCGGTCGCGGCCGTCGCCCAGGTTGTGCCCGGTGATGAACGACGCCGTCGTCACCACATTCACCCCGGCGGACAGGATGCGGACCAATTCGTCGACGTCGCTCCACATCGGGTTGTAGACCACGCAATCCGGTTTGAGCGCCAGCAACGCCTCGACGTCGCCGGTGGCGGTCACTCCGATAGGGCCGATACCGGCCAGTTCACCGGCGTCACGACCGGCCTTGTCCGGTGACCACGCGAAACATCCGACCAGTTCGAATTGGGTGTTGGCGACGACGGACTGCAATGAACTCTTACCGACGTTTCCGGTCGTCCACTGCACGACTCGATATTTGTTGGGCACTCGCTCAGCATAGAGAAGCCGGGTGATGGCGCCTAGTACGACGATTCGCTCGCCAGCAGCTCGGCCAGGAAAGCATCCGGCGGCGGTTGCTCCAACCGGGCCCGCACCCAGTGCCGTACCCGGTCCCGGGCTTCCCGGGGCTCCGCGGCCTCCGGCAGCGGAACTCCGACCACTACCGACGTGGCCGGCCAATTGTGGTTCCAGGCAGCGACTTCCGTCATCTCGCCCCGATCGGCGTCGATCAGGGGGACGGTGGCCCGGCCGTTGGCGTCCAGTGCGCCGGCACCGGTCACGTCTCCTGATTGCACCCGAACGGCGATGTCGGTGGGCGGGTCCGGACCGATCACTTCCGCACGCACCACGGCGACGACGGCCGGGCCGGCCGCCTCGACGCTCCAGTCGACGGTGTCTTCGGCCGCGTCGAAGATTCCCGGCGGCACCGCACCCCAGTTGATCGACGCGACGCCCCGCCCGATCGCCGCCGCGGAGAACGGGCCTGAATCCGCACCGGCGGCCAGCGCGTAGTCATCGCGGTAACCGCTCGGCGAAGCGAGTCCGCCGAGCGAATCGCGCACTGCGGCCGAAAGATCCGACCAGCCGCCGCCGTCCAGTCCCAACTCGTCGGCCAGCTCGGCGCCGGCGCGGACCAGGTCGCGTACCCGGGCATCCTCGGTTCTCGCGTGAGCGATCAGCGCCGCGGCGTGTGGGTCAATGAGTTGGGTGACATCTGAATCCAGCGTGTCGTCGGTAAAGAAACCCTGCGCGCCGACCGTCAGCAGCGCCACCTCGACATCGAGCAGGGCGCGGTCGAGGGCGGGGATCCCGTCGCGGCGGCTGGCCGGCCACCAGCGCCGCAGCCAATGGCCCAGGGCGAGCCGACGGAGCGGGGCCATCGACCCGGGCGTGATGCCGACGCCCGGCACTTCGTTGGCCATCTCGTCGGCCGCAGCGGCCGCCAGCAGCGCGACATGGCCGGATTGGCCGATTACGCGCCACAGCCAGTCGGCGCGGGTGGGGTCGGTGAAGGCGATCTGCACGGAGTCGGCGCCCGCCGGATCATCGACGATCCATGACAGCACCGCGCCGCTGACTTCGAGCACCGCGACCAGCGGCATCGGTTGCTCGAGGACCCTGCCCAGCCTCATCCGGCCACCTGCAATTCCAGCATCGACTTGATGCGTTGCCGATGGTCCAGGCTGACCGATCTGGCCACGCCCTCCAGTAGTGACCGCACCTCGTCGACGTCCGCACAGGGCTCCTGCCACACGTCGCGTCCGTGCAACCGCGCCCACAGCCGGCTCAGGTAGGGCTGTGGGTAACGGGCCAGATCGTCGACGACCTGCTGTTGTCGCGGATGGATCGGTCCGACCTCGGTGAGATACCGCCGCGCGTGCAGGACGTAGGCCTCCTTGCGCAGCCGCGCCTGGATCTGTGCGGCCAGCGGGTAGCGGCTGTTGACGGACCGGTCCAGCGGCGCGAGCTCACCCGCGACTTCGATGCCGGTCACCAACGTTGCCTGCTTGTCCTCGGCCAGCAGCCCCCACGGCGCGCAGGCGCGGTCGACCTCCTCTTCACACAGCATCGGGATATCGGGTAGCGCATCGCGGTCCAGGGCGCGGCGCAGCGTGGCGCGTACCCGGTCCACCACCGTGCGGTCCAGCGGCCGATCGCTGTCATTGCCGCCGGCTATGCGCGGTGGTCGTTGCGGCGCAACCGAACTCAACCCGATTTCAACGATGGACCATGGCAGTTCGGCCCCGTCGACGCGGATCAGGGCGCCCAGGTTGTACGGGGTGGCATCAGCAATGACCGATGACCACACCCGTTGGCGCGCGGTGGCTGCGGTATGGCTCCGCGCCGGCCCGAGCACGGTGGACAGCGCGGCCAGAAACGTTTCCAGTGCTGCCGGTGCGGGACGCACGTCGCGCCAGCTCCCGTCGAGTTGGGCGGCCAGGGCGGCCACGACGCCGGGATCGGCGACATACTCGTTGAGCTCTTCGATCGCCGTGCGATCCCGGCCCCGGTGCACGTCGTGCAGAACCGCCGCGGCGGCCTCCTGATCTTGCGGTGTGGGCGCGCCTTTGGTGACCGCAAGCTCGAAGCACACCGGAAAATACAGCTCCTGGGCGTTGCCGCTGCGTATCCGCAATCTGCGGCGTTCGAGCTTGAGCACCTCGAACCAGGCTGCCGTGTAACGCAATTGGCCCGCACTCCCGACGATGAGGTCGTGCATCTCAGCGGCGGTGTCGTTCTCCACGATCGGCGTGGAGAACTGGGGGTTGGAGCGCAGCCGCAGGACCAGCGGATCGATGATGCGTTTGACCGTACGGGTCAGTGGTCCACCGTCCTCGCTGCTGAGCACCTCTACACCCGGGCCGACGGCGCGCCATGCCAAGTCGATCACCGCCCGGCGCGGTTGTCCCGCCGCGCGGCTGTCCACGGCAGCCGGTGCCTGCGGGTCGGCGCTCATGACCACAGAATAGGGGCACGCGTAAAAATTCCGGTACTCGAAAAGTTGGGTTCGGTAGCGCTCGGAGGCCCCCAGACTGACCGCATGAACAGTGAGTTATGGCTGGCAGTGGCCAGTATCGTCGTTGCCGCGACCGCCGCCGTGTGGGTGAGCCGGATCCGAGGATCGGCGCGTCAGTCCGCGAAGCGCCTTGCCGTCGGAGTGGGAACGGTACGCACCGTCGCCGGGGACCGGCCCGAAGCGGTCGGCGGAGAACGCGAGATCTGGATCGAGGTATCCAGCGTGCAGGGCGACACGTTCGTGGGCCGGCTGGTGCACCATGGTTGCGACGCTGACCTTGCTGCCCTGCGCCCCGGACTGGTGGTGCTGGTGGCCTTCGATCCCGCATCCCGCGAACGGCTTTCGTTACCCGACGACGTACTGGCCGTGCGTGCGTCCGGTCCGGCGCCGTCATGACGTCACCGGGTCCCGTCCACGGCGAACGTGACCAGGGCGGCCCAGAACAGTGGGCTTGCGGTGCGGGCTCCGTCGCGCCAGTGCCGCAGTTGTGAACGCTGCCAACGGTTCACAGCACACCCGGGCTCAGGCTCTTGGTGTGCGGTATCGACGGCGATGATGACGTCGGCCATCGCGTCCGGTGCCGGCTCATCACCGGCCGCGGCGAATCGGCGAAAAGCAGCGGTGGTGGGCAATGACCACAGGGTTGCGGTCACCACCTGGGCACCGCCCAGAATCATCGCCGCCACCAGGCCTGTGGCCTCGTCGAACTGGTAATCACCGCCGGATGCGCACGCCAGCAGGGCAACCCGCGGCGGCATCGGTAACCGCAACGACATCAGATCCGAAGCGGTCAGGGGGCGGTGGTTGCCGATGGCGACCGCGTCGCCCGGGACTGCGGCGGTGCATGCGAGATGCAGCGCGGCGCGGTCCGCGAGCGCCAACTCGCCATCGGCTGAGCTGGCGTGTCCGACATACATGAGTCGGCTCGGATGCCGGGCCAGCAGATCGGCAAGCCACCGGCGATCCGCGTCCTGTCGGCGGAATAACTCAATGGTGTCTCCGACGCTCGGCAGCACCTCGCGTCGCCGCCTCAACCCGGCGAAGTGCCGCGTCAAAATCGTTTGCTCGGAGGGCCGGCCGAGCACCGATCCCAGTGCCGAATCCGGTCGCTGCCCCGGCACCCGGGGATCGAGTATCAGTAGCGGCGGCCCGTCCTGGCGGTCGTCCCAGCACGCGGGTGTCCGCGCCGCGTGCACGATATTCTGGGGCGCCGCCAAGAGTACGTCGACCAGCTCCAGCAACCGGTAGCCGTCGGTGTGCTCGCGAACATCGGCCAGTTGCCAAGGGATTTGGGCGGCGACGCGGCCTGCGGCGGTGATCGCCTGTTGGCGGGCACGCACCAATTCCTCTTTGCTCGGGCCCGACTTCGGCATTGCCAGTAGCCCCCATGGCACCCGCGCCAGTCGTGCGCTCGGGGAGACGAACAGCGTCGGGCGCGGCGACGCGACGCAGTCGGCCAGAAGTTGCCAGCCGGCGGCTCCGATCAGCAACACCCCCAGGATGTACGCGATCGTCAGCTCAGTCTCGGGCGCCGCGAACGCTCCGCGGCCAAGGGCGCGTTCAATCGCGTCTCGGCGGCTCTCGTCGCCCTGCGGTTCGGGCAGCGCGCCGGTCAGTTCATCCAGGGCCGCCAACAGAATCGGCTCTTCCACAACCCAGTTGACGGTCCGCGAGGGATCGCCTACCACCCGCAGACTGGCATAGGTGGCGATACCGACGTCTGCGTACCGCAGCACCAGCGTCAACCGGTCCGGTGCGCTCACGGCCAGGTCGTCCACGCCGGTTCGGCGGCGGTGACCGCTCGTCCGTAGCGCTGCCGGGCCAGCGTGCGGTAGTGACTCAGGATCGGCCCGGCACCGGGATGCATCTGCAGCGGGGGTAACGGGCCGAGCCGAGTCACCGAATCACCGCCCGGGACAGGGGAACCGGCCGCCGTAGCTGCCGGCGTGAGTTCGTCGTCGGTCTCGATGAACGCCGGAGCGGCGGCGGTCGACTCCCATTCGCCGGCCTGCCGTTGCTCCCGTTCTTTGCTGAAAGTTCCCCGCGCACTGTGGTATTCGACGAGCTCGCTGACCAGTTCGGTGTTCTCCCATTCCCAGGCGACCGCGAAGGCGCCGGCGAGCACCGGCGCCGAGACCCGGGCCGCCCAGCGGGACCGGGCGTCGGGGTCGGCGATCGAGTGCCGCACCGAGTCGACCGCCAGCGCGGCGGGCACCTTGAGTTCTGCGGCCTGTTCCAGCTTGCTCAGCGCCCGCCGATGCTCCGGCGTGCCGACCTCGCCGCGCAAGATGCCCAGCGCCTCGGCCTGCCGGGCCCCGGTCTCGCGTAGCGATTCGTCAGGATTTCCCGCAGCGTCGAATCCCATGTCTGACAGTGCATCAGCTCGCCACACCGTGCCGAGGTGACTGTCGAGCAGCGCATACTGCAGCCAGCTGCTGCGTGGCGACGAATCCAGTAACTCCCGGGCCTGCGCGATCAACTCGACCGCGTCGGCGAAGCGGCCGCAAAAGATCGCAATCCAGCTGCGCTGCAGAAGAATGCGATGCAGATGCAACGGCTTGCCCAGCTCACGCCAGTGCCGCTCGGCCTCTTCCCAGCAGTGGTCGGCTTCTTCCAGTGCGCCGCCGGCCAGCCGGGTGAGGCCCAGGTACAGCCAGCAGCGGGAGACGTCGTGCGCACGCGCGTAGCGGCTGATCACCTGATAGGCCCCGGTGGCCAGCTCCTCGGTCGTGACGTGGTCACCGATCGTCCAGGCCGCCGCCGCCCGCTCCAATTGCGTTCGCGCCGTTGCAAGTTCCCACCCGTTGGCCTGGGCCCGCGCTCCGGCGCGGCGTAGCCAGCGTTCGGCCTCGGAGAGACGGCCCGTCTCGACGCAGAATCTTCCGTAGCCCGTGGCGGCAAGAACCCATACATACCGGGCATATGTGGTCGTCGTGGCGTTACGCCCCAGCACGTCGAGGACCCGTTCCCACAGCGGAACGGATCGCACGTGCAAATCGTCGTCGCACAACGCCGTTGCGCACAACACACGGGCATGGGTGCACAGGTTGGCCTGTTCGTCGGCCAGGTCGGGGAAATCGGGATCGGGCTCGGTCAGCACGTCCAGCGCAACCCGTGCCTGCTCATGATCCCCCTGCGCGGCGGCCAGGCCGGCGTGCAGGAACTGTGCCCGCCGCGAATAGCGGCAGATCATACGAGCGATCTCGGTCTGCGAGAGGCGCACCTGCTCGGCCGCCTCCGGCCGGCTGCCGGCCAGGATGTCCCGGTAGATGGTCAACGGTTCACGGATACGCCGAATACATTCGTGCACACCATCATTGACCCCCCGAGCCAAGTAGATGGCGCCGAGTTGGGCGAAGACTTCCAGCATCAGATCGTCACGATCCGCCTGCTCGATTCGGGGCATCAGCGACAGCAGCAGATCCTTGGCCCCGCTCTCGTCAGCCGCGAACGCCAGAGTCTGAGCGCGTTCGAGTTCGGCGGAGATCGACACGGCTGCATCATAAGTCCGGCCAATCCGAAACGGCGGACATGCAGTGCATGCCCGCCGTCCCGAACCACCCCTGGTCAGCCGCACGACACCTTGATGTTGAAGTCTTTGGTGATCATGCCGGCCATCGGGTTCTTCAGGTCGGCGCCCTGCGCCTGGCCGGTGATGGTGTACGTCTTGCCATCGACCGCGACCTTGGCCGAGCCGACCTTGGAACCCATGCTGTCTGCCACCGACAAGGCGTTGCCGTCGACCACCAGGGCCAGCGATTCAACGGTGGGCGGATTGCCGTCGGCCATCACCACCGCCAGGGCCTGCTGTCCGCCGGTGGAGCCGCTGCCGATGTTGATCTTGCCGGCCTGCTTGACGCAGGTCACCGACGAGGGATTCAGCCCGGGCAGATCCGAGCCGCCGACCTGGACCGAGGTTCCGGATCCGTTGTTGGTGGCCACGCTCGCCGGGCCGTTGGACGCCGGACTGGCAGTGTGGCCGCCGCTGGAGCAGCCGACCAGCGCGGACGCGCAGCCAAGTGTTCCGATCGCCACCGCGAAAACACGCTTCACTGAACTTCCTTCCGTCATGCGCCGCCCTGTTGGCGTCGTCATGGGAGAAGTACAGATCGCCGTTCCCGCTACCGATCCCAATTATCGTGGCGGCATGGCAACCGTGAAATGGCTGGAAAGGCCGGAGAGCCACGATTTTCCGGCCGCCGCCGACTACCTGGGACTGCTCGCGGACATACACACCGTCAACGAAGTAATTGAGCGGCTGCGGTCCGGCGCCATCGCGCACAAGAAGGCCAAGGACATTCTTCGGGCTGCCCGGTTGCGGTTGCTCGACGAGGGAAATCCGCATGTGGCCGCGGACCTGACGAAGATCAAGAAAGGGCAACCGCTCTCGCCCATTCTGCTGGTACGCGGCGACTATGCGGCTGGTGTGCCGTTGCAGGTCGCGGACGGCTACCACCGGGTGTGCGCCAGCTACCACACCGACGAGAACACCGACATCCCAGTAATTATCGTGTAGCGCCGGCGGCGTTAATGAGGAACTACTCCTCGACCGCAACGCCGCCCCTGCTGCGCCGGCGGCGATGTGAGGTCTTGCCGGTGGGACGGCGGTTGCGCAACCGTGGCGGCGCTTCGGCCGTCTTCTCGGATACCGGCGCTTCGACAGTTTCAGCGGTTTCGGGGGCCGGCTCTGCGGCCGATTCCGGGCTCTCGTCTTCCAGCGTGACTTCCGCGGGAACCTCTGAGGCCTCGGACTCCTCCGGCTCCGCGGCCTCGTCAGCGTCTTCGGCGTCCTCGTCTTCGGCGTCCTCGTCGGTCTCGTCGGACTCCTCGTCGACGACCTCGGAGCCTTTTGCGCGCTTCTTGCCCCGGATGCGACGCTCTTTGACCTTCTTCGGCTTGATCGGTTTGGGCGGTGGCGGCGGCAGCTCGGCGACGAACGACAAGTAGAACGCGAAGAATCCGAGAACGCCGATCGCGGCGGCTGCTCCGTAGATCGCGAACAACCACTGACCGGCGGAGTCCAGGCTGAACCAGTGTTCGCTGATCGCCGTGCCGATGATGAGCACCCCGGCCAGGATGTGCGCCACGATCGAGCAGGTCCTGATGGTCAGTGCCAGCTGCGGCGTGGCCAGCTCCGGCTTGCGGGTGCGCAGCAGCGTGAACACCACGGGCAGGGCGGCCAGGCCGAGCAGCGCGCCGGTCACGATGCGCAGCGTCATCCCCGCCCCGCTGGAGATGTCGCCCATCAGCTCGGGCCACCGTGGCAGGACGAAATAGTAGAACAGGACGCCGGCGCCGATCGTGAACGATGCGTGCCACAGGATGGCGACCTTGCGCCCCATACCACTCCCTCAAGCTGGTGAACTCAAGCCGCCGAAAACCGGCCGGGCCCGATGCCCACAACCGGCATCGTGCCTGGTCGCACGGCAGACCGTACAGCGGAGGATGCGGGATTTGAACCCGCGAGGGCTGTTAACCCAACCCGCGTTCCAGGCGAGCGCCATAGGCCACTAGGCGAATCCTCCGTGGTCATGGTAGCTGCTGCGGCGCGCCGAGTGTCCCCGGTACCTGCCACTGCCGCCGCTGCGTCGGGAATCCCAGGGACTACACTCGCCGTTGGACCCCGCGCGGCGTCTATCCTGTGAACTCCCCCAGGGCCGGAAGGCAGCAAGGGTCAATGGGCTCTGTCGGGTGCGCGGGGTCCCCACTATGACCCCCGCTTTGCTCGCGTTTTCGATGGGAAGGGTCCCTGGTGTCGCTCCACTCCCTCAGCCCTGAGGAGCTATCGGCTCTGCACACGCGCCACCAGCAAGATTATGCAGAACTCCAGGCCAAGAAGCTGTCCCTGGATCTCACCCGCGGCAAGCCGTCGCCCGGGCAGCTCGACCTGTCAAACCAGCTGTTGACGTTGCCTGGCGAGGATTCCCGAGACAGTTTCAAAGACCCCGAGGGAACGGACACACGCAACTACGGCGGACTGCACGGACTGCCCGGACTGCGGGAGATCTTCGCCGAGTTGCTGGGGATGCCGGTGCAGAATCTGATTGCCGGCAACAACGCCAGCCTGGAGTTCATGCACGACGCCGTCGTCTTCTCCATGCTGCACGGCGGCGTGGATTCGCCACAGCCCTGGATCCGGGAGCCGGTCGTCAAGTTCCTGTGTCCGGTCCCGGGCTATGACCGCCACTTCGCCATCACCGAGACCATGGGCATCGAGATGATCAATGTTCCGATGCTCGAGGACGGCCCGGACGTCGACCTGATCGAGGAACTCGTGGCCGCCGACCCGGCCATCAAGGGAATGTGGGCGGTTCCGGTGTTCGCGAATCCCACCGGGATCACCTACTCGTGGGAGACCGTTCGTCGCCTCGTGCAGATGCGGACCGCGGCTGCGGACTTCCGGCTGTTCTGGGATAACGCGTATGCCGTGCACACGTTGACTCACGACTTCATCCGCCAGGTCGACGTCCTGGGCCTGGCCACCAAGGCCGGCAACCCGAACCGGCCCTACATCTTCGCGTCCACCTCGAAAATCACGTTCGCCGGCGCGGGTGTCAGTTTCTTCGGCGGATCGCTGGGCAACATCGCCTGGTACTTGCAGTACGCCGCCAAGAAGTCGATCGGCCCGGACAAGGTCAACCAACTCCGGCACCTGCGCTTCTTCGGTGACGCCGACGGCGTGCGGCTGCACATGCAGCGCCACCAGCAGATCCTGGCCCCGAAGTTCGCCTTGGTGGCCGAAATCCTGTCGCAGCGGCTGGGCGAATCCAAGATCGCGTCGTGGACCGATCCCAAGGGCGGGTACTTCGTCAGCCTGGACGTCCTGCCCGGCACGGCGCGCCGCACCGTCGCCCTGGCCAAGGACGCCGGCATCGCGGTCACCGAAGCGGGCGCGTCGTTCCCCTACCGCAGGGACCCCGACGACAAGAACATCAGGATCGCGCCGTCGTTCCCCTCGCTTCCAGATCTGCGCGACGCGGTCGACGGTCTGTCGACCTGTGCGCTGTTGGCGGCGACCGAGTCGCTGCTCGCGAGGTCCTGAACCGGGACAGCGTGCATCCTCCGCATCGCATGTGCGTCCACTGCGGCGACACGCCGACGGATGTCGCAGTGCGCGCACACTCAGCGCCGGAGTGCACTCGCGAGCGCGCCCTCCGGGGCGCGCATCGTCACCGGGCGTCGGTAGCCTGCTCACCGTGGCCCTCTACCGCAAGTATCGACCGGCAACCTTCGCCGAGGTGGTGGGGCAGGAGCACGTCACCGAGCCGCTGTCCGTCGCGCTGCAGGCCGGGCGGATCAATCACGCGTACCTGTTCTCCGGGCCGCGGGGCTGCGGCAAGACGTCGTCGGCCCGCATCCTGGCGCGGTCGCTGAACTGTGAGCAGGGGCCGACGCCCACGCCGTGCGGCGTCTGCGACTCGTGCCAGGCGCTGGCGCCCAACGCGCCGGGCAGCATCGACGTCGTCGAACTGGACGCGGCCAGCCACGGCGGCGTCGACGACACCCGTGAACTGCGCGATCGCGCGTTCTACGCTCCGGCCCAATCGCGGTATCGGGTATTCATCGTCGACGAAGCCCACATGGTGACCACCGCGGGCTTCAACGCGCTGCTCAAGATCGTCGAGGAGCCGCCTGAACATCTCATCTTCATCTTCGCGACCACCGAGCCGGAGAAGGTGCTGCCCACCATCCGGTCGCGCACCCATCACTATCCCTTCCGGCTGCTGCCGCCGCGCACCATGCGGTCGCTGATCTGCCGGATCTGCGAACAGGAAGGCGTAGTCGTCGACGAGGCGGTGTACCCGTTGGTTATTCGCGCCGGTGGCGGTTCTCCGCGGGACACCCTGTCGGTGCTGGATCAGCTGGTGGCCGGCTCCGACGGTGGCCGGGTGAACTACCAGCGGGCTCTGGGACTGCTCGGTGCCACCGACGTCGCACTCATCGACGACGCCGTCGACGCCCTGGGCGCCGGCGATTCCGCGGCCTTGTTCGGAGCCGTCGAGTCGGTGATCGATGCGGGCCACGACCCGCGGCGCTTCGCCACCGACCTGCTGGAGCGCTTCCGCGACCTCATTGTGCTGCAAGCGGTTCCCGACGCGGTATCCCGCGGGGTGGTCGATGCGCCGGAGGACATCCTGGACCGGATGCGAGAGCAGGCCGCTCGCATCGGCCGGGCAACCCTGACCCGGTACGCCGAGGTGGTGCAGGCCGGGCTGGGTGAGATGCGCGGGGCGACGGCTCCTCGTCTGCTGCTGGAGGTGGTGTGTGCGCGTCTGCTGCTGCCCTCGGCCACCGACGCCGAGTCGGCGCTACTGCAACGCGTCGAACGCATCGAAACCCGGCTGGCCATCTCCATCCCGGCCACCGACGCCGGCCCACCAAGTCCGCCCGCTCCCACGCCCGCGCCGCAGCGCGAGCCCACGCGCCCCAAACCGGTTGCGACGCCGCCGGTCCCCCAGGCGCCCACGGCGCCACCGGCTCCCGCACCGGCACCAGATGCCGCCGCTCCCGGCGAACTCAACGCGTCGGCGGTACGAAGCATGTGGCCGACGGTGCGCGACAAGGTCCGCGAGCGCAGCCGCACCACGGCGGTCATGCTGTCGGGCGCCACCGTGCTGGCCGTCGAAGACAACACGCTGGTGCTGACGCACGAGGCCGCGCCGCTGGCTAAACGGCTGTCCGAACAACGCAACGCCGACGTCATCGTCGAAGCGCTCAAGGACGCCCTCGGGGTGAACTGGCGGGTGCGCTGCGAGACCGGACCGCCGGCGGCGGCCGACATCAGCGCAGTGCCGGTCAAAGAGGAGGAGCCTGCCCCTGCGCCGGACCCGGCGCAGCGTGACGACGAGGAGAGCATGCTCGCCGAAGCCGGACGGAGCGACCCGTCGGAGCCGCGCCGCGACCCGGAGGAGGTGGCCCTCGAGTTGTTGCAGAACGAGTTGGGCGCACGTCGCATCGAGGGCTGACGGCGCAATCGGAAAACGGCCCCACCTATATCGTGGTCCTCGACAAACGGCTACCACAGCAGAGGAGTTGCACCTGATGGGACAGGTGAAGGCATCCAGCACCGTCTTGATCGAGGCTGAGCCCGCGAAGGTTCTCGACGCGGTTGCCGACTACCAGACAGTCCGGCCGAAGATCCTCTCGCCGCAGTACAGCGAGTACGAGGTGCTACAAGGCGGCCATGGACAGGGCACCGTCGCCAAGTGGCGGCTGCAGGCGACCGAGTCGCGGGTGCGCAACGTGCAGGTGAACGTGGACGTCGCGGGTCACACCGTCATCGAGAAGGACGCGAATTCGTCCATGGTGATCAATTGGACCGTGGCCCCCGCCGGGCCCGGGTCCAGCGTCACCATCACGACCACCTGGACCGGCGCCGGCGGCGTCAAAGGTTTCTTCGAAAAGACGTTCGCGCCGCTCGGGTTGAAGAAGATCCAGGGTCAGGTGCTGACCAACCTCAAGAGCGAACTGGAGAGCGTGATATGACGAAGACCTCTGAGAGAAGTGCGAGCCGTACTGCGACGGGCCTGTTACGTGGTCGATGACGGTTGGCCGTCGACCTCGGCAGGGGCGCCGTCTACGTCACCACTAGAACAGCCGCACGGTGTCGGTGATCAGAGGGTCTAACCCTGACCCGTTGACCAGTGAGGTGTGAGCTGACAGTTGCTATCTCCTAGCATGTCTGGTCGGGAGAGACGTACGGAATTGGCGCGTTTATTGCAGGTTCTCAAACTCCGTGGCGGATCGCGACGCCTTTACCTTTAGGTCCGCCGAACTCTTATGAAAAATGGCCCGACACTTTTTCTCATCTTCGTGGCTGATCTTCGACTCATTCGATTGTGCAGTTCTGTCTGGCAATGATCTGCCTCTCCGCCGACGGTGAGGTGCGTTGTGTGTAATTGCGATTGTCTGTCGGCTGCCGGGGGCCTAGTGAATCCGCAGGGACAAGCGGACAAGCTTTGGAGTGGATCGCGTCGTTGTCGAGCGTCTCCTCAGGCGCGTCGAGCAGCAGCGCCCGGGTGCTGTCTCGTCCAATCCTGGTCCGTAAACGGCGCAAAATGTAGGATTCGGACTTACCGAGTCGCAACGCGTGAAGGTTGCTTCAAGCCGCCGTCCTCTCGAACCCAGCTTCTCAACGACGAGCGGCGACTCCATTCCATTCTGCGGCATCGAATATTTGCCGTAACCGATGAAGGACGTTCCGATGGATCTTCGTCTTCGAGGCAAACGCGCATTGGTAACGGGGTCGTCGAGCGGGATCGGTGAGAGCATCGCTCGCGGGTTAGCTGCTGAAGGTGTGACGGTCGCGGTTCATGGCCGTGACCAGACACGCGCTCTCCTTCCTACTTCGACCGCGTAACCGCCCGTCGACTACCGGCTTGGAGCCGCTGGTTATTCAGGCGCTGACCGCATCCTGGCGCGCGCGGCGGGGAGGTCATCGCACATTGACAGGTCGAATCCAGAGAGCGAGAGAGCCTAATAAGATATCATCTGATATCATTTCGGCGATGAGTGATGTGCTGATCCGCGACGTACCAGACGATGTGCTTGCGGGACTCGATGCGCGAGCCGCCGAGCTGGGCTTGTCGCGCGTTGAGTACATTCGGCGCCGCCTTGCCCAGGACGCCCGAACCCCACGAGTTGCGGTGACTCGCGAGGACTTATCCCGGTTTGGACACGCCGTCGCGGGCCTGGCCGACGATCACTTGATGGGTGAAGCATGGCGATGACGGACCAAAAGTGGCTGATCGACAAGTCGGCGCTGGCCCGACTAGCGCACAGCCAAGATCTGGACATTTGGAGCACCCGCATCGAGCGTGGACTGGTGCATATCAGCAACGTGACGCGGCTGGAAATCGGGTATTCAGCCCTATCCGGTGATGCGGCGCGCAGTGAGTTCCGTCAATCGCCTTTGGCGGCGATGCCGGTCGAGTACTTGACACCGAAGATTGAGGACCGTGCGCTGGAAGTTCAGCTGCTCCTCGCCGATAGGGGTCAACACCGCGGCCCGTCGATCCCCGATCTCATTATCGCGGCCACCGCAGAGATTTCCGGATTGACGGTGCTGCATGTTGACAAAGACTTCGACACCATAACCTCGATCACGGGCCAACCCACAACCCGCCTGGCCTACACCAGCGCGGGCAGTCCTGAATAGATCGCAGCATCACGGAGAGCGGACAACCGCTTCTGTGGTGACCGCGGTAGACCGTCTTCGCCGGTCAACCTCTCGGGTCAGCACATTCAGCGCGCCTGCCCCTGAGTCGCCAAAAAGCCGGCAACGCCCCGCACCAGCGCGTCGGCGTATTTCTGTCTGCCCTCCGCGGATTCCATCAGCGCCGAGTCGGCCGGATTCTTCATGTTGCCCAACTCGACCAAAATCGACGGGTACTGCGCCAGGTTGAGGCCGGCGAGGTCCGCCCGTCCATACAGACCGCCCTGGCCGATGTAGTTCGCCGGCGGGATACCCGAGGCCTGCAGCTGATCACGCATGACACGAGCGAACTGCACCGACGGCCCTGCCTGGGCAGCGTTGAGCGGCGGGGCGGAGTAGTTGACGTGGAATCCCCGGCCGGACGCCGGACCGCCGTCGCCGTGCAGGCTGACGACGGCATTGGGGTGCAGCGCGTTGGCCATATTGGCGCGTTCGTCCACGCAGGGTCCCAGCGCGTTGTCATTGCCGCGCGACATCGCCGTGCGTACGCCCAGCGCGTTCAACGCCGCCCGCAGTCGCAGCGCGGTGTCCCAGGTGAAGGTGTGCTCCGGATAGCCGCTGTTCGTCGTCGTGCCGCTGGCCTGGCAGTCTTTGGTGCCGCCCCGACCGGTGGGCACCTGTCGTCCGATCGACGCGTCGTTCGCGCCGTTGTGGCCGGGGTCGATGAACACGACCATCCCGGCGAGGTTGGCGGGGGTCGCGGCCGCGTGCGGCATCAGCGGCATGACGGCGGCGACGAGCACGCCGATGAATACCGCGATCCCGACACGCAGGCTTGCACGTACGTCCACTGCGCCAAGGTAACGCGGCGCGGACTACGCTGAAGGTTTCAAATCGCCCGACAAGCGCAGGCGAAACCAACTCGAGACCAAGATGCGAGGGGACTGTCATGCAACCCGGAGGCGATATGTCGCAGCTGCTGGCGCAGGCGCAGCAGATGCAGCAGAAACTACTGGAAGCCCAACAGCAGTTGGCCAACTCCGAGGTGCACGGTCAGGCCGGCGGCGGCCTGGTCAAGGTTGTGGTCAAGGGCAGCGGCGAGGTCGTCGGAGTCACGATCGACCCCAAGGTGGTCAACCCCGACGACATCGAGACTTTGCAGGACCTGATCGTCGGCGCCATGGGCGACGCATCCAAGCAGGTCACCCAGATGGCTCAGGAGCGCCTTGGTGCACTGGCCGGTGGCATGCGGCCGCCCGCTCCACCCGGGCCGCCGCCCGGTGTTCCGGGGGTCTGAACGGCAGGATGTTCGAGGGACCCGTTCAGGATCTGATCGACGAGCTCGGCAAACTGCCGGGCATCGGACCCAAGAGCGCGCAGCGCATCGCGTTCCACCTACTGTCGGTGGAACCGCCGGACATCGATCGGCTGACGGCCGTGCTCGGCAAGGTTCGTGACGGCGTGCGCTTCTGTGCGGTCTGCGGCAACGTGTCCGACGACGAGCGGTGCCGGATCTGCGCCGATCCGCGCCGGGACGGTTCGCTGGTCTGTGTGGTCGAGGAGCCGAAGGACATCCAGGCCGTGGAACGCACCCGGGAATTCCGTGGCCGCTACCACGTTCTCGGCGGTGCGCTGGATCCCTTGTCGGGGATCGGTCCGGAGCAACTGCGGATCCGCGAGTTGCTGACCCGCATCGGTGAGCGGGTCGACGATGTCGACATCACCGAGGTGATCATTGCGACCGACCCCAACACCGAGGGGGAGGCGACCGCTACTTACCTGGTACGGATGCTGCGTGACATCCCCGGTTTGACGGTGACGCGCATAGCCTCCGGCTTACCGATGGGTGGTGACTTGGAGTTCGCCGACGAGCTGACGCTGGGCCGGGCGCTGACCGGCCGCCGCGCCATGGCCTGACGCCGCATCATCCGGTCACGACGGCGAAATCGCCACTGGTGGCCCAGGACGCTTCGAAGGTGGCGAGCGAAACCTGCTCGTCGCGGCCGGCCTTGATGCCGCTGTCGTTGAGATGCACCACATCGCTCCGGGTGTCGATGCCGGTGACAACCACGAAATGGTTCTCCCGGCTACGGTCACCACCTTCGTTCCAGAGAATCCGGTTGTTGACCCCCGCGATCACTTTGCGGCCCTGATCCAGGGCACGCTCCAGCGCGGCCGTGTCGCTCTTGGTCTCGTCGGACTGGATCCCGTAGTGCGCCAACAACACCGGCAGGTCGCGGTTGCTGGTCCTGTTTCCCGGCGTGTAGATCGGTCCGGCATGGGATGTGCTGGGGATGTTTTCGGCCGCAGCGTCGATCTCTTCCTCGGACGGCAGGTTGCCGGTGATTTGACCGATGACGTCGGCCACGGCCATCTCCCCGCAGTCGCGGTCCTGCTTCTGATAACGCCAGTAGGGTGCGGCTGCCGCCGGGTCGCCATGCATTCCAACGGCGTTCGGATCGGCGTGTGCTGCTCCGGGCGATCCGACCAGCCAGCAAGCCACGGCCACGATCCCCGCCGCGTTGGCGACGGCTGCCCTGAAGTCACTGCTCATGTGGGTCCAATTCTCGACCCCCCGCGAGGATTCTAGATCCGCCACGGTCTATTGATAACGCTTCGGGCACGACGGGCGAAATGCTTTACTGAGCCACCGCGCTCGGATCCGCTCGGGGCAGAAGGGATGGCAATGTCATTTGTCAGCGCAAGACCGGAATTGCTCGAGGCGGCGTCGGCGGACCTGGCGGAGATCGGATCAAACCTGTCCGCGGCGAATGCCTTCGTAGCGGCGCCGACGATGACGGTTCCCGCTCCGGGCGCCGACGGCGTGTCAGCCGTGATATCGGCGCTGTTTGGCTGGCACGGCCAGGCATATCAGCGGCTGAGCGCGCAGGCCGGCGCTTTCCACGACCAGTTCGTGCAGCTCATGAGATCCGGCGCGCAGTCCTATTCGACGGTGGACGCCGCCAGCCAGGCGGTGTTGCAGGCCGAGACCGCAGTGAGCAGCGGGGGCGCGAGCGTGGGGCCTGCGGCCGGTTCGGCATTGGGGCTGGAAACCCAGATCACACCGGTGCTCACTCACACGGTGGCCACGGAGACGCCCTTGTACGCCGCATTGGCCAACAGCCCGGCCTTCGAGGGCCTGGGCGATTGGATCCAGTTCTGAGCTAACGCGCGCGAAGGCGCTCCCGCCGCAACAGGTCCACCTCGGGTAGCTCCAGCGGAGCCAACTCGCCCACCACCTGGGTCAGCAGATGGTCGGCGAGCTCGGGGTTGCGCGCCAGACACGGCCCGTGCATGTACGTTGCCACTACGCTGCCCTGTACTACGCCGTCGAAGCCATCCCCGGCCCGGTTGCCCGCACCCTTGGTGACTTCGGCCAGCGGGGCAGCCGCGG
Organism: Mycobacterium sp. ML4; assembly: GCF_054515735.1. Taxonomy (NCBI): domain Bacteria; kingdom Bacillati; phylum Actinomycetota; class Actinomycetes; order Mycobacteriales; family Mycobacteriaceae; genus Mycobacterium; species Mycobacterium sp. ML4. The sequence continues at coordinate 132,629 of NZ_JBTNSY010000007.1, forward strand.
GTCCCAGCACGGTGCCGCCGCGGTGGTTCTCGAAACCGGTCAACGGCTGCGTCAACCCGGCCAGCAGTGGCCTCGACACCAGCTCGCCGATGGTTCGCCCGTTTTGCGGCGAGGTCGTCGCGTCGAGCATCCCGACGCCGTCCACCCGCTCTCCCGACGACGTCTCGTACCAGTGACCGAGTACCTGGACCGCGGCGCAGATGGCCAGCACCGGCGCACCGCGCTCCGCCGCGCGCTGCAGTCCCGGGTGTCGCAGCAGATGCCTGGTGGCCAGTCGCTGGGCGTAGTCTTCCGCGCCGCCGAGGGTGTACAGATCCAGCGAGTCCGGCACCGGATCGGCCAGCGTGATCTCGACGATCTCGGCGGGAATGCCCCGCAACAACAACCGTTGCCGCAGCACGACCGCGTTGCCGCCGTCACCATAGGTGCCCATCACGTCCGGCAGCACCAGACCGATCCGCACCGTCTCAGCCATGCCGTGCTAACTGCCGGCTGAGCTGCAGGAACGCGGTGTAGTTGGCCACCACCTCGACCCGCCCGGGCGGGCAGGACTCGATGGCCGCCGCCGTGTCGTGCACCAGGGTGTGCTCGACGCCGGCGTACCCGAGCCGCACCGCGAGGTCGGTCCCGCGTTCGCCGGCCGCCACTACCCGGGTCTGTTCGAAGTGCTCGAAGCGCACGTCCCACAGCCACGACAGGTCCTCACCATCGGGAACCTGGCCGTTGACCGCGATCACTACGCCGTCGGCGTGCTTGTCCACCATCGACAGTGCTTCCTGCCAGCCGGCTGGGTTCTTGGCCAACAGGATTCGCGCATCGTGCTGACCGATCCGGACGGTTCGGTACCGACCGGCGACCTCGTCGACCATGCATACGGCCGCCGCGGCCTTCGCCGGGTCGGCGCCGAGCGCGACAGCCGCGGCCACTGCCTGGGCGGCGTTGCCGCGGTTCACCGTCCCCGGCAGGGCCAGTCGCATCGGCATCGCCACGCCGTCGGGTCCGTAGAGGGCTTCGGCGTCGAACCACCACTGCGGACTGGGCCGCTTGAAGTCCGCGCCGGTGGAATACCAATGTCCCTGCTCGCGGACGATCACCTCGCCGCTGCGCGGGCAACTGACCGAATCGTTCGACCACGAGCCGCCCGCCGCCACCCACACCACGTTCGGGCTGTCGTAGGCCGCCGAGGTCATCAGCACGTCGTCGCAGTTGGCTACCACCACCGCGTTCGGATGCCGGGCCAGGCCCGCTCGCAGGGTGCGCTCGATGACGTTGATCTCGCCGACCCGGTCCAGCTGGTCGCGCGAGAGGTTGAGCAGCACGATCGCCGCCGGTTGCACGGCATCCGATACATGCGGCACGTGCATCTCGTCGACTTCCAGGGCCGCCAGACCCGCGCGCCGGTCCGCGGCCAGCGCTGCCACCAGGCCGGCGTCCATATTGGCGCCTTCGGCGTTGGTGGCCACCGCACCGAGCGTGCCCAATGCGGCGGCGGTCATGCGGGTGGTCGTCGACTTGCCGTTGGTGCCGGTGACGATGACGGTGCGGCGGCCGACACCAAGCTGCCGCAGGATCGAGCGGTCCAGCGTCATGGCGACCAGTCCGCCGATCATGGCGCCGGCGCCGCGGCCGGTGACTCGCGACGCCCACCGCGCGCTTGCCCCGGCGGCAAGAGCCAGACGTGCGCGCGTGGTGATCACCCGTGCAGGTTAACCGCCGACACGACGCGTCAGCGAACCGGCGATGTCGGTCGGACGTGCCATTCTCAAGCCATGAAGCGGATGTCCTGGGGTCGGCCGGCGCGGGAGCCGGACGCGGGTTGGGCGGTCGTCGATGTCGAAACCTCGGGCTTTCGCCCAGGTCAGGCCCGAATCATCAGTATTGCGGCGCTCGGCCTGGACGCCGCCGGTCGAGTCGAGCAGTCGGTTGCCAGCCTGCTCAATCCGGGCGTGGATCCCGGCCCTACCCATGTGCACGGGCTCACCGCCGCGATGCTGGAAGACCAGCCGCAATTCGCCGACATCGTCGCTGACGTGGTCGAGGTGCTGCGTGGCCGCACTCTGGTAGCGCACAACGTCGCGTTCGACTACTCGTTCCTGGCCGCCGAAGCCGAGATGGCCGCGGCTGAGCTGCCCGTCGACTCGGTCATGTGTACGGTCGAGCTGGCCCGACGGCTGGAGCTCGGCGTGGACAACCTGCGGCTGGAGACACTTGCCGCGCACTGGGGAGTCACGCAGGAGCGGCCACACGATGCTTTCGACGACGCGATGGTGCTGACCGGAATCTTGGCTCCCGCCCTAACGTTGGCGCGTGACCTCGACATCTGGCTGCCGGTCCACCCGGTGACCCGGCGCCGATGGCCCAACGGTCGCGTGACGCATGACGAGCTGCGGCCCCTGAAGGCTCTGGCTGCGCGGATGCCCTGCCCGTATCTCAACCCGGGCCGTTTTGTCCGGGGCAGGCCGCTGGTCCAGGGCATGCGGGTGGCCCTGGCGGCCGAAGTGCGGCGAACGCATGACGAACTCGTCGAGCGCATGCTCCATGCCGGGTTGGCCTATAGCGACTACGTCGACCGCGAGACGTCGCTGGTGGTGTGCAACGACGCCGCTCCCGAGCAGGGCAAGGGCTACCACGCCATGCAGCTGGGTATACCGGTGGTCTCGGACGCGCAGTTCATGGACGGCATCCGCGCGGTGGTGGGTGGGCGCAGCATGGAGGAGTTCGTCGACACCGCGATGGTTGATGAGCAGTTCGCGCTGTTCTGAAGGCGGCGGCTATGGACCGCCGCGCCAGTGCTCTATGCGGTGGTGGTCCGGAGTGAACCCATGTTCGACCCCCCACAACACCGCCTGCGTGCGGCTTTCCACCCCGATCTTTCGATAGATCGTGCGGATGTAGGACTTGACGGTGTTCGGGCTCAGATAGGTCAGCCGCGCGACGTCGGCGTTGCTCTTGCCCTGGGTGATCAACGCCAGTATCTCTGCCTCGCGGTCGCTGAGCCCCTCGCCGCGCCCGGGCCAGTCCAGCCCCGGTGCGCTGCGGGCCCGCATGGCTACTTCGCTGATGACCACCTCCCCGGCGTGCACGGCCTCCAGCGCGGCAACCAATTCCCGTGCGGGCAGGGTCTTCGAGAGATAGCCATGGGCGCCGTGGCGCCGCGCGCTCTCGATGAGATCTGGGTGAAAGTTCCACGTGTACACCACAACTCGGCGCGACCGGGGATTGGCGACCAGATGCCCGATCTCTTCGTGATCAGACTCGGGTTGTGCGAATGAGTCATAAAGGACGATGTCTACCGCGTCCTCGACAGGCAGGGAAGAGTCGAGTTCGGCGATCACGATGCGGTCGCGGTACGGGTCGAGCATGTTGGCGACACCCTTGACGACGACGTCGTAGTCGTCGACGAGCGCAACGGTGATCGGCGCGCCGGAGGCTGGCGGCATGGCGGCGAGATTACCCCCTTAAGGGTGTATTGGTACCCCCCTTAGGGGTGGTCGACTGAATTGGTCACTGCCCCAACGGAAGGCTCGAATCATGATTGTTCTCGGTATCGTTCTGCTGATCGCAGGCCTCCTGCTCAAGATGTCCATCCTGTGGACCATTGGTCTCATCCTGGTCGTCGTCGGCGCCATCCTCGCTGTCCTCGGCAACACCGGACGCGCCGTCGGCGGACGTCGGCACTATTACTGATCTCGTTACCGACGTTAAGCCGACGGACAGACGGCTATTCAACACACGTACGAGAGGAGCGCGAAATGCCCACTTGGGAAACGATTTTGATCGTGGTCTCCGTCGTCATCGTGATCGCGTTGGCGATCGTCGCGGCGAGTTACGCCAGTAGTCGCCGCAAAACGCGACGACTGAGACAGCACTACGGCCCCGAATACCAGCGTCTTGTAAGCGAGGCCGGAGGCCAGAAAGCGGCGGAGAAGGAGCTCATCGCCCGGGAACACAAGCGAAACAAGCTCGACGTCGTTCCGTTGACGCCCGCTGCCCTGTCCGACTTCACCACCCGCTGGAACCAGGTTCAGACGGCGTTCGTCGACAACCCCTCCACTGCCGTCGGCGTCGCCGATCGGTTGGTGACGGAGGTGATGCGCGAAAGGGGTTATCCGGTAGACGATTTCGACCAGCGAGCGGCCGACATCTCGGTCGACCACCCACAGGTCGTCGACAACTACCGCGCCGCGCATGCGGTTCATCTGTCGCAGCAACGCGGCGAGGTCAGCACCGAACAACAGCGGGAAGCCTTCGTGCACTACCGGGCACTGTTCGAAAAGCTATTGGAGACAACATCACAGGAGACGAAGAAATGACGACGCACGACCAGCGAAGCGACCTGACCGGCTCATACGAGCAATCACACCCTGCAGCGCAGTCAACCCCGCCGGCCGAAGAGCACACCCAGCCGCAGCGCCAGACCGCGGGTGGCGAAGCCGCACCCCGAAGCGAGGCGTCACCGTCGATGCAGCAATCACCTGGCGTTGGCCAATCAGCAACGGAGGAAACACTTTTCGCTGAGGCTGAACTCGCAGATCTGCGGGCCCGCTGGGCCGGCGTGCAAGCGGCTTTCGTCGATGACCCCAAGGACTGCGTCCAGAAGGCCGACGTGTTGGTCTCCGATCTGGTCGACCAGCTCACCACTGTATTCGCCCGTGCGCGTTCGCGTCTGGAAGAACAGTGGTCACGCGGCGAGGAAGCGTCCACCGAAGATCTGCGCATGGCGCTGATGCAGTACCGCGAGTTCTTCGAGCGACTGCTCGCCGTCTAACCGAGCACGGGCCCGGCCTCCCCACCTCGACGGGCCGGGCCCGCCCCTTGCAGTACTACATCTGTAGTGGTACCGTCGCCACATGACAACCACTACAGATGTAGTACAACACCACGAGGACCGCTCCCTGTGGAACTCCTACCGTCGACACGGCTACTTCTTCCGCGAAGCGGCCATGATCACCATCTCGCTGGGCGTCATCCTGCACTTGGATCGGGTCCTGCTGGGCGACGCCCTCGCTCTCCATCACCTGTTGACCGTGACCAGCGATCGGATTCTTCTTGTCCCGATGACGTACGCGGCGATCACCGGCATCCTGGTGTGGCGCCGCGCGTGGTTCGCGACCAGGCGGGAGCGGGCGATATTCACCGGGTCGGTGGTCTACATCGTGGGCAGCGTTCCACTGCACGTATACATTTCGTGCATCAGCATGAATGTGGCACTCGTCACGTGGTTCCCGATGTGGTTCAGCTACCTGCTGCTACTCGTGGTCTATCCGGTGTTCCTGACCACGTTCTGGCGATTGCGCTACGAGGCCGCTGACCAGAACTGATTGATGCCCCCCAACCCCGAACGTCGCCTCCAGATCCTCGACACCGCAATCGGCATCCTCGCCGACGAGGGGGTCGGGGGTCTGACACATCGGCATGTCGACGAGCTGGCCGCACTGCCGTCCGGCACCACGTCAAACTACTTCCGCACCCGGCAGGCCCTTCTCGAAGCCACCGCACAACGCACCGTCGATCTGCACTGGGAACGGGTGAACGTGCTGCAAGCCGCGATCGGTCCACTGACGCGCGACGGCCTGCAGGCTCTGATGACGCGGATGCTCGCCGCTGGCGACGAGCAGTTTCGGCGCAACACGCTGGCCCGGTTCGAGTTGTTCATGGAAGGCACTCGCCGCCCAGAGCTTCGACCGTTTCTCGACGAGCTTCAGAAAGCGGCGGTGAAGTCGGCGACACTGATCTTCGACGCCGCGGGCATGGCCCCGACGCCTGACGAGATGGAAGAGCTCAGCCGCCTGCTCAACGGCTACGCCTTCAGCGAACTCACCATTCCCAGCAAACTGGACGACGCCGGGCGGGCCCGGCTCGTCGAGCGGCTGCTGAAGGCGTTCTTCGACCGCTAGCGCGAAGCCCGGTTGACCGCCGACACCACCGCCCGCAGCGACGCGGTGGTGATCGACGGCGCGATCCCCACGCCCCACACCGTCCGGCTTGACACCGGGCCCGATGGGTGCCGACCCGCTTCGCCCGGCAGCGCCGCGCTCGCGATCGACACCGAAGCCTCCACGTACGCCGCGGCTTGCGCATCGTCCCCGGCGCTCATCGCGTGCTCGGAGTAGTCGAGTACCGCCACATCGAAGCCGACCGTGCCCAGCGCGTCGACGAAGGCGGCCAACGGGCCGTTGCCCGTACCGCTGATCTCGGTCTCCCTCCCGTCGATCTTGACGGTGGCGGTGATGCTGGTGGTGCCGGTGTCTTCCTCTGACGCGTCGACCCGCTGCTTGATCCGCTCCAGCGGCAGGATCGGCGCCAGGTACTCCTCGGAGAACGCCTCCCACATCTCCTTGGGGGACACCTCGCCGCCCTCGCCGTCGGCCATCTTCTGAATCACCTGCGAGAACTCGATCTGCAGCCGCCGCGGCAGGGCCAGCCCGTGGTCGGCCTTCATGATGTAGGCCACCCCGCCCTTGCCGGACTGGGAGTTGACCCGGATCACCGCCTCATAGGTGCGCCCGACATCCTTGGGGTCGATCGGCAGATACGGCACCTGCCAGAGCATGTCGTCTACGTCGGCGGCGGCTTCATCAGCGGCGATCTTCATGCTGTCCAGGCCCTTGTTGATGGCGTCCTGGTGGCTGCCGGAGAACGCGGTGTACACCAGATCACCACCGTAGGGGTGACGCTCGTGCACCGGCAGCTGGTTGCAGTACTCCACCGTGCGCCGAATCTCGTCGATGTTGGAAAAGTCGATCTGCGGGTCGACGCCGCGGGAGAACAGGTTCAGCCCCAGTGTGACCAGGCAGACGTTGCCGGTGCGTTCGCCATTGCCGAACAGGCAGCCCTCGATCCGGTCGGCGCCGGCCTGATAGCCCAATTCGGCTGCGGCGACGGCGGTTCCGCGGTCGTTGTGCGGGTGCAGGCTCAGAATGACGGAGTCGCGACGCGCCAGGTTGCGGCTCATCCACTCAATCGAGTCGGCGTAGACGTTGGGCGTGGCCATCTCCACGGTGGCCGGCAGGTTGAAGATGATCGGGTTTTCCGGGGTCGGCGCGATGATCTCGCCGACCGCGTCGCACACCTGCTTGGCGTACTCCAGCTCGGTTCCGGTGTAGGACTCCGGCGAGTACTCGAACCGCCACCGGGTGTCCGGATACTTCGCCGCCTCCTCGACGCACTTGCGGGCACCGTCGGTCGCGATGGCTTGCACGGCGGCCCGGTCGGCACGAAAAACCACGCGTCGCTGCAGGATCGACGTGGAGTTGTAGAAGTGCACGATGGCGTTCGCGGCGCCTTCGCAGGCCTGGAACGTGCGCTCGATCAACTCGGGCCGGCACTGGGTCAGCACCTGAATGGTGACGTCGTCGGGAATGGCGCCGTCGGTGATGATGTCGCGGACGAAGTCGAAGTCGGTCTGGCTGGCCGAAGGGAATCCGACCTCGATCTCCTTATAGCCCATCCGGACCAGCAGGTCGAACATGCGGCGCTTGCGGGCCGGGCTCATCGGGTCGATCAGCGCCTGGTTGCCGTCGCGCAGGTCCACTGCGCACCACAACGGCGCGTTCTCGATGACCCGGTCGGGCCACGTGCGGTCGGGCACCGTGATGGGCTCGACTTCATCGGCGAACGGACGGTACCGGTTGACCGGCATGGAGGTGCCGCGTTGGGGATTCCACGCGGGCTGTCCGGGCCGTGGCGGGCCGGCCGGTTTGTTGATGGTGCGCGCTGAGACGTAGGCGTCGGGTGAATCGGGGTTAGTCATGATTGGTGCTCCAGGGAGTGAAACGGGACGGGCGAGGGAACCTCAGACCGGCGCATCGCGAACACCCGCGACGGGAAGCCGGTCTGGATCAGACCCCGTCGCGGCGGCCGAGAAGGAGCACCCGCTGCACGGTGTGCACTCTACCGTGATCGGTCTGAGGGCCCAAACGCGCTCAGCTGGCGCCGAACCCCAACGGGCTCCTCAACCACGCCCATTCGCAGCCCACCAGCCCGCCCATCCAACTGAACATGCCCATCAGCCACAATGTCGCCACCGTCACCGCCACCGCGATGACCGTTCCGACAGCTTGCACCGCCCCGTGCTGTCGGCGAAACCACCCCATCGAGGCGTCATAACGAGTGCGGACCTGTTTCAGCAGCCGCCGGAAGACGTGAAACTCGGTAGCCAGGACGGCCAAACCCAGGAACACGATCGCCCACCCCGGACCCGGATAGGGGATCGCGATGACGCCCACAGCCAGCAGCGGCAGACCGACCAAGCCAACCATGCTGCGGTAGGCGAGATCGACCGCGGGCCAGTCGCGGATTCGATCCCGCGCACGAGCGAGTCGGCGTCCGATCCGGCGGCGTCTGTCGTCGCCCTCGTGGGTCACATCTTCACCGTAACGACCGGGAAGAGACGCCGGGGAAGGACTGCGCTGGCCCGACATGGGCTGTTGCGCTGCCGCATCGGAGATAAACCAAGATGCGCCGCCACGTATTCTGTTGTGGACTTATTCCAGGCCCCGTCCAAGACAGGAACTGATCAGTGGCGCTCGTCGTGCAGAAGTACGGCGGATCCTCGGTGTCCGACGCCGACCGGATTCGTCGCGTTGCCGAGCGGATCGTGGAAACCAAGAAACAGGGCAACGATGTCGTGGTCGTCGTGTCTGCGATGGGTGACACCACCGACGACCTGTTGGACCTGGCTCAGCAGGTCTGCCCGGTGCCGCCGCCGCGGGAACTCGACATGCTGCTGACCGCCGGCGAGCGCATCTCCAACGCGCTGGTCGCCATGGCGATCGAATCGTTGGGAGCCCACGCCCGGTCGTTCACCGGCTCCCAGGCCGGCGTCATCACCACCGGCACCCACGGCAACGCGAAGATCATCAACGTGACGCCGGGCCGGCTGCAGGCCGCGCTCGACGAGGGCCGCATCGTCCTGGTCGCCGGATTCCAGGGCGTCAGCCAGGACACCCGCGACGTCACCACACTGGGCCGCGGCGGCTCGGACACCACCGCGGTCGCGCTGGCCTCCGCGCTGGGCGCCGACGTGTGCGAGATCTACACCGACGTGGACGGTATTTTCAGTGCCGACCCGCGCATCGTGCCCAATGCCCGCAAGCTGGACACGGTCACTTTCGAGGAAATGCTCGAGATGGCTGCCTGCGGCGCCAAGGTGCTGATGCTGCGCTGCGTCGAATATGCCCGTCGCTACAACCTACCGGTGCACGTCCGGTCGTCGTATTCGGACAAGACTGGCACCGTCGTCGTCGGATCGATCAAGGACATACCCATGGAAGACCCCATCCTGACCGGCGTCGCCCACGACCGTAGCGAGGCCAAGGTGACCATCGTCGGGATCCCCGACATCCCCGGTTACGCCGCTAAGGTGTTCCGGGCCGTTGCCGACGCTGACGTGAACATCGACATGGTGTTGCAGAACGTTTCCAAGGTCGAGGACGGCAAGACCGACATCACGTTCACCTGCTCGCGCGACAGTGGCCCGGTCGCGGTGGCCAAGCTGGACTCGCTCAAAGAGGAGATCGGGTTTCTGCAACTGCTCTATGACGACCACATCGGCAAGGTCTCGCTGATCGGCGCCGGCATGCGCAGCCACCCGGGCGTGACGGCGACGTTCTGTGAGGCACTGGCCGCGGTCGGGGTCAACATCGAGCTGATCTCCACCTCCGAGATCCGCATCTCGGTACTGTGCCGCGACACCGAACTGGACAAGGCCGTGGTGGCGTTGCACGAGGCGTTCGGACTCGGCGGCGAGGAGGAGGCGACGGTGTACGCGGGGACGGGTCGCTAGATGGTTGCCATCGGAGTTGTTGGCGCCACCGGTCAGGTGGGCCAGGTGATGCGGGCGCTGCTGGACGAGCGCGATTTTCCCGCGACGTCAGTGCGGTTCTTCGCCTCCGCGCGATCGCAGGGCCGCAAGCTGCCGTTCCGCGGGCAGGAGATCGAGGTCGAGGACGCCGAGACGGCCGATCCTACTGGGCTGGACATCGCGCTATTCTCCGCCGGCGGGGCGATGTCGAAGGTGCAGGCGCCGCGGTTCGCCGCCGCGGGCGTCACGGTGATCGACAACTCGTCGGCCTGGCGCAAGGACCCCGACGTGCCGCTGGTCGTGTCGGAAGTCAACTTTCAGCGCGACGCGCATAACCGCCCGAAAGGCATCATCGCCAACCCGAACTGCACCACCATGGCCGCGATGCCGGTGCTCAAGGTGCTGCACGACGAAGCGCAGCTGGTCCGCTACATCGCGTCCTCCTACCAGGCCGTCTCCGGCAGCGGTCTGGCCGGCGTCGAAGAGTTGGCGACGCAGGCGCGCGCGGTCATCGACGACGTCGAGCAGTTGGTGCATGACGGCGGCGCCCTGGACTTCCCGCCGCCCCGCAAGTACGTCGCCCCGATCGCGTTCAACGTGGTGCCCCTGGCCGGCTCCCTGGTCGACGACGGCTCCGGCGAGACGGACGAGGACCAGAAGCTGCGCTCGGAGAGCCGCAAGATCTTGGCTATTCCCGACCTGCTGGTCAGCGGTACCTGTGTGCGGGTGCCGGTGTTCACCGGGCACTCGCTGTCGATCAACGCCGAGTTCGCCCGTCCGCTCTCACCCGAGCGAGCTCGGGAGCTTCTGGCCGATGCGCCCGGGGTGAAGCTGGTCGACGTACCGACCGCACTGGCAGCCGCGGGCATTGACGAATCGCTGGTCGGCCGCATCCGACAGGACCCGGGGGTGCCGCAGGGGCGCGGTCTGGCGCTGTTCGTATCCGGGGACAACCTGCGCAAGGGGGCGGCGTTGAACACGATCCAGATCGCCGAGCTGCTGGCCGCCGAGCTGTAGTCGACGGGTGCGTTCCGCCCTGGTCGCGCGGTGCTCACTGGCTGTCTATCTGCTTGCCTGGCAGAGCTATTGCCCTGCCCACGCCGACCCGCCGGCTCCGGCGCCGCAGCCGGTTCTGCAGCCGCTGGCGCCGGGCCAGGTGGTGCGCATGGGTCCGGTCGCCGGAACCGGCACTGCCACCGGGGATTACGGCATCGGCGCCACCGACCTGTGTGAATTCGTCGAGTTCCCCAGCCAACTGCTGCAGGTCTGCGGCGACAGCTTCGCCGGCCAGGGCGTCGGTTACGGCGGCTGGTACGCCCCCGTCGCGTTGCGTGTCGACACGGACTCGGTCGACGACCCCGGCGGCGTCCGCTATACCGGGGTCACCGGTATCAGCCGGCCGCTACTGGCCGACCCGACACCGCCCGGAGCATCGCAGCTGCCCGCCGGGGTGGTTCAGATCAATCGCCGCAACTACCTGATGGTGGCCACGACCAAGAACCTGGACCCACAGAACTCGCGGCTGGTCAGAGTCGACCCTTCCCGAGGGGACTGGGAAACGGTCGCCGGGTCGGCGCGCCCCGCTTCCTTTCAGGGCGGTCGGCAAACCCAGATCAGTGGTTACTACGACCCGATCCCCAAGCCGGACTCGCCGACAGGATGGGTGTACATCGTGGCCAATAGTTTCACCCGTCGACAACCGGTGGTGTTGTACCGGTCGGCGCCCGAGACGTTCACCGACCGGTCCCGCTGGCAGGGCTGGGCGGCCGCGGCGGGGTGGAACAAAACGCCGACACCGCTGTGGCCCGACCTGGTCGGTGAGATGTGCATCAAGCACATCGACGGCATGACCGTGCTGTCGTATTTCAATGCCAGCACGGGCGACATGGAAGTTCGGGTGGCCGCCGACCCCACCTTGCTGGGTTCCGCGCCGGTGACCACCGTGGTGCAACACGACGACGAATGGCCCGACCCACCGGAAAGTCTGCCGCCCCCTTATGACAACCGGCTCGCGCAGCCCTACGGCGGCTACATCTCACCGGGTTCCACGCTCGACGAACTGCGGATCCTGGTGAGTCAATGGGACACCCAGGCGCGGCAGGACGCGCCCTATCGGGTGATCCAGTACGCGGTCAACCCGTTCAAGGGCTAGCGAATCTCGGCCGGCTTCATCCGGCTATGGCGCCCGGTCGTCCCGTTGGCACCACCGAATAGGCCGCCGCTGCCACCAGCGCCGCCCTTGACGCCGTTGGCGCCGTAGCCGAACAGCGCCTGGGTGAAGGAGCCGTTGGCGATCACCCCTACGTTGCCGCCGTTACCGCCGTTGGCAGGCCCTGCGCCGTTGCCGGCGTTGCCACCGTTCCCGCCGATGCCGACGCTGAGAAGGCCGCCGCCGTCCGTCACCGCCGGCACCGCCATTTCCGCCGAGTTCAACGAGACCGGCGCCGCCCGTACCGCCGGTGCCGCCGGCGCCCAAGCCTACGAGCGTCACGCCCTGGCCGCCCCCGCCGCCCGCGCCGCCGGCGACGATGCCGAACCCACCGAGGCTGCCGCCACCGCCCGCACCCAGGCCGATGAGCGCAGTGGCCTGACCGCCCAGCCCACCCACGCCCCCGGTGGTTGCCACGCCACCCAGGCCGCCGAAACCCCCGACGCCCACGCCGACGAGTGCAGCGGCCACGCCGCCCTGGCCGCCGGCGCCGCCAACGGCGCCACCAAAGCCACCCATGCCGCCGGCACCGCCCTGCGCGTAGCCGACGATGGCGGCACTAGCACCGCCGGCGCCACCCAAGCTGTCGACGCCACCGGCGACACCACCGGCGCCACCCTCACCGCCGAGGCTGAACAGGAAACTCCGTGGGGCAGCGCCTTCGGCGCCACCGGCGCCACCGGCGCCACCGTCACCGGCCAGGCTGAACAGCAGACCCTGTCCGGTGCCGCCAGTGCCACCGGCGCCACCGGTGTTGGAGCCAAATCCGCCGGGCCCATCGTCAGCCCCCAGGCCGAAGAGGCGGCCGCCTGCGCCGCCGGCGCCGCCGGCCCCGCCAGTTCCAGTGAGTGAGACGCCGCCGGCCCCGCCCGTGCCGCCCTGGCCGAACAATAGAGCATTCCCGCCGGCGCCACCGGCGCCGCCGACAGCACCGAACGTCCCACCCCCGCCGCCACCGGCACCACCATTGCCGATGAGCCAGCCGCCGGCCCCGCCGGCCCCGCCGGCGGCACCACGCCCACCGGTGGCACCAGCCCCACCGGCACCACCATTGCCGATCAGGCCCGCGGCACCACCCGCACCACCGGCCACCCCGGCAACCGTGGGGGAGAAGCCGTTTCCACCGTTGCCGTACAAGATGCCGCCGGCGCCGCCGTTGGGGTTTGCCGCCGTCCCATTGGCGCCGTTACCGATCAGGGGACGGCCTAACGACGTCTGGGTAGGCACATTGATCACGCCCAACAGGTTCTGCTCCAACGCCTGCAACGGAGAAGCATCAGCCGCCTCCGCGCCCGCGTACGCGCCGCTGGCCGCGTTCAACGTTGCCACGAAACCGTGATGTAGCTTCGCAGCCTGCGCGCTCAGCGACTGGTACTGCTTGCCGTAACTACCGAACAGCGCCGCGATAGCTGCCGCGGTCAGCACCCCGGTGGTGGACGCGGCCGCCGCGGCATTCGCCTCGCTCAGCGATGTACCGATGCCTGCCATGTTCTGCGCTGCCGTCGCCTGGAGCTCCGGAGCTGCGATCACGAACGTCAAAAAAGGCTGCCTTCACTCGGGTCCTTTGACGCGGATCTTCCCATACGCCGACTACTGCTCAGCAATTGTCAGCAATTAGCAACGGCTCGTCTACTTCCGACCTAACGTTATGGATACGTAAGCGTAGGTAAACATTTCGAAAGTCATCGAAAGTCATTGTGGCGCTGAAGTTCAAGACGCCGTCACCGCCGAGGACAAGGCAATCCTCGCCGGCACCTACGTGAGCATCAATCCAGCCGCCATGCAACGCCAGATCCCGCCAGATCCAGGCACTAACCACCGAGCTGTTCACGATCACCCCAGCAAGGCCGGACCGTCCAATAAAGCCCGTCACGCGGAGCATCCCGCGGCTCCGGGAACGGTCCAGGGTACGCCAGTGTCGACCTCGCCAAATGGCTGACGGGAGGGCCTATCTGGCCATTGGCTGAACAGCGCTTAGCGGACTGTGGATGGTGCGTCTAGTTCTAGTCGTGCTCCACAGGCTGACGTTGAATTCGCGTATCGACTAATGCATCAGCGGTCACGCATTTACCCAGGTTGGAGGAGTTGTCCGTTGCCGATTTTCCCACCCTGGGCAGTGTGTCTACTCAGGGGTACCCCGGGTCAGCGCGGCGGCGTTGACCCGGCAGGCAGCCCAAGAGCGGGGGCGGCCAACAACGGTGCCGCCCCCGCTCTTGTCCAGCTATGGCGCCCCGTTCGTCCCTCTAGCACCAAGAACTGTGCCGCCGGCGCCGCCGATGCCGCCGGTGCCGCCGTTGACGCCGTTGCCGCCGTTGCCGCCGTTACCGACGAACGTCGGGGTGAAGGAGCCGTTCAGGATTAGCCCGACGTTGCCGCCGTTGCCGCCGTTGGCGGCCAAGGCGCCGCCGCCGGCGTTGCCTCCGGCGCCGCCCCCGGCGATGGTGAGCAGGCCGCCGGCATCACCGCCGGCACCGCCATTGCCGCCAGCTCCGCCGGCGAGAGACACACCGCCGGTACCGCCGGCGCCGCCGAGGGCCACGCCTAGCAGCCCAGAGCCCTGGCCACCTCTGCCGCCCGCACCACCGGTGAGATCGGCCTCGCCTCCGATGCCACCGACACCGCCGGCGCCGACACCCAGGATCGCAGAGCCCTGGCCGCCCTGGCCGCCTTGGCCGCCGGCACCAGCGGTCTCGGAGGCGATGCCACCGGTGCTGCCGGCGCCGCCGACGCCGATGCCTAGGACCGCGGCACCCGTACCGCCTTGGCCGCCGGCGCCGCCGGTGCCGACGAAGGTCTCTCCGCCAATGCCGCCGACGCCGCCTCGGGCGTAGCCGATCAAGGCGCCGCTATCTCCGCCGGCGCCCCCGGCGCCGGCACGCGAGAAACTGGCTCCACCGTCGCCGCCGGCACCGCCTACGGTGAGGCCGATCGTGGCGCCGCTAGCGCCACCGGCGCCGCCGGTGCCACCGTTGAAGAAGCCAAATCCGCCGGCTCCGCCGGCACCGCCCACGCCATAAAGTAGACCTCTTGCCTCGCCGCCGGCGCCGCCGGTGCCACCGAAGCTGGCGGCCGTTCCGCCGGCGCCACCGGCACCACCGGCGGCGACGAGCCGGCCGCCGGCCCCGCCGGCCCCGCCGGCCCCGCCGGCCCTGCCGAGATCGGAGGTCGACTCACCTCCAGCGCCGCCGTTGCCGCCCATGCCCCACAAGGGGGCGTTGCCGCCCGCTCCACCAGCACCGCCCACCTGGCCAGCGCCGGTCACCGGGCCGCCGGCGCCGCCGGCGCCGCCGTTGCCGAACAGCCACCCCCCATTGCCGCCGGCGCCACCGGACCCACCCAAGAAGCCGCTGCCGCCGGCCCCGCCGTTGCCGATCAGCCCTGCTGAGCCACCATTACCGCCGTTCTGAGTGGCGCCGCTGGTGAAGCTGAAGCCGTTACCGCCGTTGCCGTACAACAGTCCGCCGGCCCCGCCGTTGGGGCTGGCCGCCGTTCCGTTGGCGCCGTTGCCGATCAGTGGACGGCCCAACAACGTCTGGGTGGGCGCGTTGATCAGGCCCAGCAGGTTCTGCTCCAACGCCTGCAACGGCGACACGTTAGCGGCCTCCGCGCCCGCATACGCCGCACCGGCTGCAATCATTGTTTGCACGAAACTCTGATGTAGCTGCGCGGCCTGCGCGCTCAACGCCTGGTACTGCTTGCCGTGGCCGTTGAACAGCGCCGCGATAGCCGCCGATATTTCATCGGCGCCGGCCGTCAGTACTCCGGTGGTGGATGCGGCCGCGGCGGCGTTCGCCTCGCTCAGCGACGTCCCGATACCTGCCATGTTCTGCGCTGCGGTCTCCAGGAATTCTGGAGCCGCGATCACAAACGACATCAAAAACCTGCCTTCCACACTGGTCGTATCACAGGAAGCTTTCCATGTGCCGACCGCTGCTAAGTGGTCTCGCCCGGATGGTGTGCGCATTAATGCGCCATAGGAGCGCTCTGAATTCTTATTCACTAATGTCGGCGGTCACGCGTTTCCCCAGGTTTGAGGAGTTGTTCCGTCGCGCAATTCCAAAGATCAGCGCGGTGGCGTTGACCCGGCAGGCACGGTGAAGCGGGGGCGGCAAGGAAAGTGCGCCGCCCCCGCTCTTGTCCAGCTATGGCGCCCCTTTCGTCCCTCTAGCACCAAGAGCAATGCCGCCGGCGCCGCCGATGCCGCCGGTGCCGCCGTTGACGCCGTTGCCGCCGTTACCGCCGTTACCGACGAACGTCGGGGTGAAGGAGCCATTCAGGATTAGCCCGACGTTGCCGCCGTTGCCGCCGTTAGCGGCCAAGGCGCCCCCGCCGGCGTTGCCTCCGGCGCCGCCCCCGGCGATGGTGAGCAGGCCGCCAGCGTCACCGCCGGCACCGCCATTGCCGCCAGCTCCGCCGGCGAGAGACACACCGCCGGTACCGCCGGCGCCGCCGAGGGCCACGCCTAGCAGCCCAGAGCCCTGGCCGCCTTTGCCGCCCGCACCACCGGTGAGATCGGCCTGTCCTCCGGTGCCGCCGGCACCGCCGGCGCCCGCGCCGAGGATCGCAGAGCCCTGGCCGCCCTGGCCGCCCTGGCCGCCGGTACCAGCGATGGCGCCGAGACCACCGGCGCCGCCGGCGCCGCCTTGGCCAATGCCTAGGACCGCAGCTCCGATACCGCCTTGGCCGCCCGCGCCGGCGGTGGTGAGGCTATCTCCGCCAATGCCGCCGAAGCCGCCCCGGGCGTAGCCGATGAAAGCGCCGCTATCTCCGCCGGCGCCCCCAGCACCAGCGGTGCCGGTGAGGCTGGCTCCACCGGTGCCGCCGGTACCGCCTATGGTGAGGCCGATCGTGGTGCCACTAGCGCCGCCGACGCCGCCCACGCCACCGACATTGACGCCCCCGCCGCCGGCTCCGCCGGCACCGCCCAGGCCGGAAAGTAGACCTGTTGCACTGCCGCCGGCACCGCCGGCGCCGCCGATGTCGCCGGCGATTCCGCCGGCACCGCCGGCACCGCCGACGGCGACGAGCCGGCCGCCGGCGCCGCCGGCACCGCCGGCACCGCCGACACCGCCCGTAAGGGAGTCCGACTGACCTCCAGCCCCGCCGTTGCCGCCCATGCCCCACAATGGGGCGCTGCCGCCCGCTCCACCAGCGCCGCCCACCTCACCAACGCCGGTTACCGCGCCCCCGGCCCCGCCGGCCCCGCCGTTGCCGAACAGCCAGCCACCGGTACCGCCGGCGCCTCCGGTCCCACCCAAGAAGCCGCTTCCCCCGGCCCCGCCGTTACCGATCAGCCCCGCGGCGCCCCCACTACCGCCATTCCGACTGGCGCCGCTGGTGAAGCTAAAGCCGTTACCGCCGTTGCCGTACAAGAGCCCGCCGGCACCGCCGTTGGGGTTTGTCTCCGTTCCGTTGGCGCCGTTACCGATCAGTGGCCGCCCTAACAACGTCTGGGTGGGTGCGTTGATCACGCCCAGCAGGTTCTGCTCCAACGCCTGCAACGGCGAGGCGTTAGCCGCCTCCGCGCCCGCGTACGCGCCGCTGGCTGCGTTCAACGTTTGCACGAAACTCTGATGAAGCCCCGCGGCTTGGGCGCTCAGCGCCTGATACTGTTTGCCGTGACTACCGAACAGCGCCGCGATGGCCGCCGACACTTCGTCGGCGCCGGCCACCAGCACCTCGGTGGTGGACGCCGCCGCCGCGGCGTTCGCCTCGCTCAGCGACGTACCGATGCCCGCCATGTTCTGCGCTGCTGTCATCAAGAGCTCCGGAGCTGCGATCACAAACGTCATCAAAACCTGCTTTCCAAATAGGGGTCGTTTGGCACGCAGTCTGTCACGTGCCAACTAGTTCTGGGCAATTTCCGACGTCTTTTTCGGCGCATTTACTTTCGCTTTACGTCAACGGTTACGTAAGCGTAGGTAATCGTGCGTGTTAGGGTAACGGTTACGTAGGCAAAACCGACGGTTACGTAGGCAAAGGTACCGAATGCAGAGCGTCCATATTGCTAAAACGGCTGTTCGGAGGTGGAATCCTCGACTGGTCATCCAGCCTTTAGCGGCCACGAAAGCATTTTCCGGCTCCGGCCCAAAATGGCCTAGCTGCGACCTTCGATAATTTGGTTTCGATTTGAAACGCATATGGCGCGGCATTGCGCCGTCAATGTCTCGTCAATGGCAATTCAATTGCGCATGCTCGGCTGTGAGTGAGTACGTATGGTGAAACGCACGACGCTCTTGTTAGTCCGCGGTAACGGTGAAACGGGTTCGGCGGAACAAGCAGCCCCCGGGGTGGACGCTCGGCCCCGACGGTCCGATCCTGCTGCAAGACCACTAACTGATCGAGCCAGAGTGCAGCGCCCTATCGGGTGATCCAGTACGCGGTCAACCCGTTCAAGAGCTGAGCCGCCGAATCGCGGAGCATCGCCGCATGCGATACGTTGCCGGATAACTCGGCAATTGACGTTGTTGCCGGGTTCGGCGGGCATACCGGAGGTGCCAGATGTTGCTCGTGACGGCGGCGCCGGGAGTGATCGAGTCATCCGCCGGCGATGTGCTGCGGATCAACGCCACGCTGGCTGCGGTGCGTGCTGTCATTGCCGGCCCCACCACGGAGATGCTTGCGGCGGCAGAAGACGAGATCTCAGCAGCGGTCGCGGCGTTCTTTTCCGCGCACGGCCGGGATTACCAGGCGCTGAGTATCAGAATGGCGGAGTTCGGAGAGCAGTTCGCGGGCCTTCTGGTCACGGGCGCGGACTCCTATGCCGCTGCCGAGGCTGCGACCGCTACGCCGTTACAGGCGTTTTGGCGGCGCCTCCTTGGGCGGTAGCGGCGGTCTCGGTGGTACCGGAGGCAGGTCAGGCGTGCTGCTCGGCAATGGCGGCGCGGGTGGTGCGGGCGGCAACAGCGCATCGACGATCGGCGGTAGCGGCGGGGCCGGCGGTGAGGCCGTGTTCTTCGGCATCGCGGGTAACGGCGGCAACGGCGGCTTCTCCCTGGTGACGCCGGGTGCCGTCGGTGCCAGCGGTGCGGGTGGTCCCCTGCAGGTTGTCTTCGACGCGGTCAATGCGCCGGTGCGGGCGATCACCGGGCGCCCCCTCATCGGCAATGGTGTCAACGGAGCCCCGGGCAGCGGGATGAACGGCGCTCCGGGCGGCTGGCTGCTCGGAGACGGCGGCGCAGGCGGTTCCGCCGGCGGCGGCAACCAGAATGGCGGAGCCGGCGGTGCGGGCGCGCTGCTGGGTGCGGGCGGCGCCGGCGGTGCAGGCAGCTTCTCACTCAGTGGCGATGCCGGGGCCGGTGGCGCCGGGGGAGTGGGCGGTTTGCTGCTGGGCAACGGCGGCGGCGGCGGGCCCGGCGGATACGCACTGACCTCGGGTAACGGCGGCGTCGGCGGGAAAGGCGGCACAGGTGGCCTTTTCGGCGCCGGTGGAGACGGCGGAGTGGGCGGGTTCAGCTTCGCTCTCGGCGCTGTCGCCGGTGCCGGCGGGCCGGGAGGCGACGCGGGACCACTCGCCGGACTGGTCGGCGCCGCGGGAGGCAACGGCGGTGACGGTGGGGTCGGGTCCACCTCGGGCGCCGGCAGCGCCGGCGGCGCCGGCGGCCTTCTCGGTGGGTCCGGCGGTGCGGGCGGCAACGGCCGGGACGGCGCGAGCGGCGGTGCCGGCGGCAGGGCCGGCCTGGTGTTCGGCGGAGGCGGCGACGGTGGGGCCGGTGGAAATGGCGCCAGCGGCGGGCGGGGCGGCGATGCGGGCTGGCTGTTCTCCGCCGGCGGAACCGGCGGGAGCGGCGGCGACGGTGTGGACGGCGGCGCCGGCGGGGCCGGCGGCAACGCAACGCTGCTGGGCTTCGGCGGCGCCGGGGGAGCGGGTGGACTCGGCGCCAACATCGGAACCGGCGGTGCCGGCGGTGCAGGCGGTCAGGCCGGCCCGCTGTTCGGCATCGGCGGCAACGGGGGCGCCGGCGGAGACGCCGTTGATGACGGTAGGGGAGGCCGCGGCGGCGCCGGTGGCAGTGCGGTGATCTTCGGCGGTGGAGGCAACGGCGGCAACGGTGGCAGCGTGGGGCCGGGAGGCAGGCGAGGCGCCCCCGGCGACGGTGGTAGCGGCGGGCTATATGGAGTGGAGGGTCAAGCCGGATTGCCGTAACACGGCTCCAGGTGCTCGAGCTTCCCACGGTGTGAGCTGAGGACTTCAGCCTCTACCCGCACGCCTGGTGACCTGATCGACTGAACGTTGCAACCACGCTCCGCGGTCACGGAAGGAACGGGACGGTCATGGCGGGTACTTTGGAGTCCAAAGTCATTGTCCTGCAATCGCATCCCCGGTGGTGTGCCGCGCAGCGACAGGCGATGGAGCTCAGCGAGGCTGTCTGCCGTCATCCTTCATCGCTGGCGCGACCCGGCTTTTCGGCAGCGCGGGGGCAAGGGCGCGCCCAGCTCACAGCTGCTACCTAACCAGCGCATAGCGGCCACTACTGTTTGTCGAGTCATATTCGTCGCATGAGCGAAATTTCTGACACCCCAACCGCGCCGACTTCGACCGCGGTCGCACCACCACCGCCCGCTGAGCGGGTGGAAGACCGGACGCCCAAGGTCTTCAAGGCCGCAGCCTGGGTGGCCATCGTCGCCGGAATCGTCTTCATCGTCGCGGTCATCTTCTTCACCGGCTTCCGTCTCGGCGTGGCAGCCGGGCACGGCGGCCACCAACGGCATCACCACAAGCACGCCGGGATGATGCACCGCTCGGGATTGCCCAACAACGGCGGGGCCCCGGCGGTCAGCCCTGGCACGGGTCCCGCCGGGCCGAGCCAGGTCCCGCCGTCGGTTGCTCCGTCTGTTGCTCCCTCGACCACACCCGGCCGCTGAACACCCTCCCCCGTCCAGCCCGGCGCTGCACAGCGCCGGGCTTCATCAATTCGCGGCAACTTTGTGACCGCGCCCCTTTACGCTGCCGCGGGCCTGGACCATATTCGAAGGTATGAGTGAGACACCCGAACCCACGACCCCACCTGCGTCGGTTGCCACCGCGCCACCTGCCAGGACCGAGTACCGGGAAAAGCCGCCGCTCCTGTACCGGGTGGCAGCGTGGGTGGTCATCGTCGCCGGGATCGTGTTCATCGCATCGACGTTGTTGTTCACCGGTGCGATGATCTTCGGTGCCGGACAGTGCTATCAACACCGCCATTACCACCACGGCATGTTCCGACCTGACGGTCCCGGCGGGCCCGGCGGTCCCGGATGGCAGTTCCGCTTCCCGGGTGGGCCGCCTCCGCCCGGTATGGGTCCCGGCTTCCCGGGAGGCCCGCCGGGTGCCGGCACCGGCCAGACGCCGACCTCCGGTCCGTCCGCTCCCAGCACCGCGCCGGGTCGCCCCTAGTTTCGGGCGGGTGCCCTACTGGGTATGCCCCCGGTCAGGGTCGTGGCGTGCCACCTCGTTGCGCGCGAAAATTATTGCCGCGCATAGTTTTTGATTATCAGCTAGAGGAGAGTGAAATGGCGGAACAATACACCACTACTGACGGCGGCAGCCCGGCGCCCAGCGACGAGCAATCGTTGACCCTCGGTCCCGACGGCCCGATCCTGCTCCAGGACCACTACCTCATCGAACAGATGGCGCAGTTCAACCGGGAACGCATCCCGGAGCGCCAGCCGCACGCCAAAGGCGGCGGCGCCTTCGGCAACTTCGAGGTGACTCACGATGTCAGCCGGTACACCAGGGCCGCGGTTTTCCAGCCCGGCACCAAGACCGACACTCTGATCAGGTTCTCCACCGTCGCGGGTGAGCGAGGCAGCCCCGACACCTGGCGCGACCCGCGGGGCTTCGCGCTGAAGTTCTACACGTCGGAGGGCAACTTCGACATGGTTGGCAACAACACGCCGGTCTTCTTCATTCGTGACCCGATGAAGTTTCAGCATTTCATCCGCTCACAGAAGCGCATGCAGGCAACAAATCTGCGTGATCACACCATGCAATGGGACTTCTGGACCCTGGTACCGGAGTCGGCGCACCAGGTGACCTGGCTGATGGGCGACCGCGGCATCCCCAAAACCTGGCGGCACATGAACGGCTACAGCAGCCACACGTACAGCTGGATCAACGCCGACGGCGAGATCTTCTGGGTGAAGTACCACTTCAAAAGCGACCAGGGCGTCGACTACCTGACGCAGGAGGATGCCGACCGGTTGGCCGGCGAGGACGGCGACTACCACCAGCGCGATCTGTACGAAAGCATCGAGCGCGGCGACTTCCCCAGTTGGACGCTCAAGATGCAGATCATGCCGTTCGAGGAGGCAAAGACCTACCGGTATAACCCGTTCGACCTGACCAAGGTATGGCCGCACGGCGACTACCCTTTGATCGACGTGGGCAAGCTGACGCTCAATCGCAACGTCACCGACTACCACACCGAGATCGAGCAGGCCGCCTTCGAGCCGAACAACATCGTCCCAGGGACCGGTCTGAGTCCGGACAAGATGCTGCTTGCGCGGGGCTTCTCCTATTCGGATGCGCACCGGGCCCGGCTCGGGACGAATTACAAACAGATTCCGGTCAATACACCGAAGGTGGAGGTCAACAGCTACTCCAAGGACGGCGCCATGCGGATCAAGAATGTCTCCGACCCGGTGTATGCGCCCAACTCCTTCGGTGGCCCGCACGCCGATCCGGCGCGCGCCGCCGAAGTGCGCTGGCAGGCCGACGGCGAGATGATCCGTGCCGCCTACACGCTGCGTCCCGAGGATGACGACTGGGGCCAGGCCGGCACTCTGGTCCGCGAGGTTCTCGACGATGACGCACGGGATCGGTTGGCGCACAACATCATCGGCCACGTCTCCAAGGGTGTGAAGGAGCCGGTGCTGTCCCGGGTGTTCGAGTACTGGCGCAACGTCGACCCCGATCTCGGCAAGAAGGTCGAAGAAGGGGTTCGGGCGAACCTGGGCTGACAATTTCGGGGCTGGCATGATCGACCCCATGAGCATCGAAGTCGTGTACCCCACCGCAGCCACGGCCAAGGGCAACGTCGACGTCGCCGTCTCGGCAAAGGTCTAGTTCGGCATGCGGCTTGCCGTGCCCGCGCTGGGCGTCTGTCTGGCCCTCGGGGGAGCGGCCAGCGCGGCGGCCCACCCTTCGGAGCCGGGAGTGGTGTCCTATGCCGTGCTCGGCAAGGGCTCGGTGGGCAATATCGTCGGTGCACCGATGGGGTGGGAAGCGGTGTTCACCGAACCCTTCCAGGCTTACGCGGTGGACCTGCCGGTGTGCAACAACTGGGCGGAGATCGGGTTGCCCGAGGTCTACAACGATCCTGACCTCGCTGCGTTCAACGGTGCCACCGCGCAGACGTCGGCCAACGACCAGAATCATCTGGCCAAGCAGGCGGTTGGCGTTTTCGCCACCGACGACGCCGCCGGCCGGGCCTTCCACCGGGTGGTCGACCGGACGGTGGGTTGCTCGGGTCAGACCACCGCGATGCATCTCGACAACGGCGCCACCGAGGTGTGGTCGTTTTCCGGCGGACCCGCCACCGGCACCGACGCAGCGTGGATCAAGCAGGAAGCCGGAACCGACCGTCGGTGCTTCGTTCAAACCCGGCTGCGTGAAAACGTTTTGCTTCAGGCCAAGGTCTGCCAATCTGGCAACGCTGGGCCCGCGGTGAACGTGCTGGCCGGGGCAATGCAGAATGCGTTGGGCCAGTAGCCGGGGTAGAAAATGGGTACCCGTCTGCGTCGTGCAACTGAAAAGGTCGGGAATAAGTCGGTGCTCGCTGGAAGATGAAGTGATGGTGGTCGACAGCTACGCGTCCGGTTGCACCGAAGGGATGGTGATATGACGGGCACCGCCGCCACCACCGGCCCGCGGCTGGACAACATCGATCTGGCCAACGCAGAGCTGACCAGTTCGGCCGCCGTGGCCCAACACATCGCCGACGGCTGCCTGATCGACGGACCAGTGGGACGCGTCGGTCTGGAGATCGAGGCCCACTGCTTCGACCCGGACGATCCGCTGCGCCGGCCCACGTGGGATGAGATCAGCGAAGTGCTCGAGTGGCTGCACCCGCTACCGGGCGGCAGCGCGATCACCGTGGAACCCGGTGGTGCCATTGAACTTTCGGGTCCGCCCGCCGACGGCGTGCTGGCCGCGATCGACGCGATGACCCTCGACCAGTCCGTGTTGCGAGCCGGCGTCGCGGACGCCGGTCTGGGGTTGGTGTTTCTGGGAGCAGACCCGCTGCGGTCGCCGCAACGGGTGAATCCCGGCGCCCGCTACCGTGCGATGGAGCAGTTCTTCGCCGCCAGCCACAGCGGTGCGGCGGGCGCGGCGATGATGACCTCGACGGCTTCGATCCAGCTCAATCTGGACGCCGGCCCCCAGGCCGGATGGACGGACCGGGTGCGGCTGGCACACGCACTGGGGCCGACGATGATCGCGATCGCGGCCAACTCCCCGATGCTGGCCGGGGAATTCTCCGGCTGGCAGTCGACCCGGCAGTGGGTGTGGGGCCAGATGGACTCCGCGCGGTGCGGACCGGTGCTTGGGGCCAGTGTTGACGATCCCGGCACCGACTGGGCCCGGTATGCGCTGAAGGCGCCGGTGATGATGGTGCGAAGCCCAGACGCCTGTAACGCGTCGGCGGTCACGCATTATGTGCCGTTCACCGACTGGGTGGACGGCCGGGTGCTGCTCGGTGATCGCCGGCCGACCATCGCCGACCTGGAGTACCACCTGACCACGCTGTTTCCGCCGGTGCGGCCACGCCAGTGGCTGGAAATCCGCTACCTCGACAGCGTTCCCGACGCGATCTGGCCCGCGCTGGTGTTCACGCTGACGACCCTGCTGGACGATCCGGCAGCCGCCGAACTGGCTGCCGAGGCGGTTGAACCGGTGGCCACCGCCTGGGACACCGCGGCCCGGCTGGGCCTGCGGGACCGGCGGCTGTACGCGGCGGCCAACCGCTGTCTGTCCGTCGTCGCGGAGCGGGTACCGGACGAGCTGGGCGCGGCCATGCAACAGTTGATGCTCAACGTCGAAACCGGGCGATGTCCGGCAGACGACTTCTCCGATCGCGTCATCGAGCATGGAATCGCCGCCACGGTCGCGCAGGCTGCCCGCGCCGCAGAAGGGCAGTCGTGACAGGACGGGAACAGCTGGCCGGCGACCTGGAGCTGGCCCGCACGCGGACCCTGCGACTGGTTGATTTCGATGACGACGAACTTCGTCGGCAGTACGACCCGCTGATGAGTCCCCTGGTGTGGGACCTTGCCCACATCGGTCAACAGGAAGAACTCTGGCTACTGCGTGACGGCAACCCGGATCGGCCGGGACTGTTGCCGCCGGCAATCGAGGGGCTGTACGACGCGTTCGTTCACTCGCGTGCCAGTCGGGTGGACCTGCCGCTGTTGTCCCCGGCGCAGGCGCGCTCGTTCTGCCGCACGGTGCGCGGCGCCGCCCTGGATGCGCTGGATGCGCTGCCGGAAGACGCGGGTGACTTTCAGTTCGGGCTGGTCATCAGCCATGAGAACCAGCACGGCGAAACCATGCTGCAGGCGTTGAACCTGCGTAGCGGCGCGCCGTTGCTGCGGGAGCAGTCAGAGGTTCCCGCCGGGCGGCCCGGATTGGCCGGGACGTCGGTGCTGGTGCCCGGCGGGCCGTTCGTGCTGGGCGTGGACGCCGCGACCGAGCCCTACTCGCTGGACAACGAACGGCCCGCCCACACGGTCGACGTGCCGAGCTTCCGGATCGGACGGGTTCCGGTCACCAACGCGCAGTGGCGCGACTTCATCGATGACGGGGGCTACGCGCAGCCGCGCTGGTGGTCCGAGCGCGGATGGCAGCATCGGCAAAAGGCGGGCCTCACCGCCCCCCAATTCTGGAACGCCGACACCCGCACCCGGTTCGGCTACCTCGAGGACATCCCCGCCGACGAACCGGTGCAGCACGTTTCTTATTTCGAGGCCGAGGCCTACGCGACGTGGGCCGGTGCCCGGCTGCCCACCGAGATCGAATGGGAGAAGGCCTGCGCCTGGGATCCGGTGACCGAGTCCCGGCGGCGCTACCCGTGGGGCGACCAGCAGCCCGGCGCCGATCGCGCGAACCTGGGCGGCACCGCTCTGCGGCCCGCGCCCGTCGGCGCGTATCCGGCGGGTGCGTCGGCATACGGTGCCGAACAGATGCTCGGCGACGTGTGGGAATGGACCAGTTCGCCCCTGCGGCCCTGGCCGGGATTCGTTCCGATGATTTACGAGCGCTATTCGCGGCCTTTTTTCGACGGTGACTACCGGGTGCTGCGCGGCGGATCCTGGGCGGTCGAACAGTCCATCCTGCGGCCCAGTTTCCGCAACTGGGACCACCCGTACCGTCGTCAGATCTTCGCGGGCGTCCGGCTGGCCTGGGACGCCTGATGTGCCGTCATCTGGGATGGCTCGGTGCGCCGGTCAGCGTCTCGTCGCTGGTCCTGGACCCACCACAGGGACTGCGAGTGCAGTCCTACGCGCCGCGCCGGCAGAAGCACGGACTGATGAACGCCGACGGCTGGGGTGTCGGGTTTTTCTCGGACTTTCCCGACACCACGCCGCGACGCTGGCGCAGTCCCGCGCCACTGTGGGGGGACGCTTCGTTCGATTCGGTTGCACCGGCGTTGCGCAGTCGTTGCGTGGTGGCGGCCGTGCGCTCCGCGACCGTGGGCATGCCGATCGATGCCAGCGCCACCGCGCCGTTCACCGACGGGCAGTGGCTGCTGTCCCACAACGGCGTGGTGGACCGCGCGGTGCTGCCGCTGACGTCAACCGCTGAATCAGTCTGCGACAGTGCGGTTCTCGCCGCCGCGATCTTCGCCCGTGGCATGGACGCCCTGGGCGACATCATCATCGAGGTCGGCGCCGCGGATCCGCTGGCCCGGCTGAACATCATGGCGGCCAACGGTTCTCGTCTCGTTGCCACCGCCTGGGGAGACACGTTGTCGATCCTGCGCCGCGCCGACGGAGTGGTGTTGGCCAGCGAACCCTATGATGACGATCCCGACTGGGAAGACATACCCGACCGGCATCTGGTGGAAGTCACCGGCGACGGCGTCGAGTTGACGCCGTTGAACCGCCCGAAAGGAACCTGATGACGCTCACGTTGTCCAACCATCTGGCTGAGGACTCGGCGCTGCACGCGCTGCGGCGCGACGTGTTCGTCGGCCTGCAGCAAAAGCCTAAGTCCTTGCCGCCCAAGTGGTTTTACGACGCGGTGGGTAGCGATCTGTTCGACCAGATCACCAGGCTGCCGGAGTATTATCCGACGCGCGCCGAAGCCGCGATCCTGCGCGCCCGAGCGGCCGAGATAGCGTCGGCCAGCGAGGCGGACACCCTGGTCGAACTGGGCAGTGGAACGTCGGAGAAGACCCGCCTGCTACTCAATGCGCTGCGTGACCGCGCATCGCTGCGCAGCTTCGTGCCGTTCGACGTCGACGCCAGCGTGTTGTCAGCGGCCGCCCGTGCGATTCAGGACGAATACCCCGGCATCACGATCAACGCGGTCTGTGGCGATTTCGAGGAACACCTGGCCGAGATTCCCGCCGGCGGGCGGCGGCTGTTCGTATTCCTGGGCTCGACGATCGGTAACCTGACGCCCGGTCCGCGGGCCGAGTTTCTCACGCAGCTGTCCGCGGTGATGCGGCCCGGCGACAGCCTGCTGCTGGGCACCGACCTGGTCAAGGACACCGCCCGGCTGGTGCGGGCCTACGACGATGCGGCCGGGGTTACCGCGCGCTTCAATCTCAACGTGCTTGCCGTGATCAACCGCCAACTCGACGCCGATTTCGACGTCGACGCCTACCAACACGTCGCCCGGTGGAATCCCGACGAGGAGCGGATCGAAATGTGGTTGCGCTCCACCCGCCGCCAGCGGGTGCGCGTCGACGCCCTGGATCTGACTATTGATTTCGACCCGGGTGAGGAGATGATCACCGAGGTTTCCTGCAAGTTCCGCCCGGGCGCGGTGCGCGACGAGTTGGCCGCGGCGGGGATGCGCCGGGTCAGGTGGTGGACCGACGAGGCGGGCGACTTCGGCTTGTCACTGGCCGCCAGGTGAGCCGCCCCGGCGACCTGTCCGAGCGATGGCGCGCGGCCCGGCCGCCCGTGGCGGGGCTGCACCTGGACAGCGCGGCCTGCTCGCGACAAAGCTTGGCGGCACTCGACGCGGCGGCTCAACATGCGCTGCACGAATCCGAGGTCGGAGGGTATGTCGCCGCTGAGGCGGCGGCTACGGTGCTGGACGCCGGGCGCGCCGCGGTCGCGAAGCTCTGCGGCCTTGCTGATGCGGAGGTGGTCTACACCACCGGTTCCTTGAATGCCCTGGACATGCTGTTGCGCAGTTGGTCCCGCGACAGTCGCCGGCTGGCTTGCCTGCCCGGTGAGTACGGACCCAACCTGGCTCTCATGGAGGTGCACGGATTCGAGGTACGGCAGCTACCCACCCTTGACGACGGTCGGCTGGCGATCGACGACGCGGCATTCCAGTTGGAGGAGGACCTGCCCGACTTGGTTCACCTGACCCCGGTGGCCAGCCATCGTGGCACCGTGCAGCCCCTGGCGATGATGGCCGAACTGTGCCGCGAGCTCGGCGTGCCGTTGGTGGTCGACGCCGCGCAGGCGTTGGGGCAGATTGACTGCGCGGTGGGAGCCGACGTCACGTACTCGTCGTCGCGTAAATGGATCGCGGGCCCCCGCGGAGTAGGTGTGCTGGCGATCCGTCCCGAGTTGATGGACCGACTGACACCGCCGGCGCCACTTGGCTTCGGTGAGGCGAATGTGGCTGCGCGCGTCGGTTTTTCGGTGGCGCTGGGCGAGCACCTGGCGGGTGGCCCAGACCAGATACGGGCCCGGCTCGCCGAATCGGCCGGCATCGCGCGCAGGATGCTGGCTGACGTCGAAGGCTGGGCGGTGGTCGAAGAGGCCGAAGAACCGAGCGCGATAACCACCTTGGCGCCTACCGCCGGCGCCGACCCGGAGGAGGTGCGGGAGTGGTTGCTCGCCGAACGCCGGATCCTGACCACCTGCGCCGGGGTGCAACGCGCCCCGATGGAGCTGACGGCGCCCGTGCTGCGCATCTCTCCGCACGTCGACACCTCGCCAGAGGACCTTGTGACGTTCGCCGAGGCGCTGATCGAGGCGACCGCGGCAACTTCCGGGTGATGCGGTGATCCGTGCTGCGCGGTCAGCCCGCTTTGTGGGCGCTCAGCAGATAAGCGGGCATCATCACGCGGCCCTTGTCGTCAAGGGGATGCGAAGGCGGCGGCATATCCGGAAGCTGAGGCATATTCGCGTGGATGGCGGCGGGCCGGACCTCGTCGATCTCCCAGTATTCGCCGACGGCCGAACGGAGTTCCTGCTCATCGACCTCGTTGGGCCGGAACGGGGCGTCGGCCCCGAAGGCCCCCTTGGTGAACACCAGGACGTAGTAGCTGGCGCCCGGCGCCGCGGCGCGGTGCACCGCTTGCAGATAGTTGTCGCGGTCCTCGACCGGCAGCGAATGAAACAGCGTGCTGTCGATCACCGTATTGAACCGTCCGTCGTAACCGGAGAACCGCGTGATGTCGTCCACCACGAAGGTGGCGGTGGTGAGCCCGCGCTCCTGCGCCGTTCTGGTCGCCTCGGCAATGGCCGTCGGCGAATTGTCGATGCCGACAACGGTGTAACCGGCGGCCGCCAGCGCCAGTGACAACTCGGCGACCCCGCATCCGGCGTCCAGCACGTCCCCGCGCACTTTGCCGGCGGCGATCAGGGCCGCCAGGTCGGGTTGCGGTTCGCCGATATTCCAGGGCGGCGGCGCCTGGAAGACCTTCTCCTGGTACGCGTCGTCCCAATCCATCACCTGATCCGTCATGGCTCCCAACCTACGCCCGTCGCATACTGGGACCTATGTCGCAGCCGCCGCCGGCTCGTTATCTGCTACGCGCCAAGGACTTCGCCGACGCCCGCTACGCTGACCCGATCACCGTGGATGACCTGGCGGCTGCCGCCGGGCTGTCTCGTTCGCATTTCAGCCGGATGTTCACCCGCACCTTCGGCGAATCGCCGCGCTCGTACCTGCAGACACGCCGGCTGGAGCGGGCGGCGGCGTTGCTTCGCTACACCGACCGGTCTGTCGCCGACATCGCCGTCATGGTCGGTCTGCGCAGCGTCGGTTCGTTCACAACGAGTTTCGCCCGTGTGTACGGGCTGCCGCCGGCGGCGTACCGCGCCGGCATTCCACCGGCGTCGGTGCACGCGCGGGTACCGAGCTGCATCCTCGCGCGCGACACCCGCCCGCCAGCGGACAGCCGCGTCAAGGCAGCACACGGGGAGAAGACGGGCGGGCGGGCCGGGTCGTAGCGTTGGGGACATGCTCAAGATTGCCAGCGCCCACCTCTGGGTGCACGACCAGGAAGCCGCACTGAACTACTGGACCGAGAAGGTGGGTATGGAAGTGCGGCAGGATGTTTCGCTGCCGGACCTGGAGTTCCGGTGGCTCACCGTCGGCCCTCCCGGCCAGGACGACGTGTCCATCGTGCTGATGGCCATTCCGGGCGAGCCGGTCATGGACACCGCGACACAGAAGCAGGTCGCCGAAGTGATGGCGAAGGGCTTCGCCGGCACGGTCTTCCTCACCACCGAGGACTGTGCGGCCACTTACGCCGAAATGAAGGCTCGCGGCGTGGAATTCACCGAAGAACCGCACGAGATGCCCTACGGCATCGACTGCGGGTTCCGCGACCCGTCCGGCAACAGCGTCCGTTGACTCAGTTGTCGGAGATAGGCTAGCCGGGCTTGACGATAGGCCAGGTGTGGACCGGTTCATTGGCGTGCATGTGCTCGCAGTACCGGCGCAGCATTTCGGCCAGGGCCCGGGGCCGGGTCATGCCGGCGTCCTCCAGTGCGCCGACGGCTGATACCTGCCAGCTGGCACCATTGCGCCCGGACCTGGCCCGGGCCTCGACGACGCCGAGGAAGCGGTCGCGGACTTCGGCATCGACATCCCACCGACGCAAGCCCTCGTGGGCCATCGGCAACAGCGTGTCCAGAACCAGTTTTCGAGTGTTCACCTCGCCCACACCCGGCCAGTGCAGCTGCGCGTCGATGCCTCGTTGCGCAGCCTCCAGAAAATTGCGGTGCGCCACCGGGAAACTCATCTGCGACCACACCGGTTGTTCGGCTTCGGACATGGTCCGCAGCATGCCGTAGTAGAAGGCTGAATTCGCAAGCATGTCAACGACACTCGGTCCGGCTGGCAGCACCCGATTCTCCAGGCGCAGCTGTGGGCGGCCCTCGACCACGTCATACACCGGCCGGTTCCACCGGTACACGGTGCCGTTGTGCAGACGCAGTTCGGACAGCTTCGGCGTGCGTCCCGCCGTCAGCTCCGCTACCGGATCCTCATCCGACAGTTCCGGCAGCAGCGACGGGAAATAGCGGATGTTCTCTTTGAACAGGTCGACGGCCGAGTTGATCCAGCGCTCGCCGAACCAGACCCGAGGCCGCACCCCCTGAGTCTTCAACTCCTCGGGGCGGGTATCGGTGGACTGAGCGAACAGTTCGATGCGGGTTTCCGCCCAGAGATGGTGGCCGAAGAAATACGGCGAGTTCGCCGCCAGCGCCAGCTGCGGGCCGGCCAGCGCCTGCGCGGCGTTCCAGTTGGCCGCGAAGTCGTCCGGGGCTACCTGCAGGTGTAATTGCATGCTGGTGCAGGCGGATTCGGGCGCGATGGAAGCGGCCTGCCAGCTCAACGGCTCGGGGCCGGCGATGTTGATGGGGATATCCTCGCCGCGGGCCTCGAAGATCGACTCGTTGAGGGCTGCGTACCGGTTCGATTCGCTCATCCAGCCCTCGGACAGATGCTTGGGCATCAGGGTGGGCAGGATGCCGATCATGACGATGTGCGAACCGCTGGCATTGGCCTTGAGTTCGGCGTCGTTGAGGCTGGCCCGTACGTCTTTCTCCAGGTCCAGGGTGGTGTGTCCGGGTAGTGGCCGGGGCGGCACATTGAATTCGATGTTGTACGCGCCCAATTCGGTCTGATAGGCCGGATCGCCGATGGCGTCCAGCACAAATCGGTTTGACATGGCCGGCTGGTATTCGGCGTCTACGAGGTTGCACTCGATCTCCATGCCGGTGAGCGGCCGCTCCGAATCGAAGCTTCTACGCGAGAGCATCGTCTCGAAGACGTCGAGACACAACCGCACTTTGCGCCGGTATTCCCGCCGATGTGCGCGGTCATACGTGGTGCGCTTGACCTCTTCGCCCACCAAACCGATGCAACAGGTTTCCCGGGCCGCGCGCAACCCGGGGTGGCACTAGGCAATCATGTACCTGCAGTGTTCACCGTCAACCAGGAGAGGCCGGAGTTGGCCGTATCGCCGGAATTCATAGCAGCCATCGACCAGGGCACCACGAGTACCCGCTGCATGATCTTCGATCACGACGGCGCCGAGGTGGCCCGTCATCAACTCGAGCACGACCAGATCCTGCCGCAGGCCGGCTGGGTCGAGCACAACCCGGTCGAGATCTGGGAGCGCACCGCTTCGGTGCTTACCTCCGTGCTGAACGCCAGCAATATTTCGGCCAACGATATTGCCGCACTCGGCATTACAAATCAGCGCGAGACGACCCTCGTGTGGAACCGGCGTACCGGAAGGCCCTATTACAACGCCATCGTCTGGCAGGACACCCGCACCGATCGCATCGCGTCGGCCCTGGACCGCGACGGTCGCGGCGACGTCATCCGCCGCAAGGCGGGTCTGCCGCCGGCCACCTACTTCTCCGGCGGCAAATTGCAGTGGATATTGGACAACGTCGACGGCGTCCGCGCGGCCGCGGAAAAGGGCGACGCGCTGTTCGGCACCCCGGACACCTGGGTGTTGTGGAACCTGACCGGCGGCCCGCGCGGTGGCGTGCACGTCACCGATGTCACCAACGCCAGCCGGACCATGCTGATGAACCTGGAGACGCTGGACTGGGACGACGAGTTGTTGTCGTTCTTCTCCATCCCTCGGGAGATGTTGCCCGCTATCGAGCCGTCGTCGCCGCTGCAGCCCTACGGTGTCACCTCAGACACCGGCCCGATCGGCGGCGAGGTGCCGATCACCGGTGTGCTCGGCGACCAGCATGCGGCGATGGTCGGGCAGGTGTGTCTGGACGCCGGCGAGGCGAAGAACACCTATGGCACCGGCAACTTCCTGCTGCTGAACACCGGCGAGACAATCGTGCGGTCCCAGAACGGCTTGCTCACCACGGTCTGCTACCAGTTTGGGGACGCTCGGCCGGTATACGCGCTGGAGGGCTCCATCGCGGTGACGGGCTCGGCGGTGCAATGGCTGCGCGATCAGCTGGGCATCATCAGTGGGGCCGCGCAGAGCGAGTCGTTGGCCCGGCAGGTCACCGACAACGGCGGGGTGTATTTCGTGCCGGCCTTCTCCGGACTGTTCGCACCCTACTGGCGTTCCGACGCGCGCGGCGCGATCGTCGGACTGTCGCGGTTCAACACCAACGCGCATCTGGCCCGCGCGACGCTGGAGGCGATCTGCTACCAGAGCCGCGATGTGGTGGACGCCATGCAAGCCGATTCCGGCGTCCGCCTCGAGGTCTTGAAGGTCGACGGCGGAATCACCGGCAACGAATTGTGCATGCAGATCCAGGCCGACGTGCTGGGTGTGGATGTGGTGCGCCCGGTGGTCGCCGAGACCACCGCGCTGGGGGCCGCCTATACGGCCGGCCTCTCGGTGGGTTTCTGGGCCGACCCGTCCGAACTGCGGGCCAACTGGCAAGAGGACAAGCGCTGGACGCCGAACTGGGACGACGACCAGCGCGCCGAAGGGTATGCGGGGTGGCGCAAGGCGGTGCAGCGGACCCTGGACTGGGTCGACGTGTCCTGACGTGACGTGTGAGGAGACCGGCGAATCACTACACTTTGCGCGATGGAATTGCCGCTGCGGGTGAACGACGAGGGTCTCTCGGTTGCGCCGCCTGGTGCAGGGTTACGGCGGACCGGCTGACTGCCGATGATGTGCCGACCGGTGTTGGTTCGACGTGGCTGGCGAGTCACGGGGCGGTCAGTGCCGCCAACGCAAGTGTCGCCGCGGCCGCTGCCCGGTGCGCGGTGCGGGTAGCTGCTACCGCGACCAAGCTGGCCGCGGCGGCTACCGGCTACGCGGACAACGAAGCCCGGTCGGCGGCCGAATTGCGGGCGGTGCATTCACCGAGGACGTGCTGATGGCGCTCAGCGCAACGCTACCGACGTTGTCGCAAGTTCGGAGCCTGGATACGGCGTACCTGCGGGAGGCGGCGGATTCGTGGACCCGGACCGCCCAGCTGTGGGAGCAGGTCTTCACCGAAATCCACGACCGCATGTCGATTCCCGGCGGCACGCCTTGGGAGGGTCGGGGCGCCGCCGCGGCGCAACAGGGTTCGTTTCAGGACTCGGTGCTGGTTGGCGGGGCTTCGCACGAGTTGCACCAGGCCGCCGCCATTGCCCGACGGGGAGACGGGCAGTTGCAGGCCCGCAAAGAGGACGTGCTGGAGGCGGTGGCCGAGGCACGCGCGGAGGGCTTCGAGGTCAGCGAACAGTATTCGGTCACCGACCGTGTGCGGGGCGGCTTGGCCGAGTTTCGGGCTGCGCGTCTGGCCGCGGCCCAGGGTCACGCCGCCTTCATCCGGCACCGGCTCGCCGCACTGCTGGCTACCGATCAACAGCTCAACACCCAGATCGCCGCTGCCACGATCGGCATCGACGACCTCACCTTTCCCGAGTCACTCGACGATGCTGTCGTCGGCGACGATAAACACGACGGGATCCAACTCGTCGACCTGCACACCTGGAAACAGGATCCCCAACCCATTCCTCCCGACCCGCTGCCGGGTCCGCTGCCGCCCGTCAATAACGCCGACGACGTCCGACGCGTGCTGGACCCCTTGCAGAACGGGGGGAAGCGCGGCCCCAACGGTGTGGGTACGAAACCGAAGATCAAGGAACTGTGGGACGCAGCCACCATCAAGCGGATGTGGGACTACCTCACCCGCAATGCCACCGATGGCCCGGGCCCGCCGGGTTATAAGGGGCCAGTACGAATACTGCCCGACGGGACCAAGATCGGCATACGGCAGAGCAGCGACGGTTGGGGTGACACCCTGGACGTCTGGTATCCCGACGGGGAGTACAAGAAGATCCATATCCCGTACCTGCCGCCGCTGATCAGCGCGCCACCGCAGCTGCCGCCGCCCGGACAACCAGCCCCGTTGCCGCTGCCGCCACCGCAGGTCGGGCATCCGCCCGTCGTGCTGCCACCGACGCAGGTGGTCGATCCGCGCACGCTGCCGCCCTGGCTGCAGAATCCGTCGCCGCCGGGCTTCCAGGTCACGCCTAGCGCGCCGCTGCCGTTCGCCCCGTTCGACGTGCCGGACGCCCCGGCCGTTCCTGCGCCGCCGCCGTCGCTCCCCGCGCCGGGCGGGTCGCCGTCCTGGCCCGACCTGGCGCACGATCTGGCCGAAGCCGGAAAAACCGCCGGAGCCGGCGTGCTCGCCGGCATCGCCATTATCGGAGGCATCATGTCGGGCGGGTTGACGCCCGGCGGGCAGCTCGCCCGGTGAACACGCTTGGGCACTCAGAAGAGCGGCAACGCGTCTTGTCCGCGGCGTCGCTGACCGACATCGTTGCCGGCGCCGTTAGTGATTTCACGCCACAACCGGCAGCCGACGCGTTGCCAAGCATCGGCACGGCCGTGGTGCCGGCGGGCTGGTATCTGGCCGCGCCGGGCGACAATCGCGAGCAACCCGTACGGGTGGCGGTCACCGGGCACCGCTCGCGTGGTGGCTGGGAAGGCTGCGACACCCTGGCGACGTTCGGCTTCACCGGGGAGCCGCCCATCGACCTTGTCGTCGATCATGCCGCCTGCACCTTGCGTGACCTGGGCGCCGCCGGCGTCACGACCCGGACCGTGAATACCCCAGCGGCCGCGGGAGTGTGCGCGGTGCGCAGTTCCGGCTACTTCACCGCGGCCAGGTTGCGGATGTGGGGCCAATTCACGACGTATCTCGCCGGATCGGAGCGGCCGGGGCAGGGCCTGCTGGTGCAACACAGCCTGTTCGTCGTCACTCGCCGACGAACCCAGCTCAGGACGGATATCGCCGACCTCACCGATACCGCGGCAAACGCCTTCTCGGCGTTTCTCGATGCCCGCTCCGGCGCCGACATAAACGAGAACCGAGGCTAAGCATCGGGTTCGTCGGCGTGGTAAAGCTCGAGGGCCAGCTTTTTGCCCTTCTCGGTGAGGGCCAGCCAGCACATAGTGACCCAGTTCCAGCGGTCGTCGAAGTGGGTTACCTACGCGTCTTCGATTTTGGCCATTGCGGCGTCCAGCGGCAGGTCCCACGGTTCGAAGTGGGGGTGACGCCAGGGTCCGGTCGGCACGCCCAGCACGAACAGGCCCCCACTGACCAGCTCGCGGATCATGTTCAACGTCAGTTGCTGAATTTCGTGCACCGGCCGTGGCGGGCCTGTCTGTTGCATGAACGACGAGTGCACCCCGCTGAGGTGAATCCAGTCCTGCAGTCCCTCGATCAGCAGGCCTTCCTTGATCCAGTCATGTTCGGCAGCAGCGTCCATCGTGTCCCTTCCTGGCGCCCGAGCCCTTAGGAGTCTTCTTCAACTGCCGACCGCGAACTCTCGGTTTCGTCGGCGTAGTAAAGCTCGAGGGCCAGTTTCTTGCCCTTCTCGGAAGGGGCCAGCCAGCACATGGTGACCCAGTTCCAGCGATCGTCGAAGTGGGTCACGTAGGCGTCCTCGATCTTGGCCATCGCGGCGTCCAGCGGCAGATCCCACGGTTCGAAGTGGGGGTGACGCCAGGGTCCGGCCGGCACGCCCAGCACGAACAGCCCCTCGCTGACCAGCTCTCGGATCATGTTCAATGTCAGTTGCTGAACTTCGTGCGCCGGTCGTGGCGGCCCGGTCTCCGGCATGAACGACGAGTGCACATTACTGAGGGAACTCCAATCCTGGAGCCCCTCGATCAGCAGGCCTTCCTTGACCCAGTCGTGTTCGGCAGCTGCGTCCATCGTGTCTTTTTCGTGGCGCCCGAGCCCTCAGGAGCCTTCCTCAACCTCCGACCGGGAACTCTCGGTCTCGTCGGCATGGTAAAGCTCGAGGGCCAGCTTTTTGCCCTTCTCGGTGAGGTCCAGCCAGCAAACGGTTCTCCAACCCCACACGTCGTCGAAGTGGGTCACGTACGCGTCTTCGATCTCGGCCATCGCGGCATCCAGCGGCAGATCCCACGCTTCGAATTGCGGCTTGCGACGGCCCCTTGGCACGCCCAGCACGAACAGTCCCTCGCTGACCAGCTCGCGGATCATGTTCAATGTCAGTTGCTGAACTTCGTGCGCCGGCCGTGGCGGCCCGGTATGCCACATGAATAAGGAATGCATTTCGCTGAGGTGAATCCAGTCCCGCAGCCCCTCGATCAGCAGGCCTTCCCTGACCCAGTCATGTGCGGCAGCATCGTCCATCGTGTCCCTTCCCGGCGTCCGAGCCCTCAGGAGCCTTCTTCAACTGCCGACCGCGAACTCTCGGGTTCGTCGGCGTGGTAAAGCTCGAGGGCCAGTTTCTTGCCCTTCTCGGTGAGGGCGAGCCAGCACATGGTGACCCAGTTCCAGCGGTCGTCGAAGTGGGTCACGTACGCGTCCTCGATCTTGGCCATCGCGGCGTCCAAAGGCAGATCCCACGGTTCGAAGTGCGGTTTGCGCCACGGCCCGGCCGGCACGCCCAGCACGAACAGTCCCTCGCTGACCAGCTCCCGGATCATGCTCAGCGTCAGTTGCTGAATTTCGTGCACCGGCCGTGGCGGGCCCGTCTCGGGCATGAACGACGAGTGCACCCCGCTGAGGTGAATCCAGTCCTGCAGTCCTTCGATGAGCAGGCCTTCTTTGACCCAGTCGTGTTCGGCAGCTGCGTCCATCGTGTCCCTTCCCGGCGTCCAAGGCCCGACCAGGCATTCTTCCAGGCGCGGCCGTTTCACCTCGACAATTGCCCACAAGGATCGGGGGATGCGCCGAGAATCGTCGTCAGGCGCGGGCAATGTGACGCCCGCGCCATAGCGACGGCCCTGCTACGGTCCAGCGAAGTGCGCGCACGCGTCTTTGACTCTGGCCGCCGCACATCTCATCGTTGGCAGAGACTCAGTCCTCGCCGAGGATGCCGTAGATCTCCCGACGGGCGTTATTGAGCACGTCGACTATGCGTTGTTGCTGCTCGGCGCTAGCCGCGTGGGCCGACTGCCCGACGGCGCCGAACAATTGGCGGGCGGCACTCCGGAGATTGAGGTGCCCCGGGTCCGCGCCTTCGGCGATTTCGTCCCAAGGCGGGGTCTCGACCTTCGCCGCTGCCACGCGACCGTCGTCGGTCAGCGTGAACAGTTTCTTGCTGCCGTCGGATTCACCGGCCGTGATCAGGCCTTCGTCGTCGAGCAGCTGCAGAGTGGGGTACACCGACCCCGGGCTCGGCTTCCACAGTCCGTTGCTGCGTTCGGCGATCTGCTGGATCATCTCGTAGCCGTGCATCGGCCGCTCGGTGAGCAGCGTCAGAATCGCGGCCCGCACGTCTCCGCGTCGTCCGCGACCGCCGCGGCGTCCACCGCGGCCACCCGGTCCGAATCCGAAGCCCGGCCCGAATCCGAAGCCGGGCCCGAATGCCGGGCCGAAGCCCATCGGGCCGTCGTGACCGCCCGCTTGCTCGCGCAGGTTCTCAAGAAATGCCCGGCGGGCCTGCCGCCTGGCGGCGGGACCGAAGCCGAAACCAGGCCTTGGGCCGAAAGGGCCGGTGGGAGGGGCGAAGAAGGTGTTCATGTCTGTAGTCCTTATATCTCAGGGAGGAGGCGTCGACCATCGAGTCTCCATATGTATCGCTAACTATCACGATATATCGCTACCTATCGCAGTGCAAGTGGCGGCTGAAATGTCGGCCGTTTGTACCCCCCGAACGCCGGGTAGCACCTGACGGATGAACGGCAGTAGCCGCGATCAGGCCGTGACTGGTCCCGGCAGCGCCACGGACCCGGCCCGACACGGTGACGAGGGCGGGAACACTCGTTCGCGGGTTCATTGGGTGTTGGCTCTCTTGACGGTTCCCGCGGCCGCCATAGTCATGCTCTTTGCTCTCGGGGCCGTGATGAGTACCGACTCGTGCACCGAGGATCGGTGCCCCCACCTGGGCGCCGGGCTCAGTTTCGACTTTCTGTTCTACGGCCCGCCCGTGGTGGCGCTACTCGTGATCGTCGGCTCTGTGTTCACCGCCAAGCGGCGTGCCGGCATCGCGGTCCCGCTGGT
The DNA here is from genome assembly GCF_054515735.1 of Mycobacterium sp. ML4. NCBI lineage: Bacteria > Bacillati > Actinomycetota > Actinomycetes > Mycobacteriales > Mycobacteriaceae > Mycobacterium > Mycobacterium sp. ML4. Next base: position 171,964 of record NZ_JBTNSY010000007.1, read on the forward strand.
GGGCCTGGCGCTGTTGGTGGCCGACGTCGCCATCTTGGCGTTCACCGTCGCCCAGTACTAGCTGGGCAACGAAAATCCGCCGCCATCGGGCATGGGTTGCTGCGGCGGCGGTGGTGGTGACGGCGGCCAGCGTTGTGTCTGATGCTGCGACGGCGGCCAGGCCTGTGGTTGGGGCCAGCCCGGGCCGGGCTGCGGACGCAGCCGTGACAGTTCACGCCGGTGTCGTTCAGCCAGGACGGCTGCCAGGATCAGCCGAGGTGGCACACCCGGCGGGGGAGGTGGAGCGATGTGCGAGACCACGTCTGCGGCGATTCGGTAGGCCATCTGATCGCGCAGCGCCGGGTCGAGCTGGTGTGCACGCGAGAGGAACTGGCGGGCAACTTCGGCCTGGCCGGAGCTCAGCCCGGACAACTGCAGCGACGCCGCCCACCCCGCCAGTGCCGGCGGCATGACCGGTGGTGGCCCGATCCGCGGCCCGCGTTCGCTGACCACGACGGTGCCGGCGAACATGTCGCCCACGCGCTTGGCCTTCGGCGAGAGCACACTGCAGATCACCGCGGGGCTCCCGAGCAGCATCCAGATTTCCACCACCGCGGCCAGTGCCCGGAACAACGCCTGACGGAAGCGTTCCGGCCCGCCGTCGTCGGACACCACCCGCAGGCCCATCACCATTTTGCCGATCGAGCGTCCCCGGGTTGCGGTCTCGATCGCCACCGGATAGCCGACCATCGCCAATACGGTGAAGATGATCAGGAACGCGACAGTCAGGGCTTCGTCGAACTGGGATAACGACGCCGCCCACATCATCACGCCAAGGAAGTAGATGACAAAGACGACGATGATGTCGATGATCGCGCCGACCGCACGCACTGGTAGCTGCGCTATCTGGACGTCGAGCACCACGGCGTCGCCGGTCACCACCTCCGACATACCTTGGAACGCTACAGGCTGGGTAGGCTGCGCAAGTGGACGTCGACGCGTTCCTGCTCACCCACCGGCCCACCTGGGATCGGCTCGACCAGTTGATCAAGCGGCGACGCTCGCTCACCGGCGCCGAGATCGACGAACTCGTCGAGCTGTACCAGCGGGTGTCGACGCATTTGTCGATCCTGCGGTCAGTGTCTTCGGATTCGCTGACCACCGGTCGGTTATCTAGCCTGGTGGCGCGCGCCCGGTCGGCGGTCACTGGCGCGCATGCTCCGTTGAGCAGCACGTTCGTCCGATTTTGGACGGTGTCGTTCCCGGTGGTCGCCTACCGCTCCTGGCGGTGGTGGCTGGCGACGGCGGTGGCGTTCTTCGCGGTGGTCGTGGTCATGGCGTTCTGGGTGGCCGGCAGTCCGGAGGTGCAGTCGGTCGTCGGGACGCCGGCGGACATCGACGAACTGATCAATCATGACGTGGAGTCCTATTACAGCGAGCACCCCGCAGCGGCGTTCGCCCTGCAGGTTTGGGTGAACAACTCGTGGGTGGCCGCCAAGTGCATCGCCATGTCGGTGGTGCTCGGCGCGCCGATACCGTTTGTTCTGTTCCAGAACGCAGCCAACGTGGGTGTCATTGCCGGTTTGATGTTCCCGGCCGGCAAGGGCGGCTTGCTGCTGGGTTTGCTGCTGCCACATGGGTTGCTCGAGTTGACGGCGGTGTTCCTGGCTGCTGCGGTCGGCATGCGATTGGGATGGTCGGTGATCTCGCCCGGTGACCGGCCGCGCGGGCAAGTCCTCGCGCAGCAGGGCCGCGGGGTGGTGGCCGTCGCGGTGGGCCTGGTAGGGGTGCTGCTGATCTCGGGCCTGATCGAAGCGATGGTGACGCCGTCGCCGCTGCCGACGTTCGCGCGAATCGGGATCGGCGTGCTGGCCGAAGTCGCGTTCCTGTCCTACATCGTGTACTTCGGCCGTCGTGGCGTCGCTGCTGGGGAGACCGGCGATATCGAGGATGCGCCGGACTTTGCGCCCACCACGTAGGCTTCTCGCCCTGCCCCTGCCACGGCGAGTGTGAATCTCCCGACGCGACACGCCGCCGGGGCGTCGTGAAAGTCGCAGTGGGCCAACGGCTTCAGAGCTGGCCGGTCGCTTTCATCGACAGGTAACGGTCGGCGAGACTCGGCGCGATTTCGGCGGGTGGCGCGTCAACGACGTCGACTCCCCCGTGGCGCAACCGGGAGGCGATTGCGCGGCGATCGTTGCGGGAGCGTTCAGCCGCCGCCGCGTCGTACACCGCGGCGGCGTCGCTGCGCCCGGCCGCCAATTCGTCGACGCGCGGATCCGCCACCGCGGCAACCAGCACATGGTGCTTGGCGGCCAACTGCGGCAGCACCGGCAACAGCCCCTCGTCCAGGGCGGTCGCGTTCAAGTCGGTCAGCAACACCACCAGCGAACGGCGCCGGGTTCGCCGGAGAATAGCGGCAACCATTGCCCGCCAATCGGATTCGATGAGCGCCGGTTGCAGTGGTGCCATCGCGTCGACCAGCTGCGCCAGCAATTCGGTGCGCGAGGCGCCGAAGACGGCCGCCCGGGTCACCCGATCATGGGCGAGGAAGTCGACGTGGTCTCCCGCGCGTGATGCCAACGCCGCCAACAGCAGTGCGGCGTCCATCGACCAGTCGAGCCGCGGCCAGCCGGCGGGGTCCGCGGCCGTCGGGTCTACCCCGACCCGGCCCGCCACCATGCGCCCGGTGTCGAGCACGATGACCACTCGCCGGTCCCGTTCGGGACGCCACGTGCGGACCATCACGTCGGCGCGACGGGCGCTGGCTCGCCAGTCGATCGAGCGGACGTCGTCGCCGACGACATACTCACGCAGCGAATCGAATTCGGTTCCCTGCCCGCGGATCAGGGTGGGCAGTAGCCCGTCGATTTCCCGGAGCTTGGCCAACCGCGACGGCAGATGTTTGCGGGACAGGAACGGCGGGAGCACCCGCGCCTGCCCGGGCACCGATTGCGAACTCTGACGACCCGCGAAACCCAGCGGTCCGATCGAGCGGGCGGTCACCACCGACGCCCGCTGGTCGCCGCGGCGCACCGGCCGCAGATGTGTCTGCACCTGCTGGTGCTGGCCCGGCGCGATCACCAGCCGGTGGCTGCGTGGCTCAGCCCGCGCGCTCGGTGGCCACGCGTCGCGCACCTGGCCGCGGAATCGGCGCCGGCCGTCGTTGTGGATCATCAGGCCCGCATCCACCGGCTGGCCCAATCGGGCCGAGCTGTTCGCGGACCGGACGAAACGAAGGCGGCGGGTGCTGGCCGCCAGCGTCACGTCGATGCCGACCACGACCGTCAGCACCACCAACAGCGTCACGAAAGCCCTTGCCGGCCATGGTGATACCGCGATCGGCAGGACGCAGACCAGCGCCAGCAGCCCAGTACGTCCGGTGAGGATCACTAGCGCGGCACCGGAACCGAGGCCAGTATTCCGTCCAGCACGCCATCGGGCGTGGCGCCTTCGAGTTCGGCCTCCGGACGCATCATGATCCGGTGCCGCAGCGTCGGACGGGCCATGGCCTTCACGTCGTCAGGGGTCACGTAGTTGCGGCCGGACAGCCAGGCCCACGATCGGGCGGTGGCCAGCAGCGCGGTTGCCCCGCGCGGCGACACCCCCAACTGGAGTGCGGGGGAGGAGCGGGTGGCGCCGACGATGTCGACGATGTAGCCCAGCACCTCGTCGCCGATCAACACCTGGCGTACCGCCTCGCGTCCGGCCGCCAGCTCGGCCGGGCCCGCTACCGGCTTGATGGCCGACAGGTCCCGCGGGTCGAAGCCATGGGCGTGTCGGCCGAGGATCGCGATCTCGGCGTCGCGCGGCGGCAACATCACATTCAGTTTGAGCAGAAAACGGTCCAGCTGGGCCTCAGGCAGTTGGTAGGTGCCTTCGTACTCGATCGGATTCTGGGTGGCGGCGACGATGAACGGGTCGGGCAGCGGCTTGGGTTCACCGTCGACGCTGACCTGACGCTCCTCCATCGCTTCGAGCAACGCCGCTTGGGTTTTGGGGGGCGTGCGGTTGATCTCGTCGGCCAGTAGCAGATTGGTGAACACCGGGCCCGGACGGAAGGCGAACTGCGCGGTGCGGGTGTCGTACACCAGGGACCCGGTGACGTCGCCAGGCATCAGATCGGGCGTGAACTGGACCCGCTTGAACTCCAGCCGAAGTGCGGCGGCCAGGGCGCGCACCATCAGTGTCTTGGCCACTCCCGGAACACCTTCCAGCAGGACGTGGCCGCGACACAGTAATGCGATCACCAGGCCGCTGACGACCCCTTCCTGTCCGACGACGGCTTTGCCGATCTCGGCACGCAATTCCAGCAATGCCTCGCGGGCGGAAGGGGCTTGCGGGTCGGACTGGGACTGTGTCACGAGTGGGTGACCTGCCTTTCGATGTCATCGAGCGCACGGGCTAGGTGGAGTAGGTCGGAATCGTTAGCGGGTGGGGGACCGAACAGGTGGTAATGGACGAGGTCCGGATCGGCGCCACTGCGCTGAGCCACCGTCATCACCACAGCGGGCGGTGCTGCGTTGGGCCCCAAGCCCAGCCGCGGCACCAGTCGTTGCAGCGCAGCGGTACGCAGCGCGTGCGCGGCGCGGTCCCTGGCCCGGCGCGAACGGTAGAGGCGGCCTCGGCCTTCTACCGTCTCCGAGGCGCGCACCACGACGGGGAGCTCTTCGGCGACCAGCGGACCGATCCGCCGGCCCTTCCACAGCGCTACCAGAATAACCACCAGCCATAGCTGCCAGACGATCCATGTCACGTTCTCGGGAATCAGGTCCATGATCGATCCGTGCGTGGTGGTGTGTCCCTCCGCACGTTGCGGGGCATACCAGATCACCCGGGACTTGACGCCGGCGAGGTTCATCGCCAGGGCGGCGTTGCCCTCTTCCAGGAGTCCTTCGTTTTCCATGAAGTGGCTGGTGCCCACCACAGTGACGGTGCGACGTGCGTCGCGGTAGCTCACCAGCGCCCCGCCGTAGCAGCTGACCAGGTCCAGATCGTCACCTCTGGCCCGGTATGCATCGCTGGGCCCGAAACTCACGGCGCCGGCTCGATTAGCTTGGTGCAGAGCGCAATTCGGCTCGTTCTCGAACTTGCTGGCCGCTGTCACACGCAGCTGCGGTGTCAGCGCCGCACGTGCCCGCGACGTGGGGTCCACCAGCAGCAGATCGCCGGGGACATCGGCGATACGACGCAGCAGCGAGTTGTCGGTCAGATACTGCGACTGCGCCACCAGCAAAAGCGTGTCCGACCGTGCCGCCCGTTCGATATCGGCGACGGTGTTGGCGACCATTACCTCGACGCCGCCGTCGCGCAGCAATGTCACCAGAGCGTGAGCGCCGGCCGGGCTGGTGGCCTCGGGGTCCATCGTGCCGCCCGGGCGGGGCGCTGTCAGATACGTGGTGATCGACGCGACGATGACCAGTGCCGCAAGTGTGAACAGAATCCCGCGCCAGGGACGTCGTTGCGGGACGGTGGCGATCGTCGCACCGGGATGGATGGCCGTCACCGGACCGTCGCCCAGGAGTCAGGTGGCGGGGGTTGTGCGACCGCAGAGGTCGCGGCCGATCGCGATCGAAGGTGGTCGTCGAGGTCGGCGATCATCTGGTAGGCGGATTGCGTACCGGGTCGTTCGCCGTAAGTGACATCGTTGAATACCGTTGCCGCTTGCGACAATTCGGCCGCGAGGTGGGGCAGCGCGGCGCCGGCGTCGTGGGCGAGCTCGTTGGCGGTGCGGCCGGGAACCTGGACGAGTACGCCGGTTTCCTCCAGTTCACGAGCCACCGCTCGGAGCCGATGCCGAATGGCAGCTGCCCAATTACCTTCGGCGGCAAAGGCTTCAGCGGTAGCACGGTGCTGGGCAGCGGTGAGCTGGCCGGCGCCGAACAGTTCGTAGTCGCCGCCGCGGTTGGTGCGCATGGTGCGCCGGGCGACGCGGACGGCGACGAAAATGGCGATGGACAACACGATCAGCAGCACGGTGACGGTGAACCAGCCTCCCGATACGTGCGACGTCTTGAGCACCAGCTTCAGTAGGAACTCGTTGATCTTGTCGACGATCTCCTCCGTCAGGCTCTGTCTGGGATAGATCGGCTTGCTCAGCTCGCGTTGCGCAGCGTCATGCGCGGCATCGCGGTCGATGTCGATGGCGGGCACTGTCAGTAGGTTCTTCCCTAGAACGGCCGGGTCAGCCAGAGGTTGTCGGTGGATTGCACCGCGGCGGGGCCGCCCGCAGCGCCGGTCTGCAGCACCAGATCGAACGCTTCGGCGCGGATCCGCCGGTCGGTGTACAGCAACACGACCACACCCGCGACGAACGGGGTGGTGACGATCTGGCTGATGCCGCCGCCGATGGCGGACAGGGTGGTGCCCACCAGAAGCGTTGTGGTGCTCGACGCGCCCATCAGCAATATCTGTCCGGCGATGCTGAACGGTGCCGAGATCGCGCCGCCGACGATGCCGACGACCAGCGTCGCGAGCAGGCGGATGCCCAACACCCGCCAGAAGCCGTTTCGGACCAGCCTGAATGATCGCGTGATGGCGTCGACGACGGGCATCCGCTCCAGCACGATCAGCACCGGTGCGAACATCAGCACGGTGTATGCGTAGGCCAGCAGGGCCACCACCAGCAAGAGCAGCGGGAATCCGAGCAGTACCGCCGCGCCTGCATTGGCAGCCACGCCCACGCCGATCAGGATCACCACGACCAGTCCGATGATCACGGCCAACCCGACGGCCTCCAGCAGGGCGAGGCCGAGCAGGGCCGGTAGCCGGCCGCGGACCTTGGCCCACGCTTCACCGATGGTGATCGGCGAGCCGAACACCGCGCGGCCGACGATGACGGTGAGCATCCCGCTGAGCAGCACGCTGCCCAGCCAGCTGACCAGGGCGCTGCCGCCCAGCGACGCCATCCATGCCCCGACGGCGCCGAGGCTCGGCTCCGACTTATTGGTGTCGAGTTCGTTCGCGGCGGTCAGCGGCCCGATGGTGGCGAGCAACGAGATGACCTGCATGATCACCACGACCATCGCGGTGATGCCGAGCGTCGCCTTCGGGTTGGCGCGGACATAGCCGACCGCGCCGTTGAAGATGTCGCTGAGGGTCAGGGGTCGCAGCGGGATGATGCCGGGTTTGACGGCGCCGGGGATGAGCGGCGGACCGTAGCCCGGCGGCGGACCGTAGCCCGGCGGTGGACCATAGCCCGGTGGCGGACCGTAGCCGGGCCCGTACCGCGGTGGCGGACCGTAGCCGGGCCCGTACGGCGGTGGCGGACCGTAGCCGGGCCCGTACGGCGGTGGCGGACCGTAGCCGGGCCCGTATCCCGGGGCGGCATATGCAGGCGGTGGACCATAGGCGGGGGGCGGCGCATACGCGGGGGGCGGACCGTACGCGGGTTCCGGCGCCGTGTCACCGGAATGCTCAGGCGGCAGCGTGCTCACCGGGGGCAGCGGCTGTCGTCGGTCGTCATGGGGTCCATCCTGTCGGCGGTCGGTGCATTTCTCAATGTAGGTCCCCGGGTCGGCGCGTAGCGTCTCTGGAATGGCGGAACTCAAATCCCGGCTCAGGTCGGACCTGACCGACTCGATGAAGGCGCAGGACAAGCTGCGGACTGCGACATTGCGCATGCTGCTTGCCGCGATTCAGACCGAAGAAGTCTCGGGCAAGGAGGCCAAGGAGCTCTCCGATGACGAGGTCCTCAAGGTGCTGGCCAGGGAGTCCCGCAAGCGTGGTGAAGCCGCCGAGATCTACACCCAGAACGGTCGCGGTGAGCTCGCCGCCAATGAGCACGCCGAAGCGCGGATCATCGACGAATACCTGCCTACACCGCTGACCGACGCTGAGGTGGTCGACGTCGTAGAAACCGCGATCGCCCAGGTTGCCGAGACACTCGGCCACGCGCCATCGATGAAGGAGATGGGCCTGGTCATGAAGGTTGCGACCGGGATCGCCGAGGGTAAGGCCGACGGGTCACGCCTGTCGGCGGCGGTCAAAGACCGGCTCTGAACAGGCCTTCATCGGGGACTTGCCGCCGGTCGTTGATCGCGGCCGCCGTTATCCACAACTAGCGGCTTTGCCATAAGCAGTGTCGGTGGATCGCGTACTATCGAACTTATGTTCGAACTACCGCGCACCAATTCTCCGGAGTTGTTGGCGCGCTTTGACTGTTTCCGCGAGCAGGTGTTGGCGCGCCGGGAGGCGCTGATGGAGACCACTACGGAGTCAACGGGGTGGGTGCAGCGGATCTGCGGGGCGGCGCGGGTGGTCAATCAGGGTGCGGCTGCGGAGTTGGTGGCGATCGGGCAGTTGTTCGCTTATCGGCTGGCCCGGAGTGGGGAGACCGAGGACTGGGCGATCGACACGATGAAGGCCGTCGCCGGGGAGGTGGCGGCGGGGTTGCGGATCAGTCTGGGTCGCGCGGAGACCAAGGTGCGTTATGCCCGGGCGATGCGCGAGCGGTTGCCGCAGGTGGCGGCGGTGTTTTGTGCCGGGGACATCGATCTGGAGGCGTTTGCCACGATTGTGTTCCGTACCGATCTGATCGAGGACCCCCAGGTGCTGGCGGCAGTGGATGGCAAGGTCGCCGCGCGGGTGACGCGCTGGCCCTCGCTGAGCCGGGGGCGGTTATCGCAGAAGGTGGACAAGATCGTCGTCCACGCCGATGTCGATGCGGTGCGCCGCCGCAAAGAGATCCAGGCTGGTCGCGAGGTGTGGATCGGCGGCGAGTCCGACGGGCTGTGTCAGATCGAGGGACGGCTGCGCAGCACCGATGCCCGCGCCGTCGATCAGCGGCTGGCGGCCTTGGCGGCCACGGTGTGTCCCAACGATCCGCGCACTGCGGCGCAGCGCCGCGCCGATGCGTTGGGGGCGCTGGCTGCTGATGCCACCCGCCTGGGCTGCGAGTGCGGCCGCCCGGACTGCACCGCTGCCGGGACGAAGCCGTCCTCGCCGGTGGTGATCCATGTGGTCGCCGAACAAGCCACCCTCAACGGCCACAGCGACAGCCCGGCCTGTCTGCTCGGCGGGGAGGACCTCATCACCCCTGAGTTGCTGGCCGAGCTGGCCCTGACCGCCCGCCAGGTTCCGTTGATTCATCCCGGCTACGGCCCGCCCGAACCCCACTACATCCCATCGCAGGCGCTGGCCGATTACGTGCGGGCCCGAGACCTAACCTGTCGCTGGCCGGGTTGCGACGTGCCGGCCACCCACTGCGATCTGGACCACACCATCCCCTACTCCCAGGGCGGGTCCACCCACGGCGGCAACCTCAAGTGCTACTGCCGTACCCATCACTTGATGAAAACGTTTTGGGGCTGGGCCGAAAAGCAACTCCCCGACGGCACCCTGATTCTGACTTCCCCGGCCGGAGACACCCACGTCACCACCCCCGGCTCGGCGCTGCTGTTTCCCAGCCTGTGCCACGCCGTGGGCGGCATGCCCGCCCCCGAAGCCCAAACCCCCGACCCGGGCTACTGCGCCGAGCGCACCGCGATGATGCCCAAACGCCGCCGCACCCGCGCCCAAGACCGCGCCCACCGCATCGCCGCCGAACGCCGCGCCAACCGCCACGCCCGCACGGCCACCGGCCCACCCGATGACGATCCGCCGCCCTTCTAAGCGGGCCGCAGGCGGTCTTGGGACGGGGCGACGGCGAAAAGCTGCCACTCGCCGGGCACCCCTTTGAGCTGATGGGTGCCGCGGTCTGCGAACTCCAGGCCTGACCCCAGCAACGCGTGCCAGTCCCTGTCACCCAGCATCACGGCCCGCCGCGTCGAGTCCACAATGTCGGTGAATAACACCGTGGCCAGCACCCGATCGTCCGGTACCTGAGCCTGCTGACCGGTGAGGAATTCGGCGATCTCCTGAAACGAGGCGCGCCACGGCTCGACGAAGAGGAGCCGGTTGCGGCCTGGTAGTTCAACATATTTCGCGTAGTCGGGTATGTGCTCGGCGATGTACTCGCCCTTAGCGGGCGGGATAAACGGGTCGTCGGTGTGGTGGAGGACGAGGGTTGGAACGCGGATTGTCGGGAGGACCGCGCGCACGTCCAACTCGCCCACGAGCGGCAACATGAGGGCGAGGGTCCGCGGGCTGGATGTCATCGCCTCGACCCACCCCTGAATCGAAGGGCAGCTGCCTCCACGCGAAGCGCGGTAGGCGACGCGCACGTCCCCGTTCAGCGCGTAGCGCGTCTCCGAGAACATTGCGGAGGTGTAATTCCAACGAGACACGATCGACCGATGCCGATGCGGCTCAAAGCGCTGCCACGCCGTTTGCTCTGCGGACAGCAGGGTACCCGTCAGATATGGCACGGTTCGGCTATACCCTGATGACGGAGCAGTCTGGTCCGAAAGAGCTTGTGCGCGACGCTGTTTCGGCTGAGCAGCGCGGGTTTGACTTCGAAGTGTGCAGTGACCATTTCTCCCCGTGGCTCGCTTCGCAGGGCCATGCCCCCAACGCGTGGGCGGTGCTGGGAGCGGTGGCCCACGCCACCGAACGGGTCGATCTGTACTCCTACGTGACCTGCCCGACCATGCGGTACCACCCGGCGATCGTCGCGCAGCAGGCGGCCACCGTGCAGATTCTCTCCGATGGGCGGTTCACGCTCGGTCTGGGCAGTGGCGAGAACCTCAACGAACATGTGGTCGGCAAAGGCTGGCCGACGGTCGAGCGCCGCCAGGACATGCTGCGTGAGGCCATCAAGATCATCCGCGAACTGTTCGGCGGTGAGCTCGTGGACTGGCGCGGCGAGTACTTCCAGGTCGCCTCCGCGCGACTCTGGGACGTGCCTGACGTGCCCCCGGGTATCGGGGTGGCAATGGCCGGCGCCAAGGGCGTCGAAAAGTTCGGCAAACTTGCCGATCACCTCATAGCGGTCGAGCCCGATCAGGAACTCGTGGACGCCTGGCACACCGCCCGCCAGAGTGGCGGGTGGCCCGGAGCCGGACGCGTGGTCGGACAACTACCCGTGTGCTGGGACCCGGACCGCGACGCTGCCATCGCCCGTGCGCATGATCAGTTTCGCTGGTTCGCGGGCGGGTGGACGGTCAACGCGGACCTGCCCACGCCCGCGGGATTCGCCGGTGCAACGCAGTTCGTGCGGCCCGAAGACGTCGCGGACAGCATTCCGTGCGGCCCGGACCTGGACGCGATCGTGGATGCCGCAAAGGCCTATTGGGAAGCCGGTTTCTCCGATATCGCGCTGATCCAGATCGGCGGACAGTCCCAGGAACAATTCCTCAAGGAAGCCGCCGAACCATTGCTGGACGCGCTGCGTAGCGCCGCCAGTTGAAAGACCACGACGTTTGGGCAACCCCGCCCGGGGTATCTCGACACTGAACCGCCGGAATGGCGCGGCGACGCAAGGAGTTTGGCTGATGAATGATCCGGCAGCGAGCAAGACCACGGCGCTGGTGAAGGGGCTGGGGGTAGCCAGTCTGGGCCTTGGCCTATCCGAGATAGTGGCACCGGGAAGGGTCGCAGCGCTGGCCGGTGTCGACGAGACCGCCCGATCGCGCACCGTTATCCGGGCCTTGGGCATGCGCGAATGTGGCCATGGCGCAGCGCTGTTGGCCGGGCCGGACAAGTTGGTGTGGACACGCGTCGCCGGTGACGTGCTCGACATTGCATTCCTGGCGGCAGGTGTCGTACGTCGTGGGCCGGCCCGGCGCCAGCGCGGCCTCATCACTGCCGCCGCGCTCACCGCCATCGGCGGAGCCGACCTGTATGCCGCGCTGCGTACCACACGCAGCGACACCGCCCGCCACGCGGGCGGTCGGCGACACCGCACGCTGCGCGCCGCGATCACCGTGATGCGCACTCCCGAAACCGTTTACGGCTTCTGGCGCAATCTGGAAAATCTGCCGACGTTCATGCACCACCTGCAGGAAGTCACCGACGCCGGCGACGGGCATTCACACTGGGTCGCGAACGCACCGGTGGGCCAGCCCGTCCAGTGGGACGCCCAGATCATCGAAGACCTGCCCGGTAAGCGGATCGCATGGCAGTCGTTGCCGGGCTCGGGAATCGAAAACAGCGGGTGCGTCGACTTCACGCCCGATCCCATCGGCAAAAGTACCGAAGTGCGGGTCAATATCGCCTACCAGATGCCCGGCGGCGCGCTGGGCAAGGCAGCCGCCACACTCCTGGGTGAGTCTCCTGATCAGCAGGTCAACGACGACCTGCGCCGTTTCAAACAGATCATGGAGACCGGTCAGGTGTTGCGCTCCGACGGATCCCCGGACGGCACCGTGGCACGGCGACAGCTCCACCAGCAGCCGGCCCAACCCTCAGGCAAGGTGGTGCAACGATGAAGGCTACGGTGTGGGCCGGACGCAATAGCGTTGAGGTGCAATCGGTTCCGGACCCGAAGATCCTCAACGACCGGGATGCAATCGTGCGGGTCACCTCGACCGCGATCTGTGGTTCGGATCTGCACATCTACGACGGCTACATCCCGACCGTCAAACACGGCGACATCCTCGGCCACGAATTCATGGGTGAGGTGGTGGAGGTCGGCAAGGGCGTCCACAGCCTGGCCGTCGGCGACCGGGTGGTGGTGCCGTTTCCCATCGCGTGCGGAGCATGTTCGGCGTGTGATCGCGACCTGTACTCACTGTGCGAGAACTCCAATCCCAATGCCGGAATCGCCGAGAAGCTGATGGGGCATTCCCCGGCGGGCCTCTTCGGCTACTCGCACATGCTGGGCGGATTCGCCGGTGGACAGGCCGAATACGCGCGCGTTCCGTTCGCGGACGTCGGCCCGCTGAAAATCGACGACGACCTCACCGACGACCAGGCGCTGTTTCTCTCCGACATCCTGCCGACGGGATACATGGGCGCCGAGATGTGTGACATCACTCCCGGCGACGTGGTCGCGGTGTGGGGTGCCGGGCCGGTCGGGCTGTTCGCGGCGGTGAGTGCCCGCCTCTTCGGTGCGTCACAGGTGATCGTGATCGACCGGGTGCCTTACCGGTTGGACTTGGCGGAGCGACTGGGCGCCACCCCGCTGAATTTCGGTGAAACGTCGGTACTCGGAGAGTTGCAGGAAATGACCGCAGGACGCGGCCCGGACCACTGCATCGACGCCGTGGGCATGGAGGCCCGCAACGGTTCCGCCGTGGTGGACGTCTATGACCGGGTGAAGCAGGCGGCGCGGCTGGAAACCGAACGGCCACATGCACTTCGGGAAGCCGCCATGAGTTGCCGTAACGGCGGCACCATTTCGATCGTCGGCGTCTACGGCGGAATGATGGACAAGTTCCCGATCGGCGCGGTCATGAACCGCTCGCTGACCATCAAGACCGGGCAGTGTCACGTGCAGCGCTACATGCGCCCACTGCTCGGGCGCATCCGTAACGGCGAGGTCGACCCGACTGCGATCATCAGCCATCACTTGCCGCTGAACCAGGCCCCGAAGGGATACGAGATCTTCAAACACAAGCAGGACAACTGCACAAAGGTCGTCCTGAATCCATAAGGAGCTGCATCATGACTCTGGACGGCAAAAGAATCGCCATCCTGGCCGCCGACGGCGTTGAGAAGGTGGAACTCGAACAACCCCGAGACGTGGTTGAACAGGCCGGCGGCCAGGTTGAATTGTTGTCGCTGAAAACCGGCGAAATCGAAGCCCGAAATCACGATCTCGAGCCTGCCGGTACATTCCCCGTCGACCGCGCGGTTGCGGATTCGTCGGTGGCCGACTACGACGGCTTGATTCTGCCCGGGGGCACCGTCAACCCGGATAAGTTGCGACTGGACGAGTCTGCGGTGTCGTTTGTGCGCGATTTCGTCGAATCCGGAAAACCGGTGGCCGCGATCTGTCACGGCCCGTGGACCCTGGTGGAGGCCGGCGTGGTCTCCGGACGCACATTGACGTCATATCCGAGCATCCGCACCGATCTGCGTAACGCCGGAGCCCGCGTGGTCGACGAAGAAGTGGTGGTGGACGGCAACCTGATCACCAGTCGGTCGCCCAAGGACTTGTCTGCGTTTTGTTCAACCATTTTGCGGCAATTTGCCGAGGCGACGGCGAGTTCGCCCACCTGAACGAAGATTCCCGATTTCTGTTTCAAGTGCTCTCGTTGCGGGCACTAAAACGCAGGGCCGTGATCGCCACGGCAGAATCCGCCGGGTTGAGAAAGGCTTGCCGTGACGACCACCTATCTAACGCCGGGTCAATCCCTGGTAGCCGAAATTGTTTATCAACCGCAATATGATTCATATCTCCTCGTCGACACTATGCGGCGAACAGGTTTGGTTCCGCGACGTCGGGTGCTCGATTTGTGCACCGGATCGGGATATGTCGCGATTTCGGCCGCTGAAATGGGGTGCGCCAGTGTGACCGCCTACGACATCTGCCCGTCGGCTGTCAGCTATTCCCGGGGCAACGCCGCCGGAGCGGGTGTCGATGTCGACGTGCGACAGGGGTCATGGGTCAAGGCCCTCGACCATGGCCCGTTCGACGTCGTGGTGTCCAATCCGCCCTACGTGCCGACTCCGCCCGTCGATGACACCGCCGCGATCGCGTCGATCGCCGGCCCGTCGCGGGCCTTCAACGCCGGCCCTGACGGCCGCCTGGTGCTGGACCCGCTGTGCGGGTCGGCTCCGCAATTGCTGGCAGACGGCGGATCGCTGTTATTGGTGCATTCGGCCCTGGCCGGGGTTGAGCAGACCGTGGAAACATTGCGGGAGAACGGCCTTGACGCCGATGTCGTTGCCTCACAGATAATCCCGTTCGGACCGGTGTTGACGGCGCGAGCACAATGGCTGGAGGACACAGGCCGCATCCCGCGCGGTTGCCGGAAGGAGCAGATCGTGGTGGTCCGAGCGGACAAGCCGTGAGCACGACTCGCGTGCAGGTGGTACCCAACGGGCCGGTATTGGTTTCCGGCCCGGCGCGGATCGAGACACCCGATGGTGCGGTGGTGGAATCCGACCGGTTCATGGTCGCGATCTGCACGTGCCGGCGCAGTCGGGACTATCCCCTGTGTGACACCAGTCACCGACGGTGCCGAGGCCCGAAGGTCGAGCGCCTGCTTAGCTGAGCGGGCGCCGCAGCGACGACCGTCCCTGCTGCCAGGCCTGCATCAACACCTCCGCCAACCGGTCTTCGACGGCGGCGTGCGCGCGGATCCCGAAGACGACGTCGTTATCCAGCTGCGGTTCACGGGCAAGCAGATCACCGACGACGTCTATCCGGACCACATGCTCATGCACCGCATCGGCTTCCACATGCTCTTGGTAGAAGGCCGCGCATGCCGCCGGCGCCTGCATACGCTGCAGCGCCTGGACCATACGCTTGGAGCCGGGCGGCGAGGTGATCTCGGTCGACGCGAAGTGGCCCACCGCGGCACCCCGTAGCCGCCGGTGCAGCCCGAACAGCGACATCAGGTTCACCACCGCAAGTGACTCGGCGGGCACCGCGTCCAGGTAGCCCAAATAGGTCGAATCCAGGTCCGCCGCGGTCAACAGATCCGCGAAGAGCTGCTGGTGCATGTGCGCGCCGCGACCGGCGCCGTACTCGTCGAACTCGATCGCGACGAACGCCGCCTTGGCGGTGCCGGTCAGGCGCGGGATCGCGAAGGCGTGCGGGTCGCCCTCTTTCAGGTGGTAGAGCGATCGATGCACGAAGTATTCGCGCATCTGCTCCCACGTTCCGGTGTCGCGCAGATACCAGGACGGTCCGGTGCCGTCACGCGGTTCGACGGTCAGCGACTCCATTTCCGCCGCGGCGGTGTGCCCGGCGTCGATAGGCCCCACGTCGCGGCGAACGCCGGCAAGGAAGACGCGCTCCAGCTCTGCCCTCAGGCCCAGCAGGGCGGGACTCCACTCCCACACCGGATCTACCGACGCGAAGCCGCGATAGTGCAGTTCGTAGCACATGTACAGCGCCAGCTGCAGGTCCAGGCCGTAGGGATCGGAGTCACGTACCGACGCTCCTATGCGGCCGGACGGTTCACGCGAGGCCGGTGTGGTCAGAATGCGGCGTACAGCCGTCGATAACGGGCCGTGTGCCGCAGGCAGCGCCGGTTCAACGGAGATCGACGTATGAGTCACCACGCTGTTTTACCCCGCTATCGGCCGGACAAACGGAAGACGACGTCGATGGTGGTGCCGTCGGGTCGGCTGTCGACCTGCATCGACTCGCTCAACGCAGCCATCAGCAGCAGGCCCCGGCCGCGGTTGTCCGGAGTGGCGGCCGGCGTCTTCCAGGAGCCGGAGTCGGCGATCCGGGCGCGGATCGCGCCGTCGACGAGGTCCATCTCGAGCAGCATGCTCCCCACGTCATGACCTGCGTAGGCGTGCTCCACGCAATTGGTGCAAGCCTCACTGATCACGAGCACGATGTCGATGATCTGCGGCTCCGAGACGTCCGCGGCCCGCAGCCAAGCGGTCAGCTCGCGCCGGATGGGTGCCAGGTTTTCCGGGGTCGCACCGGTTTCGATGCGCAGCGGCGCCAGCCGGTGGCGGTAGAGGACCATCGCGACGTCGTCGTCATAGCCGCCCACCGGTGCCAGCTGGTCCAGCACCGCATCGGCGACGGCGTCAATGGGCAATCCCATGGTGTCCGTCAGAACATCGGCGACGCGGTCGAGCCCGTCGTCGATGGACTCATGCCTGCGCTCCACCAAGCCGTCGGTGAACCAGATGAGCGTCGAACCCGGCGGGAGCATCTCGCTGGCTTGCGGTCGAGTCTCGTTGCGGCGCACGGCCAATGGTACCGAACTGGCCTCGGTGAGCAGGGTCGTCGCGGTCGCCGTTGCTGCCTTCGGCTTGACCAGCACGGCGGGCATATGGCCGGCGTTGCTGTATTCGAGGACACCGGACTCGGTGTCGAGAATGGCGAGAAAGACTGTGGTGCAGTACGCGTCGGGAATCAGCGACGCCGCGGCATCGAGCTGTTCGAGCAGCACAGCGGGCTTGGCGCCGGTGAGTAACAGCGCCCGCGCCGAACTGCGCAACTGGCCCATGATCGCGGCCGCCGGTAATCCGCGGCCCACGCAGTCGCCGACGACGATGCCGATGCGGCGTTCACCGATCGGAAGCACGTCGTACCAGTCACCGCCGATCTCCAGTGGCGGCACCGCAGGCTCGTAACGCACGGCGAAGCCCGGCGGAGGCTTCATCGGCGGCAACAGCGCCCGCTGCAACGTCAACGAGGTCACCCGTGCGTTCTCGAACTGGCGGACGTGCTGAATGGCCAGGCTCAGGTGGCCGATCAGCACCGTGACCAGCAGCTTGTCCTCTGCGCTGAGCCACCGTGGCGAGCCGAGCTCCAGCCACAGAGCCACATCCGCGGTACCCGAGAGCATGGCGACCAGGCCCTGGGTCTTGCCGGCAGCATCGGGATCCTCGACCGTCTTCGCCGTCAGCGGCAGCTGCTGACGCGCGTCCTGAAAGATCTCGCGAAGGCGCGGATCCATTGTGCGCCAGTTCGATTCAGGCGGCTCGCCGGCCACCAGGACGGTCGGCTCACCGTCTCCCGGCGGCCACATCACCGCCACGACGCGCTGTACGTCGACGGCGGTGCGGGTCTCATCGAGAGTGATCTCCAGCACGTCGGCCACGCTCTTGGCCACGCTCACCGACGTGGCCAGCCGCATGACGGCGCTCTCCCGGGCGGCGAAGGCGCGCTGCGCGGTGATGTCGCGCACCGTCCCCACGTACACGTCCCGGCCACCGTCCGGCCCGCGAACGGCGTTGATACTCACTGCCACCCAGGCGTGGTGACCATCCTGGCGGCGCACCGGTACCTCGTACTGGGCACTGCCCGCCGCGATGGCCTGCCGCTGTTGCTCGCCAGTGAGCTTGCGGTCAACCAGCCAAGGTTGGGGCCAGTGATAAGGCATGCCTTCGGGCGGGTAGCCGAGGATCTCGCTGAAGGCGTTGTTCATCTCGATCACCGCGCCGTTGCGGTCGGCGACGAAAAACCCTTCCTGCAACGAGTTCACCAGTGCGGTACGGAATTTGTCCCGGTCGGCCAGATCCTCGGCACGGGCCCGCTCCTGTGCGTATCGCCTTGTGCCGTCGATGAATCCGCGTGTCGCGACATCCAGCGGCGCCAGTGTCTGGAGCACGAATTCCAGGGCGGTGCCGCGGTCCACCGGCCCGGCCTGGGAGAGTTCGTCGAGCAGCCAGAAGGTGTTCTCGATGATGTCGAGCATGCTGATCTGTTCCTGCAACGCCCTGCGCCCGAGTTCGTGCGCCACGGCCAGGCTGTCCTCGTTGCGGTCGTTCAGATAATTGCGCAGTGCGACCCGGTACTCATCGTGGAAATCCTGGGTGTAGGTCATGTCGAGATACCCCGGTGACGCGCGGCGAGCACCGTGGCATCGTCGGAGTCCTTGGCGTGCTTGGTCAGGATATGCTCGGCGATGTCGGTCGCGGCCGCCGCGAAGTCGATATGGTCGAGATGCTCGTCGGCGATGCCGTCGCTGGTGATCACCAGCAGGTCGCCGGTGCGGATGGAAACCACTTGCGCGGGCCTGGTTTCCGGTATCCGGTAGCCGACGATGCCGCCGACCAGCCGGGCGCTGGAACGGACGTGAACGCCGCTGACGCTCTTGGCCACCAGGTGCGCGCGGACATTGCCGATCCCGGTCCAGCTCAGCTTGTTCGTCTGAAAGTCGATGCGGGCCAACGACATCGCGGCGCCCCGGGTGCCGGTCAGCACCCGGTGGCAGAGCGCGACCAGAACCTCCAGCCGCTCCCCGCGGGCGTTGGCAAGTGCCTCGACACCCGCCAGTGCGGCGCCGGCGGCGCCGGCTCCGTGCCCGAGGCCGTCCAGCACGCCGAACAGCGCGGCCTCTCCGTCGACGTCCACCGCAACAGCCTGGTCGCCGCAGAGTTGCTCGCCCGGGCGGGGGCGACTTGCCGTCGCCCACTCGATCGGTCCGAACCGACCCGCCGCCCGGGCGCGATCAGCCACGGGCCGGAACCCATTTCCACATCTCGATGACCGTTCCACGACCCAGCGACGACTCGACGATCAGGCGATCCATCAGCCGGCGGGCACCTGGCAGTCCCATGCCCAGGCCGCGCCCGGTCGTATAGCCGTCTTCCATCGCGCGGTCGATATCGGCGATTCCGGGTCCCTCGTCTTCGGCGCGCACCACCAGCGCCGTGCGGCCTTCCCGGTCGGCGACGGCGACGCGAACCTCCCCGTGGCCGGCATAGCTGGTGATGTTGCGGGCGATCTCGGAGATCGCGGTGGCGATCATGGTGACGTCGGTCAGCGAGAAACCAAGTTCGAGAGCGAGTCGATGGCCGGCCTTGCGGGCGGCGACGATGTCGTCGGAGGTGTTGATGGCGATCACGGTCTCACCCGCCACCGTCGCGCCCGATCGTCGATCTACCCAGTCCCAGGCCCAGTTTTCGGTTCAGCAGCGCGATGCCTTCTTCGAGGTCGAGCGCGGTGCTCATGTCGTCGAAGGCCAGCCCGAGTTGGACCATCGCGAACGCCACTTCGGGCTGAAGCCCGACGATCACGGTGGTGGCCCCACGTAACCGGGTCATGTGTGCGATGGTGCGCAGTGACCGGGCCGCGAACGAATCCATTACGTCGATGGCGGTGACATCGACGACGATCCCCTGCGCCCGGAACCGGCTGACCCGCTCCATCAGGTCTTCGCGCAGCCGCTCGGTGTCCGAGTCGGTCAGGGCGGCCTGAACGGTCGCGATCAAGATCGCGCCCTGCTTCAAGATGGGTACGGGCATTGGCAGTGCGCCGCGTTATTCGCCGGTGCGGGTGACTTCGTAGCCGAGCAGGCGCTCGGCTTCTTCGATGCCGCCCTGCAGGTCGCCGACGGCGTTCATCTTCGACAGATCGAGCCCGATGGTCACCAGGGTCAGCGCGATCTCGGAGGACAGGCCGGTGATGATGACGCTGGCGCCCATCAGACCTGATGCGTCGACCGTCTGGACCAGGTGGTTGGCCACGGTGGAGTCGATGGTGGGGACACCGGTGATGTCGATGACGACGACCTTGGCGCGGTTGGCGCGGATGGCGCGCAGCAGCTGCTCGGTGACCTGCCGGGCCCGCTGGCTGTCGAGCACACCGATGATCGGGAGGATCAGCAGCTGTTCGCGGACCTGCAACACCGGCGTGGACAGCTCGCGGATGGCCTCCTGCTGCTGGCGGATGATGCGCTCGCGTTCCTGCACGAAACTGACGCCGACGGTGTTGGCGATGCGGTTGGCCGCCGGCTCGTACGCGTCCAACACCCGGTTGAGCATGTCGAACTCGGCCTGGTACTTCTCGAACAGCGACCGCGCCAGCACGTCACGCAGCAGCAGCACGATGCCGAGCACCTCATCGGTCTCCACACCCCGCGGGATGATGCGCTCGGAGAGGTCGCGCGCATAGTCCTGCAGCGCCTCGACGCTGCCGGTCTCGAGCACCTCGACGTAGTTGTCGTAGACCGCGGTCGCCTCGGAGAAGATCTCCTCCGGCGTCATCGCGGTCAGCAACTCCGCTTCGGTGATCCTGCGCGCCCACTCTTCGCGCAGCGCGGTCCGGTTTCGGCGCAGGTGCTGGACGAGCTGCGGCAGCAAACCTTCAGAGGAGACGCTGTTACCGGTGCTGCTGGATTCCGACGGCGAATCTGACATGTGCCCCTCCAAGCCCCTCGAAGCCATCGCAGGCCCGTATTGGGAGAGTAGCTTGAGGTGTGACGACGGACGTGTTGAGGTCTTCTACTTCTTGCCGCAAGCACGGCAGGTTAGGCTTGCAGCACACTCGCCGAGTTGTGAGGCCCCGACTGAAGGATCGCCAGTTGACAGCTCCTGATTCGATCACCGCCACGGTCGCAGACCACGACGGAGTCGTCGTACTCAGTATCGGCGGCGAAATCGACCTGGTCACGGCACCGGCCCTCGAAGAAGCCATCGGCGGCGTGGTGGTGGACGATCCGGAAGCGCTGATCATCGATCTCTCCGGGGTGGAGTTCCTGGGTTCGGTGGGATTGAAGATTCTGGCAGCGACATACGAGAAGCTCGGCGATGCGGCGCAGTTCGGTGTGGTGGCCCGTGGGCCGGCGACCCGTAGGCCGATTCACCTGACCGGACTGGACAAGACCTTTCCGTTGTACCCCACGCTGGATGACGCCCTGACCGGTGTGCGGGAAGGCAAGCTCAACAGGTAAACCGGGACTGCCCGGTTAACGTTTCCGTCACAAAGCAGATCACGATCTCCTAAGAAACTGTCCTCGTTCTCTAAGGGTTCTCACGTTTCGGCGGCTCTGCTGAGTTATTTGCTCAACTGAATTCGTCACTTGAGTTCCTTGTGTCACGTGATTTTCGCACTGCGCGCACCGGGTTCGTTTCGTGTCCGCGAACATCCCCGGGGGACCGTCTTCCCTTTCGCTACTTTGGATTTCAGGGGCTCGGGATCCCAATGCACGGTTCACTCATTCGGAGGAACAGACATCATGAAATTCAGCAGCATCGTCGCTCGCCGCCGCGTTGCCGGTATCAGCGCCGGTTGTGTGCTCGGGGGAATCGCTATGGGTATCGCCGGCGCACCGTCGGCCGCTGCCGCGCCTGACTGCAGCCCGGAAGGCGTCAATTCCACCGTCATGTCGGCGCGGGGCGCGGCAGAGCAGTACCTTGCCGGCCACCCGGGCGCCAACCAGGTGGTCACCGCGGCGTACGGGCAGCCGCGTGGGGAAGCCGCCGCCAACTTGCGCAGCTACTTCACCACGCACCCCAACGAGTACTACGACCTGCGGGGGATTCTGGCGCCGATCGGTGACACCGAACGTCAGTGCAGCGTGTCGGCGCTGCCGCCGAACCTGGAATCGGCATACCAGGAATTCATGGCCGGCTGATTCGTCGGTCAAGACGCAACGACCCGCCACAACGCAGTGGCGGGTCGTTCGGCGTTTCCCGGTGCGATGATCAAAGTCATTCCTACGGCGGTCTGTTGCTGCTGGGCCTCGCGCTGACGGGTGTGACGGTGCTGATCTTCACCTCGGTAGCCGGCCGCACCGCCGGCGTCATCTCCGGTGGCTGCGCCCTGGCACTGTTCGCCGTCTCGTGGCTATTCGTGCCGCTGCTGCTACGAACCCGTGGTCGGCAGGTGTGAGCGGTCGCGGAGCGGGTTATCCCCCGTGCAGCCGATGTGACGTCGGGGACAGCGGAGGATTTCGATGCGGCTGCGCCGCAGTGATTTAACCAAGCCGGGCATCACGCGTAAACGCCGTGGCAAGGGTTTCGCCTACCACGGCCCGGACGGCGAACGGCTGACCGATGCCGACGTGTTGCAGCGGATCAAGGACCTGGTCATTCCGCCGGCGTGGAAGAAGGTGTGGATCGCGCCGTATGCCAACGGACACATTCAAGCCGTCGGCACCGACGCGGCGGGGCGTCGGCAGTATCTCTACCATCAGAGCTGGCAGCAGGAGCGGGCGGAAGAGAAGTTTGATCGGGTGCTCGAGATGTCCAACGAGCTGCCCGCGTGGCGTGAACGAATCGCCCGCGATCTGACAGGGCGCGGGCTGACCCGCGACCGGGTACTCGCCCTGGGTCTGCACCTGCTCGACCTCGGGTACTTCCGCGCCGGGGGCGAACAGTACGCCGAGGAAAACGAGTCCTACGGGCTGGCCACCTTGCTGTGTGAGCACGTGACCCTGCGCCGCGGCGCGGTGGCCTTCGACTATCCCGCCAAGAGCGGGGTGCGGCGCCGATATGAGATCGAGAACGCCGAGGTGGTGCGGGCGGTCCGCGCGCTGCTGCGCAGGACCGACTGCGGTAGCGGACGATTCCTGGTGTGGCGCAACGCCTCCGGCTGGGTGGACGTGCACAGCGACGATCTCAACGCACGATTCAAGGAGCTCGTCGGCTCCGATTACAGCGTGAAAGATCTGCGGACGTGGCACGGCACCGTGCTGGCCGCCACGGCTTTCGCCGACGCGGACCCAGCGGTATCGCAGCGGGTAGCCAAGCGGGTCGAGGCTGCGGTGATGCGGGAGGTCTCCGAGGAGTTGGGAAACACACCAGCGGTGGCTCGCAGTTCCTACGTGGATCCTCGGGTGGTCAGCGGCTACCGCGAGGGCATCACCATTGCCCCGGCGGTGCGGCGCGCCGCGCGCTCGGATCGCCCGGAGATCGCGCAGGGCGTGCTGGAGAAGTTAACCCGGCAGATGATCCGTCGAATCGCGAGGGGCAGCAGAACAGATCGTTCACCGGCGCTCGCCAAGACGGCCTGACGGTTTCGCTTTCTGGGACTTTATCCGCAGTGCGAAACGATCCGACGGCGAAATTCAACCGTGGCTCGCGGGTCGGAATATTATGGCGCTGGTGAGCGCAGATTCACGGCGAAAGAGGGGTCGCCGCTGGCCACTGGTGGGCAGATTTCGCTACCTGGCCCGTGAGGACCGCTGGGAGTGGTCGGAAGAGGTGGCCCGAATGCACGGCTATGAGCCGGGCAGCGTGCAGCCGACGACGCAGTTGCTACTCAAACACAAACATCCCGACGACAAGCCGACGGTGCCGGAGCTCATCGAGCAGGTGCGCCGCCACGGCGCCGCTTTCAGCAGTAGGCATCGCATAGTCGATACGCGTGGGGAAACGCACGTGGTGGTTGTGGTGGGGGACCGATTCGGCGGCCCGGACGGCCGGCTGCTCGGTATCGCCGGGTTCTACATCGACGTCACCGATCAGTTCGACGCCGACCTGCAGAAACACCTGAGCGAGGCGCTGCTGGCGGTTGATTCCCGACGTGCGGTGATCAACCAGGCGATGGGGATCCTGATGTTGCGCTACGGCGTCAACTCCGAATCAGCGTTCGATCTGCTGGTGAAGCTGTCGCAGGAGTCGAACGTCAAGCTGCGTGACATCGCTGAGCGGGTGGTCGGCGAGATCACCGCGCACGACGTCCTCAACGACGACGCGGCTGATCGAGTCGACCGGCTGTTGCGCACCCGGGACGGGCTGTAGCGCGGTCACTGCTGCAGCGTCGCGTGCGGACTCTGACCGTATGTTCTGCGGTAGAGAGCGGCGAATCGACCGGTGTGGGCGAAACCCCAGCGATGTGCTACCTCGCTGACGGTGGTGGTGGACCGGTCGCTGCTGATCAGCTCCTGGTGAGCACGGTGCAACCGGACGCGGCGCAAGTACTCGGTGGGTGTTGTCTGCAAGTGTTGCCGGAATAGGTACTGCACGGCGCGCGAGGTCATGCGCAGTGCGTCGGCGATGTCGTTGACGCCGATCCCGTCGCCCGCATGGCGGTGAATGAACGCGATCGCGCCTTTCAGAGTCGGGGGCACCGACGGATTGCGCAGCAGATCCTGACCCTCGCTCATGTTGGACGGGAAGCATTCGAGCAACGCGGCACCAAGCAGGTTGGTGGCGGCGTTGACGACCAGGGGCTGATGCGCGGTGTCCGCGTAGGAGAAGCTGGCAATGATGTAATCGAGCGCCTGCTGCCACGTCTGCGCCACGGCTGCCGAGCGGGGGCGGCAACTCGCGAAACGGATCTGCTGGGGTAGCGGCCCGGTCTTGTCGGCGGCGACCTGGCTGAGGTGGCGCAGATCCATCCGCACGACGTGAAATCGCGCCGTGTTCGCCTGGATCGCGCAGGGCAGGCCGTCCGCTGCGATCACCGGAGAGTCCATCCTGGTGCCGGGATCACCCGCCAGCGTCAGCGAGCCCGCCCTGGGCTGTATCACCACCACGGCGTCGCTGGTTCGGATTTCACACCCGAGCCGACCCTCGATCAGCACCTCGTCCACGGTGACCGCGTCGGTCTCGAAGCGGTGATGCGTGAGGGACGCGCCGGCGGTCAGGCTGCTGGTGCGCCAACCGGGGCAATAAGCCTGGGCGAAAAATCGTCTGGCCGCCTCAGGTTCGGCGGTGTGAAATTTCGCGTACCGGACCGCATCCGGTGCGCGCTTCTCGCCGGATCGGTCTGCGAGGTCCGGGGGGTACGGCGCGGTTGTCATTTGTTCGTTGTCCTGTTCTCGCCCAGGGCGCCCAGGGCGCCGGTTTTCAGGTTGCTCGTCTGCTCGTAGATGCTGAGCGCGTCTTGGGCGATTCGGTCCCAGGTAAAGCGCGACATCACCCGGGAGCGACCTGCCGAACCCATGCTCTGGCGCTGAAAGCGTTGTTGCTGCATGGTTTTCAGCGCCCCTGCCAATTGGTACGGTTTGGTCGGGGACACCAGCACGCCGGTGACGTTGCCGATTACGGTGTCCATCAGGGCGCCGACCGCCGTCCCGACGACGGCCCGCCCGCTGGCCATGGCCTGCAACGCCGAGGTCGCGCGCGGTGCTAGTCGCGGCGTGCAGGCGACCACATCGGCGGACCAGAGCAGCGTCGGAATGTCCTCGGGCGCAACGTAATTCGCAAAGCGGACGCGGTCGCTCACGCCCAGTTCGGTGGCCATGCGCTTCAGCTGGGTCCGTCGCTTCTTGTTCTGGGCGTCGGTGACCGACGTCTCCGCAATGATGAGTTCGCTGTCCGGCACGTGGGGTAATACCCGAATGGTCCTGTCAAGTCCGTTGCGCGGCTGCAAGTTCGGCGCAACCTGCAAAATCCGGTGAGTGCCGTGGTCCGTCCAGGCGGGATCAGTGCATGTGTAGCGTTCGGCGTCGATACCGGTCGCCAAGACCGATGTGCGTGCCCGATTACGACGCAACCTTGTCAGCACCTCGAGTTCCTCGCTGCTGCCGCCCGTCACCCAGGTGGCGCCGCGGATCAGCAACGGTTCAAGACGAGCGCGTTCGAAATCGTTCGGCTGTACCGCGCCGGAACGGGCATCCGTCACGGCCAGGCCATGGAAGCTCTGCACGGTGAGCAGCTGAAAACGTCTTGCCGCCAGCTGTGCGGCCAGTCCGCCCAGCCATCCGAAGCTGTGCACGATGTCGGGCGGTTCGGTGGACCAGCAGCGGGTCAGTTCGGCCGCCCACTCGCCGACGAACGGCAACACGCGCGCCGGGGATACCGGCGCGGGCGGGCCGACGCGAGCCGGCACGGTCAGATATGGAGGTTGGATCTGCTCGGCTGGTTGCTCAGCCTGTTGGCGCGGGTGAGCGGTCACCGTGTGACCGTGGCCTGCGAGGGCTGCGCAGAACTCTCCCAACTCCTGACCTACGGCGTTTCCGGCGAAGTCGCCGGAACACGCATCGTCGCCCCAGACAATGGCGATTCTCACGAATGGGGGATTACCGACTCTCCTGCCTAATAAACTGGCACCGGCTCAGCAGTTCGCTTCCTGGACAATCCGCGCAAGTTCGCGACCTCCATCGGCAGCAGTGCCCCGCCGGCGCCTACTCCGAGGCGGACAACGATGTGCCGGCCACGCGCACTCGGGCGTCACAGCTCATTTTCGGATCCGACGAGCGCCCATACCGTCTTGCCGCCGGGAGTCGGCGTGCTGCCCCAGGCGCGGCACAGGCAGGAAACGATGGCGAGACCAGATACCGCCTGCGCACCGCTACGCTCCTCATGCCGGACCGCCAGGAATTGGCTGCAGTCTTCGACCGCGATGGTCACCGTGTCGTTGCACCGTTCCGCGATCAACACCGGCGCACTCTGCGTGTGCTCGAGCACATTCTCGACGAACACCGTCGCCACCGTGCTGACGACCGGAATGAGGTGATCGACAGACCACGCCGTGAGCCATTCGTGGAGCATGGCCCGGGCCAGACGAATGGCGACCGGGCTGCGCGGCAGCTGCGCCCGTCCGCGACGGCGAGCGTTCATGATCAGGTCATGGGTTGCGGCCAGGGCGGCATGGGCGGTGGGGTGGACCGGAACATATCTGGTGACACCGCAGGCGGCGATCGCCCGGCGCGACATGATGTCGCTGCAGACCAGGGCTATCGGTACGTCGGGCCAGATGTTGACGTGCCATCGGGCGCTGGTGAACACCGACCACGCCGTCGCGGAAGGCACCGCCAACCGGTTGACATCGACGATGACGGCCCGGGGCTCGTCGAGTGCCGCTTTGATCACCGCGTCACGCAGTCCGCGATAGGTGGAGCTGTCCAGCAAACCGTCGGCGTACAGGAGTGAGGTGTCGCCGTGGCGGTCCAGAGCGACGGTGACGGCGCGCTGGGGCTCAGTCACCGTTGCCTTCGTGGCGGTCGTTGACGGCCGCCAGTCGCGCGCTGAGCACCGCCAAAGCCCGTTCGGCTTCGGCGATGACGTTGTTGTAGCGATGAGAAGGCAGACCGAAACCTGTCCGGTCAGCCGGTTGTCTTGCCAGCCCGGCCTTTTCCGGCAGGCTGCGCAGCGCAACCCAGTACGCGGCGTCGCGCGCGGCCAGCAGCGACTCCGGCGACCACGCACGGCCCGCTCGGCAACGGAAGCCATTTTCTTCCAGCGTCACCGGCGAGCCATGGCAGTCTGGACACTGCGCCAAAACGCTGGGCACGGCGGTGGTCAAGTACGAGTTGGGCCGATCCGACGACAACCCTGCGACCAATGGTGACAGCGCCGCTACTTCACCTGCCGAAGCGCCGATCGCGACGACCCCGAGAAGCTCGCTCGGTCCGTTGCTTTCCTGCATCATCGAGCGCATACCCCTTTCACGTCGAGGCAACCGGACTTTCGCTGACCAAGACTTCTGCGGCTGCCGAAGGCCGCGATTTCGGGGCAGAGAACACCGTTTAGCTGATCACTCTTAGGGTATTTCGCGCGCCGTGCCCTTGGCTAGCGCGGGCTGTCGCCCAATCGTTCGTCGCGGGACGGCACGCCCGGACGTGGTTACCTGAGAACAGCGTCGCATCAGCGTTCTTCAAAGAGGTGCGGCCCTGGCCGGTTGGCCAGGGCCGCTGCAGGAGGCCTGCTACTGGTGGGACTTCTGCCGTTCCTCGGCGGCTTCCGCGCCCCCGCGTGCGGACTCAGCTTCCGCCTCTTTCTTGGCCACGTCGCGTTGCGCGTCGGCCTTGTCCTGCTGGGCCCGGCCTTCGTTCTTCAGGTCGTCGCTGCCGGTCACGGCGCCGACCGCTTCCTTGGCCTTGCCCTTGATTCCCTCGGCGGCTCCCTTGATGCCTGCTTCTGGTCCACTGTCCTTGTCGCTCATACGCTTTCCCATCTTGTCGAGCTGCCGCGAATGCGGGTTAGGGCGGCAGCGATGTTCGGGTTCCCGTAAAAATCTGTATGAAACCGCGCGCGGACCTTTCGCAGGGTGCTTGCGGCACCCGCCGAACGGAATAGCCGCAATGCGAAGAAATCTCCCCCGGGACGAGTGAGCGTTGTGTCGCTGATGCCGGAACCCGTCACCGCCGGCGGCATCACCGATCCGTTGTTCCCGCTGCGGAACAGACCGCCGGACAACGATCCCGCCGAGATCACCCGGCGGGCGTTCGAAGCTCTCACCTTTGATGACAAGCAGTGCATCGCTGCCCGGGCAACCGAAGCCGTCACGTCGCTGGCCGGACGATTCGTTCCCGAGCGCGTCAAAAACCCGGTCCGCCAGATCATTTCACCGACCGGGCGGGCGGTTTGATCCGGGCCGATTCGGGCATTCTGCCAGCTGACACAACGTAGGAGGTGGCTGCCGTGCCGAATTCGTCGATCAAGAATGAAAAGCTCTACAAAGACCTGCGCAAGAAGGGCGACTCGAAGGAGAAGGCCGCGCGGATCTCCAACGCGGCGGCGGGACAGGGGAAGTCGAAGGTTGGGCGCAAGGGCGGCAAATCGGGCTCCTATGCGGACTGGACCGTTCCCGAGCTGAAGAAGCGGGCCAAAGAGCTGGGTATTTCCGGCTACTCGAGCCTGACGAAGGACAAACTGGTCGCGAAGCTGCGTAACCACTGACCACCCGATCAGTCGGGCGGTTCATCCTCTGATCCCTGAACCGGAGCCTGCTCCCGCTCGGTTGCGTTGCCGGGCACCTGCTGGTCCCGCCGTTCCTCGGTCACGTTCTGCTGAAGCTTGTCGACCACCTCTTCGAGGTCCTCATCTCGGCGGAGTCCACGACTCGGTTGCGGTTCCATGGTTCTCGGAGATACCCGTAAACGCCGTTTTCACCCCTACCGGTCAGGTCCGTAAGCCAAGGCGCTCGTATAGGACCAGGAAGGCGGCCGCGAAATCATTTTCGGCGGTCTCGTCGGCGATGCGCTCCCAGTCCAGCTGTTCGCGGACCGCCCGCGCAGCTGGAATCAGCTTCGCGAAGTCACAGTAGTGCTCGGTCAGGGCGCGGAGCTTTTGGATGAAGACCGTGGTGGGCGGCAGGACGTCATGGGTCGGCTCGGGCGCACCGTAGGCCCACAACGCATAACTGCCGGCCAGCGCGAAGCCGGGGCCGTGCTCCTTGAGTGCCGAGGCCGCATGCCGCAGTGCCTCGCGGAGTTCGGCACAGCGTGGTTCGCAGGGCGAAGTCATAGTCGCCACGGCATACCCGGCCGATGCCCACCGCAACCCGAACGCCCTGTGGTGCTGGTGCTCAACCGTTTAGTCGGTTTCGAAACGGGAAATTAGATTCATTATGTCAGCCACAGCGTCAAGTCCCCATGACCAGACTGCTGTGGTGATTCCGGCCCACAACGAGCACGCGAATCTTCCCGAGTGCCCGCGTGCCGTTGTCAAGGCCGCACTGGTCTGGGTCAGGGACTGGCACGGCCATCCCTGCGGCGAGGATGTTGACTTGGTAGCTAGGTTCGAGCATGCTGGCTACCGCATTTGCCGAGACACCGCTCGATCGGTCGTCACTTCGGCGCGAATCCAGGCTCGGGCGCCACACGGATTTGCTGACAATTCGAGCATGCTCTCTGAATGCGCGACGGGGGATGTCGCATGACGGCCGGATTGGTTCAGCACTGGCTGGAATCGGGACGATTGGAGTTGCCGCTGCCGGCGGCGGGATACACCGCAGAACGCCTGCAGCGGTTGACATGTTTGGCACAGGATGATATCGCGGCGGCCCGCATCGCCGAAGCCCACGTCGACGCCGTGGCCATCCTGCACGAACTGGGCGGCAAGCCACCCGAACCGGGCCAACTGTGGGGGGTGTGGGCGGCCGAGAGTTCCGAGGCGAAGTTGACCGCCACCAGCATCTGCGGTGACGAGTTCCTGCTCAACGGCACCAAAGTATGGTGCTCGGGCGCGGGATTCTGCACGAACGCTTTGGTCACCGCGCAGATGGAAGAGGACGAGCGGGGTTTGTTCGCCGTCACCCTCACCGATGCGGGGGTCAGACCGTTGCCCAGCACCTGGTGGAACCCCGGCATGGCCGGCAGCGACACCCGATCGGTGCAGTTCAACAACGTGCACGCGATCCTGGTCGGCGAACCGGGTGACTATCTGACCCGTGCGGGGTTCTGGCACGGGTCGATCGGCGTCGCCGCCTGTTGGCTCGGCGGTGCCCGCCGCGTGGCCGACCCGCTGTATCGGTGCGCCCGCAGCGAGTCGGCCGACGCCTACGCCCTGGCGCACCTGGGAGCGGTCGATGCGGCGCTCGCCGCCGGCGACGCGATGCT
This sequence comes from Mycobacterium sp. ML4, assembly GCF_054515735.1. NCBI lineage: Bacteria > Bacillati > Actinomycetota > Actinomycetes > Mycobacteriales > Mycobacteriaceae > Mycobacterium > Mycobacterium sp. ML4. The sequence goes on from NZ_JBTNSY010000007.1 coordinate 202,365, forward strand.
GGCCACGGCGGCGGCCCAGATCGACGCGGACCCGTTCGACCGCACCGGCACCGCTCAGCTGCTGGCCCGTCGCGTTCGCGCGGTCGTCGAACATGCCGTCGACGAAGCGATCACCCGCACCGGACGCGCGCTGGGCCCGGGACCGCTGTGTCAGGACGGCCGGCATGCTCAGCGCGTTGCCGACCTGAGCATTTACATACGACAGAGCCATGCCGAGCGCGACCTGGCCGAACTCGGGCGCCTGGCCGGGCGGCCCAGCCGTTGAGGCAACGCCGTCGACCAACGGGCCGGGTCATGCGAATAGCGACTTTCAACATCCTGCACGGGCGCAGCGTCGGGAACGGGGTCGACCCGCGGCGGCTGCGTGACTGCGTACGGCGGCTGGATCCCGACGTCCTCGCCTTACAAGAGGTCGACTTCGACCAGCCCCGGTCCGGTCGGGCCGATCTCACCGCAGCCGCGGCCGAGGCGATGGGAGCGGTGCAGCACCGGTTCGTGGCCGCCATCTCGGGAACCCCGGGGGCGACATGGATGGCTGCCACCGGCCGGGAACAACCCGGGACCGCGGCCTACGGGATCGCGTTATTGTCGCGGTTCCCGGCCACCAGCTGGCAGGTGGTGAGATTGCCCCGCATTCCGATGCGCTTCCCGATGTATCTGCCGGGACCCAAGAAGGTGATGATCGTCGACGAGGAGCCGCGGGCGGCGGTGATCGCGCGGTTGCAGACACCGCTGGGCTTGATGACGGTGGCCAACACGCACCCGTCGTTCGTCCCGGCATGGAATGTGCGTCAGTTGCGCCGGCTGGTTCGCGACCTGCGCGGCCTACCAGGACCGCGGCTGCTGGTGGGTGACCTCAACCTCACACCCGGGCCGGTGCACCGCTGGACCGGCATGCGGCCGCTGGCGTCGGCTACAACGTTTCCCGCCGACGCCCCGAGTCGTCAGCTCGACCACATCGTGACCGACGACACGCAGCTGCGCGCCGGCGCCACCGTCGCCGAGTTGATGCCCATCTCGGATCACCGGCCACTGGTGGCCGACTTGCACCGCTGAGTCAGCCCTGCTGGCTGCGCGCCTCCGCGCCGGTCATCCCGGCATCGAAGTCGTCGTCGGCCGCCGTGCGCCCCACGTAGTCGCCGTCGCTCTCGCGGCCTTCCCGTGAATTGGCGACATGCTCGTCACCCTCCACGTCGGACTCGCTCTTTTCCTTGCCACCGGTCATCGCGACCTCCTTCAGGTCTTCGGGTGTCTTGATCTTTCGTGCGCTATGACAGACAGTGCGCGGCGGACACGAGTTCGGCACTCATATTGCGCTCCATCATCTTCAGCGCGGCCGAACCGAGTTCCTCGTCGATGTGCGCGACCGCGTCGGGTGGCACCACCACTTCGTAGTGCCGCAGGTAGGCGTCAAGTGCGCTGTAGAGGATGCACTGCTCGGTGACCTGACCGGCCAGGACGACGCGCTGTGCTTTCAGGCGATCCAGCAGGTAGTCAAGCGCCGTGGAGTAAAAGACGCTATGGCGGACCTTCGTGATCACGTAGGTGTCCTCCGGGGGCACCAGCGGCTTGACCAACTCGGGCCGCCTTCCGTCCAGCGCGCTGGTGATGATCGCGCGGTGGTCGGCGGTGAAGTTGCCGTGATTGTCGTTGACGTAGATCAGATCGACGCCGTCATGGTCGCGCGCATGGTTGACCAGGCCGACCAGCGGATCGATGATGCCGGCGACGTTGTCGGCCAGCTGTTCGGCGTCGGGATGGTCGTAGTCGTTGAACATGTCGATGATCAGAACGGCGGTATCACTCACAGGTGACGTGTACCCGCTCCCGGCGAACTCAACAGGGTGAACAGCGGTCCGTGGCATCACGGACCAAATTGGTTAGTGCAGAAACAATATCCCTGAGATACAGTAACCTAAATCGTTATTCATTCGTTGTGCGTGGGAGTGAGCATGGTGTACACGGGGACAGACGGGACCGTAGGCGGACCGGCCGCGGCCGGCCACTCCCGCGAGCGGTCCGTGAGCGTGCCAGGCTTGGTGGCCGCCGCGACATGGGCCGTCGGACTTGCCATTGGCCTTGTCGCGCTGGCCGGACAGCACGAACTTCTCGCCGGCGTGGCCCTGGTGTCGGCCATCATGTCGCCGTGGTTCGGCTTGGCCTGGGTGGCCCGTAACGAGCGGGCGGACATGCGCAGGGAACGTGCGAGTGCGGGAGTGGTGTCCTGCGTGGACCCGTGGCCGAGCCCGCAGCGGACCGCGCGCTGATCCGCACCCACCACTGATCGGGGCCGCTCCTCGGGGCGGCCCTTAGCACATATGCGAATTCCTCTTGCCTCGAGGGTGTGGGGCCCACTGGAACGGGGTACTGCCTGTGCCAACGGGCGGCAACCACAGGTTGGCGGGCAGCCCGGCCCTCAGCAGGAAGGAACTGCCATGACGACCGTGAGCGACTACGACGCACGCCGGGTAATCGACACTGACGTGACGGACCGGTCCACTCTTCGCGAGCTGGGACCGCTGCCGAAGCTGGCCACGGCAGTGACCGACGATGACCCCAACGACGCACTCTTCTTCGAACTACCGGGGGCGGACTTGTCCAGCGAAGAGCTGTCGGTGGCGGTGATTCCGCAGCGCTCGGACGAGTTCACCTGCTCGTCCTGCTTCCTGGTGCAGCATCGCAGCCGGCTGCGCATGTCCAGCGGCGGGCGACAAATCTGCGCCGACTGCGTGTGACGCTTCGCTCTCGTCGCGGCGAGGAGGACAATCGCTGCGCGTGAGCCCGCCACCCGGTCTGCCCGCGCCGCGCGGGTTTCGTGGCGCTTGTGCCGCAGCGTATGCATTGGCCTACCTGGTCGGTGGCGAGCGCCGGATGCTGCGACTGATCCGCCGGTACGGGCCGATCATGACGATGCCGATCCTCAGTTTGGGCGACGTGGCAATCGTCTCGGACCCGGCGCTGGCCAAGGAGGTTTTCACCGCACCCACCGACGTGCTGCTGGGGGGCGAGGGTGTCGGGCCCGCGGCGGCGATCTACGGGTCCGGGTCGATGTTCGTGCAGGAGGAACCCGAGCATCTGCGGCGGCGCAGGCTTTTGACACCGCCGCTGCACGGCACCGCGCTGCATTCCTACGTGCCGATCGTCGAGGCGTCCACCCGCGCCGCGATGCGGAAGTGGCCCGTCGACCGCCCGTTCGAGATGTTGCAGGCCGCACGGGAGCTGATGCTGGACGTGATCGTGCGGGTGATCTTCGGCGTCGAGGACCCCGGTGAGGTCCAGCGATTGGGACGGCCGTTCGAGCACCTGCTGAATCTCGGAGTGTCCGAGCAGTTGACCGTGCGCTACGCGCTACGCCGGTTCGGCACCTTGCGGGTGTGGCCGGCGCGGTCGCGGGCCAACCGCGAGATCGACGACGTCGTGATGCCGCTGATCGCGGCGCGGCGTGCTGACCCTGGTCTGGCCGACCAGCGCGACATCCTGGCACTGTTGCTGTGCGCCCGGGGTGACGACGGAAAAGGGTTGTCGGATAGTGAGATTCGTGATGATCTGATCACATTGATGCTGGCCGGTCACGAAACCACTGCGACCACTTTGGCATGGGTGTTCGACCTGTTGCTGCACCACCCTCGAGTGCTTCGCCGGGTGCGGGAAGAGGCCATAGGCGGGGAAGAAGATTTCACGACGGCAGTGATCGACGAGACGCTGCGGATACGTCCGCCTGCTCCGCTCACGTCGCGGGTGGCGGCACAACCCGTCCGGCTGGGCGGCTACCTGGTTGCCGCAAAGACGCGGATCGTCGTCCACATCATCGCGATCAACCGCAATCCGGCCGTCTACCACAATCCGCATGAATTCTTGCCCGAGCGGTTCCTCGGCACCCGGCCCCAGACGTACGCCTGGGTTCCGTTCGGGGGAGGTGTCAAGCGCTGTCTGGGGGCGGCGTTCTCGATGCGAGAGCTGATCACGGTGCTGCACGTGTTGCTGCGTGAGGGCGAGTTCGCCGCTGTCGACCCCGAGCCGGAGAAGGTCGTCCGCCGGTCCATCATGCTTGCTCCGCGACGCGGCACCAGGGTCCTGTTCCGGCCGCGTATCGAGTGATTGGGCGCGCATATTGCGGGGTATCCACCTGGTGGATCTGCCAATTAGACAGCGTTCAACAGAAGGGGCGCGCCGTGATCATCCTGGGTATCGTTTTGCTGCTGATCGGCTACTTCGCCGGTATTCCAATTCTGTACACAATCGGCGGCATTCTTGTGCTCGTCGGAGTGATTCTGTGGATTCTGGGTGCGGTTGGGCGCCCGGTGGGTGGCCGAAAAGTCTGGTTCTAGCGCCTCGGCTGCGCTCGAACCTAGTTGCGCCGGACCGGAAACGCGGTGTTGCGTTTCCGGTTCGGGGCGCTCGGGGGTTTGAGATGCTACTGCCACAGGGGCGCCTCAGGCCGCTATTGTGAGCTTGGCCGATCGACCTCGATAGATCGGACACCGCCGGGGGCTTGAGACCTTGGAAGGTGTCGTATGTCTTTCGTCATCGCGGTGCCGGATGTATTGTCCACGGCGGCAACGAATTTGACGAATCTGTCGGCAACGCTGAGGGCGGCCGGCGCGGTCGCTAGCGCCCCCACCACAGCGGTAGTGGTGGCCGCTTCAGATGAGGTATCGGCGGCAATCGCCGCAGCGTTCTCCCGGCACGGCCAGAGCTATCAGGCCGTCAGCGCGCAGGCCGCGGCGTTTCAGGCGCAGTTCGTCGAAACGCTGGCGGCCGGTGGCCGCGCCTATGCCGGTGCGGAGGCCGCCAATGCGGCCGCGGTTGCGGCGAATCCGCTGCAGGCCGTGCTCGACGCGATCAACGCTCCGGTTCAGTCCCTCAGCGGGCGGCCGCTGATCGGCAACGGAGCACCCGGAACTGCGGGAACGGGGCAGGACGGTGCGCCGGGCGGCTGGCTGCTCGGCGACGGTGGCGCCGGCGGCTCGGGCGCATCCGGGCAGCAGGGCGGTAACGGCGGCGCGGCCGGGCTGTTAGGCAGCGGCGGGTCCGGCGGGGCCGGCGGAAATTCGCTGACCGGTAACGCCGGCGCCGGGGGCAGCGGGGGAGCCGGTGGACTGCTGTCCGGTGCCGGCGGTGGCGGCGGCGTCGGAGGGAAGTCCGGGAGCGGGCTTGGCGGCGCCGGCGGTACTGGCGGTGCGGGCGGATTGTTGGGTGGCGGCGGAGCCGGCGGACTCGGTGGCGCGAGCATCACCGGGGCGGGTGGGGCCGGCGGAAGTGGCGGGTCGGCCGGCGTGCTGGCCGGGTTGGTCGGCGCCACCGGCGGTCACGGCGGCAATGGCGGATTCGGCTCGACGGGCGGCGTCGGCGGCGCCGGTGGAGCCGGTGGCATGCTCGCCGGCGCGGGCGGTGACGGTGGAAGCGGCGGACTCGGCATCCCCCACGCCGGCGGCGCCGGCGGAGCCGGCGGCAAAGCGGGTTTCTTGTTCGGTGCTGGTGGATTGGGCGGTTCGGGCGGCGTCGGCAACGACGGTGGCGGCGCCGGCGGACACGGCGGGGACGCCGGCCTGTTGTTCTCCAGTGGCGGCGCCGGTGGCGCCGGCGGATCCGGCAATGGCGTACTGGTTACCTTCGGCGGCGCTGCCGGATCGGGCGGCAACGCCGGTCTGATCGGTTGGGGCGGAGCGGGCGGGATCGGCGGCTACTCGGACAACGGTGTCGGAGGTGCCGGCGGCGCAGGTGGCAGAGGTGGTCTGGTGCTCGGCAACGGCGGCGCAGGCGGTGAGGGCGGGCAAAGCTTCATCGAGTCCGGCGGCGCGGGCGGCAGGGGCGGCAACGCGGTGCTGGTCGGCATCGGCGGCAACGGCGGCAACGGCGGTAACGGCGGCGGGTTGGGCAGCATCGGCCTGACCGGGGTCAACGGCTCGGGCGGCCCGCTGCAAGTCGTGTTCGACGCAATCAACGCGCCCGTCCAGGCGCTGACCGGCCGTCCCCTGATCGGAAACGGCGCCAACGCCGCCCCGGTATCCGGTCAGGATGGCGCCCCGGGCGGATGGTTGATCGGCGATGGCGGCGCCGGCGGGTCGGGCACCAACGGCCAGCACGGAGGCGCCGGTGGCGCAGCCGGGTTCCTGGGCAGCGGCGGCGCCGGCGGTGCCGGGGGACACTCAGTCGGTTTGGGCAGCGGAGGCGGCGGTGGAAACGGGGGGATCGGCGGCCTGCTTGGTACCGGAGGAGCAGGCGGAACGGGTGGATCCGCGAATTCCCTGGCCGGCTTCGGTGGGCGTGGCGGCACAGGTGGAGCGGGAGGGCTGTTCGGCGGTGGCGGGGCAGGCGGAGGGGGCGCCCGTTCGGATGCTGTCGGCGTCTTCGACAGCGGCGTGGGCGGCAACGGTGGATCGGCCGGAGCGCTGGCCGGGCTGGTTGGCGCAGGCGGCGGTCATGGTGGCAATGGCGCAATCAACGCCAAGAGCCCCGGCGGGGCAGGCGGTGCCGGTGGAGACGGCGGTTGGCTGGCCGGATTCGGCGGCGCCGGCGGGACCGGCGGATTCGGTGAGGGCGGTGGGCCCGGTGGAGTCGGCGGCAAGGCCGGGCTGTTGTTCGGTAGCGGCGGGTTCGGCGGGACCGGAGGCGACACCTTCGTCGGACACGGCGGCGCCGGCGGTGCCGGCGGTGCGGCCGGCTTGCTGTTCGCCAGCGGCGGCGCCGGAGGTTCCGGTGGCTTCGGTCGGTTCGGCGGAGCGGGTGGAACCGGCGGAGACGCCGGTTTGCTGGGGTGCGGCGGGGCCGGGGGTACCGGCGGAAGCGGCAGCCTGGAGGGGCTCGGCGACACCGGCGGCGCCGGTGGGTCCGGCGGCCGGGGTGGAGGGCTACTAGGGGTAGGCGGTGCCGGGGGCGCCGGTGGTACCGATGATACGGGTGGCGGTGACGGCGGCGACGGCGGCGACGCAGTTTTCATCGGCAACGGCGGCAACGGTGGTGACGGCGGCCTCGGCCCGACGCCCGGCACCGCGGGTAAACCGGGCACGGGAGGCACCGGCGGCCTGCTCCTGGGGGTGAACGGGATCGACGGTTCGCCTTGAGCGGTCGATATCACAGAGTCGGGGTGGCGGGATTCGAACCCACGGCCTCTTCGTCCCGAACGAAGCGCGCTACCAAGCTGCGCCACACCCCGCTTGAAGCCTCGACAGCCTATCGCACCGAGCCAGCCACTTCCCAAACGGCAGGTCGGCGCCTCACTCACCCCCACCGGCAGGAGCGTTCGAATTCGACCAATGCCTCAGCGGGGTGACTGGGATCGAGCCCCTGAGCGGTCACCCACTCGTCGTCGAAGTAGGTGTCGGCGTAGCGGTCGCCGCTGTCGGCCAGCAGGGTCACCACCGAACCGCCGCGTCCCTCCGCGGCCATCTCCGCGAGCAGGCCGAACGCGCCCCAGACATTGGTGCCCGTCGACGGGCCGACCCGGCGCCCCAGCACGGCGCTGACGTGGCGCGCGGCTGCGATCGAGGCCGCATCGGGCACCGACACCATCCTGTCGACAACCGAAGGCAGGAATGACGGTTCCACCCGCGGCCTGCCGATGCCCTCGATCCGCGACGAGGCACCGGTCACGATGTCGGCCCGGTTGTCGGCGTAAGCCGGGAAGAAGGCGGAATTCTCCGGGTCCACGACGCACAATCGGGTCGCATGCCGCCGGTACCGGATGTAACGGCCGATCGTGGCGCTTGTTCCACCGGTACCGGCACCCACCACGATCCAGGCCGGTATGGGGTGCGCCTCGTAACCCATCTGCAGATAGATCGACTCGGCGATGTTGTTGTTGCCGCGCCAGTCGGTGGCCCGTTCGGCATTGGTGAACTGGTCCAGGTAGTGGCCGCCGGTCTCCGCGGCAACCCGCGCCGCCTCGGCGTAGACCTCGCTCGACTTCTGCACGAAATGGCAACGGCCGCCTTGTGATTCGATCAGTTTGATCTTCGTTGCGCTGGTCGATGCCGGCATCACCGCAACGAACGGCAGGCCCAGCATCGCCGCGAAGTAGGCCTCGGACACCGCGGTGGAACCCGACGACGCCTCCACCACGGTGGTGCCCTCACCGATCCACCCGTTGCACAGCGCGTAAAGGAAAAGCGATCGGGCGAGCCGGTGTTTCAGGCTGCCGGTGATGTGCGTTGTCTCGTCTTTGAGGTAGAGCGCGATGTCGAGGTCCGCGGACCACGCCGAGGGCAGCGGGTATCGCAGCAGATGGGTGTCAGCACTGCGACGGGCGTCCGCCTCGATCAGCCGTATCGCATTGTCGGTCCAGCTTCGGGAGAGGCTGCGGACCGCGATTGGCGTGTGCGTCAACGCACCGACACTGTTGGCTGCGAACGACCCAGGTTGCTGGTGGAGTCCCGGCCGCCCATCGGCGCCGCGATCAGTGTCAGCAGCGTCGCCTCGGGCCGGCAGCAGAATCTCACCGGCGCAAACGGTGACGTGCCGATCCCTGCCGAGACGTGCAGTCGAGTGTTCGAACCCCACTGCGATGGACCCTTGGCCCGCGAGCGGTCCAGGCCGCAGTTGGTAACCAGCGCGCCGTAGAACGGCAGGCAAAGCTGCCCGCCGTGGGTGTGGCCCGCCATGATCAGCTGGTAGCCGTCCGCGGCGAAGCGGTCCAGCACCCGCGGCTCCGGCGAGTGCACCAGGCCCAGCCTAAGGTTGGCCGCCGGGCTGACCGGTCCCGCGATCGTGTCGTAGCGGTCCCGGTCGATATGGGGATCGTCGACGCCCGCGGCGGCGACGTGCAGGCCGGCGACCTCGAACTCGCGCCGGTTGTGGGTGAGATCGAGCCAACCGCGCTCGGTGAAGGCCGCCCGCAGGTCCTGCCAGGGCAGCGGCTCTCCCTTGATGCGGTGGTCCGGGTTGGTCAGGTAACTCATCGGGTTCTTCAGCCGAGGCCCGAAGTAGTCATTGCTGCCGAAGACGAACACGCCCGGCCGGGACAACAGGTCGCCAAGAGACTGCACCACAGCCGGCACCGCTTTGGGGTGGGCCAGGTTGTCGCCGGTGTTGACCACCAGGTCGGGCTCCCAGCTGGCCAGCTCGCGCAGCCAGGCCTGCTTACGTCGCTGGTTAGGTGTCATGTGCAGGTCGCTGATATGGAGCACCCGCAGCGGTGTGGAGCCCGGGCTCAGGACCGGCATTGTGATCTCGCGCAGCACGAATGCATTGCGCTCGACGAACGCGGCGTAGCCGATCCCGGCAGCCGCCGAGGCGAGCGCGGCGGCGCCGGTCCTTAACACGACGGGAAGCGCCCCGCGAGGATGCGGTCCGTGAAGCGGACGGCTGAGGAGCGGGGCAGTCGGTCGTACGTCAGCCATGCCAGGCAGTTTACTGCCGGGACACGGCCCGACGCGCGTCTCTTCGCGCGACCAGGGCCTACGGAGGAGGAGCCGGCGGCGGAGGCGCCAACAGCGGAATGGTGATCGGCGGCAGGCCCGGAATCTCGACAACCTGCGATCCGACGACCTCCGGCGGCAGACCACCCTCCGGCGGCGGCGGCGGTGGTGGCGGGATCCCGTTACTGATCTGGATCGTCACGATCGAGCCCGGGATGGTCTGGCCGCTGGGCGACGTCCCAACAACCTCGCCGTACTTGGCGCCGCTGTTCACCGAGTTCGTTTGATCGGCCACCTGGAAACCGGCGTCGCGCAGGCGCTGACGTGCCTGGTCGACGTCCAACCCGGCGACGCTGGGCACGCGAGACCCCGGTGAGCCCTCGACGTATCGCGGGTCGGTGGGAGGCAGATGCACCTCGCCGAAGTTGTTCGCGATCGGCTTCATCGCGGTGAACCACGTGCGTGCCGGTTCGTTCCCGCCGTACAGGTCACCGCTGCCGCAGTGGCGCAGCGGCCCGGAACACAGGTCCGTCGGCGAGGGCGAGTCGTCATAGATGTAGTTGGCCGCCGCATAGCGGTTGGTGAAGCCGACGAAGCCGGAGGACCGGTGTGCCTCGGTGGTGCCGGTCTTGCCGGACATCGGCAGATCCCAGCCCGCCGCACCCGCCGATCCGGCTGCCGTGCCGCTGCCGACGGCGTCCTTGCTCATGGCGTTGGCCAGGGTGTTGGCCAGGCCTTCGGGCACCACCTGCTCGCAGGTCTCGGTGGTGACGGCCACCTCGTTACCGTTGCGGTCGATCAGCTTGTCGATCGGGTTCGGCGGGCACCACATCCCCCCGGAGGCGAGCGTGGCCGCGACGTTCGACAGTTCCAGGGCGTTGACTTCGATTGGTCCGAGGGTGAACGAGCCGATGTTCTGGCGCTTGACGAAGTCGGCCAGGCTCTCGTTGCTGTCGGGGTTGTAGTCGCGCGCGGTGCCGGGATTGGCGTAGGAGCGCAGGCCGAGTTTGATGGCCATGTCCACCGCACGCGAGACCCCGACCTGCGAGATCAGCTTCGCGAACGCGGTGTTGGGCGAGGTGGCCAGCGCGTCTGTCACGCTCATGGTGCCGCGATAATTACCGGCGTTGACCACGCACCAGGTGTCCTTCGGGCAACCCTTGGCGCCGCCGCTACCCAAGCCCTTGCCCTGGAATCGCGGCGGCACGTCGAGCTGCGCGTTGATGCCCATGCCCATGTCCAGCGCGGCAGCCGTCGTGAAGATCTTGAAGATCGAGCCGGCACCGTCGCCGACCAGGGAGAAGGGCTGCGGCCGCATGGTCTCGCCTGCCTCGGTGTCCAGGCCGTACTTGCGGTTGCTGGCCATTGCCACCACTTTGTGCGAGGTCTTGCCCGGCAGGATCACGCTCATCACGCTCGAGATACCGCTCAGCGTCGGGGGAGCGAATTTGTCGATGGCGGATTTGACCGGAATCTGCACGTCAGGGTCCAGCGTGGTCCGGATCAGGTAACCGCCACGGGCTACCTGTTCCTTACTGATCCCCGCGCGCGACAGGTATTCCTGGACGTAGTCGCAGAAGAAGGCGCGATCGCCGGCGGCGATGCAGCCGCGGGGCAGTTCATTGGGCTGCGGCAGGATTCCCAGCGGCTGTGTCTTGGCCGCGCGCAGCGCGTCGGCCTCGTTGGGGATGTTCTCGATCATGGTGTCCAGCACCACGTTGCGCCGAGCCAGCGCGCCTTCGGGGTTGGTGTACGGGTTGAGCGCGCTGGTCGACTGCACCATGCCCGCCAGCAGCGCTGCCTGCTGCCAGTTCAGGTCGATCGCGTTGACCCCGAAGTAGGTCTGCGCGGCGTCCTGGATGCCGAAGGAGTTGTTGCCGAACGACACCAGGTTGAGGTAGCGGGTGAGAATCTCCGGCTTGGTGAAGGTCTTGTCCAGCGTGAGTGCCATCCGGATCTCACGCAGTTTGCGCGCCGGGGTGGTCTCGACGGCTGCCCGCTTCTCCGCGTCGGTCTGTGCCGTGACCAGCAGTTGGTAGTTCTTGATGTACTGCTGCTCGATGGTCGAACCGCCGCGGGTCTCGACATCGCCGGAGGCGTAGCCGGCCAGACCGGTCAGCGTGCCTTTCCAGTCCACGCCGTTGTGATCGGCGAACCGCTTGTCCTCGATCGACACGATCGCCAGCTTCATGGTGTTGGCGATCTTGTCCGACGGCACTTCGAAGCGGCGCTGCGAGTAGAGCCAGGCGATCGTGTTGCCTTTCGCGTCGACCATCGTCGACACCGCCGGCACCTGTCCTTCCAGAAGTTGCGCCGATCCGTTCGCCACGACCTCGGAAGCCCGATTGGACATCAGCCCCACGCCACCGGCGAGCGGGAACATCAGCGCGGTGGCCACAACGCTGGCCAGCAGGCAGAAGCCCGCCAGCTTCAGCAGCGTGAGTGCTACCGGGGGGCGCTCGGACATGCGTACTACAGTAGCGACCTCTCGTCACGCCCCCGCGCCGAGCGGTTGAGAAAAATTTCTTTAGCAGCTGTTGAACCGGTTCGCTACCCCCGGGCACCTGTGCGATTGCTGCGATGTTACTGGTCAGGGGCCCAAAACGGGACAGGCCGAACCTGTTTCCCCCGGCCGGTCTGCGGAAGACTGCACGCACGTCCCAGAAAAAGCGTTATCGTACTGTTGCGCAATTGCCGCCCAACACCCTAACTTAGAAGCGCAGTGAGATTCAGGTAACTCCGATGTGCACCATGTGGCATAGCTCGCATCATCGGCTGGTACCCGAGGAGGGCGGCCGCAGGCGGCGGCCGGAAGGAAGGGATCAGCTCGTGTCAGGAACACGTCCGGGCGCACGCAGGACCAACCTCACGTCCACAGGCAACCTGCTGCGCAGCGTCGAGGCTGAGGAGCGCATCACCTGGGTGTCGCAGGCGTTGTGCCGGGCCACCGACCCCGACGAGTTATTCGTGCGCGGCGCAGCCCAGCGCAAGGCCGCCGTGATCTGCCGGCACTGCCCTGTAATGCAGGAATGCGGTGCCGACGCACTGGACAACAAGGTGGAGTTCGGCGTATGGGGCGGGATGACCGAGCGTCAGCGTCGGGCACTGCTCAAGCAGCACCCAGAGGTTGTTTCCTGGTCCGACTACTTCGACAAGCGCAAGCGCCGCAACATCATCTGACGGGCACCTAGTCCGCGCGGCGTGCGCGGTTCTCTCATTACGGCTACATTACCGCTTAGCCGTTAGAAATTGCTGATAGGACTGTTTCGGGCTGGTCAGAGCCTATTTTCAGCAGTAACGAACGTTAGCCGTACTTCGAACGCGATTGAATGTGCGTCAAATAACGCTGCATCCGGGGCATCGGCGTTGGTGGCGGGGCCCATTGCCGACGCCACTCGGGCGGTCGCCGGCGCGAGTTGCCCTGGGCCGGGGGCGGCGGGGTCTACGGGTGGTCGCACGTGTCCCCAAGCGCCGTTGTGCATACCAAGCTCCATCATTACTTTTCTGTTACAGCATAGCTGTACTTGATATCTATAGCGCTGTATCCACGCAGGTCAGAGGGATTTTTGGGACTGCAGATACTGATGTTGTTGACGATCGGGGTTGAATGGCCGTCAAATAAAGGACGGCAGCCCCGCATCGCCGCAGTTCAGATACCGATCAGACGGACGTGATCTGATCGGCCAGGGCTCGCAGGGCTTCGAGATCAGAGACGTCGAACGGCAACGAAGGCACTCCAATCACCGGAACATGGGGGTGCGCTCCGGTAAAGCGGGACAGCAGCCGGATCTCACGCTTGGCCGTCTGGCCGCGGTCGGCATGTATGTGCAGCACCGCTGACGCCAGCGCCGCCGATTCTGAACTGTCCGCCGCCAGCTTTTCGGTGGCGTCGATCGCGCGCTCGACAGCCAGGGAGCACAGTGGCGGGTGGGTGCGGTTCAAGACCAGCCCGGCCAGCGGCATGCCTTCCTGCGACAGTCGATCGACAAAGAAAGCCGCCTCGCGCAGTGCGTCGGGCTCGGCGGCCGAGACAACGACGAACTGCGTGCCGCGCCGCTTCAGCAGCGCGTAAGTGCGGTCGGCCTTCTCCCGGAAACCGCCGAATGTCGCGTCCAGCGATTGCACGAATGCCGCCGCGTCGCCGAGCATCTGCGAACCCAGTATGGTCGACATCGCCTTCATGGCCAGACCCATCGCACCGGTGACCAGCCGCCCGATGCCACGCCCGGGCGCGAGCAACAACCGCCACAGCCGGCTGTCCATGAAGCTGCCCAAGCGTTTGGGGGCATCCAGAAAGTCCAGTGCGTTGCGCGACGGCGGGGTGTCGACAACCACCAGGTCCCACCGGTCCTGCGCCAGCAGCTGGCCCAGCTTCTCCATCGCCATGTATTCCTGCGTACCGGCCAGTGACGTGGCGACCGTCTGGTAGAACTGGTTGTCCAAAATCGACTGTGCCCGATCGGATCCCGAGTACTGCACCACCATCTCATCGAACGTGCGCCGCATGTCGAGCATCATCGCGTGCAGTTCGCCGGGCACCTCCGGAGCCAGTGGCACGCGTTGCGGCGTGTTGCCAAGGTCGTTGACTCCCAAAGCTTGTGCAAGACGCTTGGCCGGGTCGATGGTCAAAACGACTACGGTGCGCCCATATTCGGCCGCCCGCAACGCGATCGCCGCTGCTGTGGTGGTCTTGCCGACACCGCCCGCGCCACAGCACACCACCACGCGGTTGGTGGTGTCGGCCAGAATCGAGGCCATATCAAGGGTTTCCGGTTTGTGTGCCTGGGTCATGTCATCGAACCCCTTGCTGTGCAAGTACTTCCGAAAGTTCGTAGAGGCTGCCCAGGTCGACGCCGTCGGAGATCGTCGGCAGTTCCAGCCGCGGGACTTGCAGCGAGTCGAGTTGCTGCGCGGTCTCCGATCGCGCGCTGATCCGGGTGGCGTGCTCGATCGTCTCGGTCAGCAGACCGGCGAAGTCGCTGTCGTCGAGTTCGATGCCGGCCTTTGCCAAGCCGGAGCGCACGGAGTCGGCGTCCACCACACCCTCGGCGGCCTTCGCGAGGTCGTCATTGTCGAGATAGGCCGGAATGTTGCGGTTCACGATCACACTGCCGATCGGCAGCTCCATCTCGGCGAGTTCCTCGATGGCCTCCAGGGTTTCCTGCACCGGCAGCGCCTCCAGCAGCGTCACCAGGTGGATGGCGGTCTGGTCGGAGTGCAGCAGCCTGACCACACCTTCGGCCTGAGAATGGACCGGTCCACCCTTGGCCAGGTCCGACACCGCCTTGGTGACGTCCAGGAAGCGGGCGATGCGACCGGTCGGAGGCGCGTCGACGACGATCGCGTCATAGACGGGATTCTTGGCCCCCTTGTTCATCCGGATCACCGTCTCCTTGATCTTGCCGGTGAGCAGCACGTCGCGTAGGCCGGGCGCGATGGTGGTCGCGAACTCGATAGCGCCGATACGCCGCATTGCCCGGCCCGCGATGCCCAGGTTGTAGAACATGTCGAGGTATTCCAGGAACGCGGCCTCGATGTCGATGGCCAGCGCGTTGACCTGGCCGCCGCGCTCGGCCGTCGCGATCTTCAGTTCCTGATAAGGCAGCGGCGGAACGTCGAACATTTGCGCAATCCCTTGGCGCCCTTCGACTTCGACCAGCAGGACCTTGCGCCCGCCGGCGGCCAGGGTCAGCGCGAGGGCTGCCGCGACCGTCGATTTGCCGGTGCCGCCCTTGCCGGTCACGAAATGGAGGCGGGCCTTCGACAACCGAGAGGGCCACCCGACGGAGCTACCGCCGCTCGATGTGTTTGCCACCATCGCATGCTAGCCGTTGCCCATTTGCCCGATAAGCTCGCGACCATGACCCAACCCACCACATGGGAGTACGCGACCGTTCCGCTGCTCACCCACGCCACCAAGCAGATCCTCGACCAGTGGGGCGCCGACGGCTGGGAACTGGTGTCGGTGCTGCCCGGGCCCACCGGTGAGCAGCACGTCGCCTACCTCAAACGGCCCAAGTAGGGCGGAGCGGATGAGCGCCAAAGCACGCCTGAAGGAACTCGGCCTCACCCTCCCGCAGGTGGCGGCCCCGCTGGCGGCCTACGTGCCCGCGGTACGCACCGGCAACCTCGTCTACACCGCGGGCCAGCTGCCGTTCGTGGACGGAAAGCTGCCCGCCACCGGTAAGGTCGGCACCGACGTCGCACCCGACGTCGCCAAATCGCTGGCGCGGGCGTGTGCTCTCAATGCCCTTGCCGCCGTGGATTCGCTGGTGGGTCTGGACTCGGTGACCCAGGTGGTCAAGGTGGTCGGGTTCGTCGCGTCAGCGCCGGGCTTCCACGGCCAGCCGGGCATCGTCAACGGGGCCTCCGAACTGCTGGCCGAGGTCTTCGGCGACAGCGGTTTGCATGCGCGGTCGGCGGTCGGTGTCTCGGAGTTGCCGCTGGACGCCCCGGTGGAAGTCGAAGTGATCGTGGAGGTCGGTTAGCGACCGATGTCCGGACCCGCACTGGCTCATCCCGCCTACGCGCAGCTGCGGGCGGTCACCGACACGGCTTCGGTGTTGCTGTGCGAAAACCCGGGCCTGATGACGCTGGAGGGAACCAATACTTGGGTGCTGCGCGGGCCGCGCAGCGACGAACTGGTCATCGTCGATCCCGGGCCTGACGACGACGAGCACATCGCGCGGGTGGCCGCTCTGGGCCGTATCACGTTGGTGTTGATCAGTCACCGGCATGGTGACCACACCGACGGCATCGACAAGCTGGTCGACTCGACGGGGGCGACGGTGCGGTCTGCGGGCAGTGGATTTCTGCGCGGGTTCGGCGGCGAACTGACCGACGGCGAAGTGATCGATGCCGCAGGCCTGCGGATCACGGTGATGTCCACACCGGGCCATACCGCGGACTCGTTGTCGTTCGTGCTCGACGATGCGGTGTTGACCGCCGACACCGTGCTCGGCCGCGGCACCACCGTGATGGACTCCGAGGACGGCAACCTGACCGCCTACCTGGAATCACTACACCGGCTGCGCGGCCTGGGGCCGCGGACCGTGCTTCCCGGACACGGGCCCGAACTGCCGAATCTGGACACGGTTGCGCAGGGCTACCTGGCGCACCGGAGCGAGCGGCTGGAACAGGTGCGTTCGGCGCTGCGCGAGCTCGGCGAGGATGCCAGCGCCCGTCAGGTCGTCGAACACGTCTACACCGACGTCGATGACAAGCTCTGGGACGCGGCCGAGTGGTCGGTGCAGGTCCAGCTGAACCACCTGCGGGCCCAGTAGCGCGAGCAGACACAAAATCGCACATTCCGGCACGGAATCGTGCGATTTTGTGTCTGCTCGGCGGGGTGGTGTGCCCGTGCTTAGCGCGCTCGGCGGGCCAGCCGCTCGCTGTCGGAGATGAGCACACTCTTGCCCTCCAGCCGAATCCAGCCGCGGTGCGCGAAATCGGCCAGCGCCTTATTGACCGTCTCCCGAGACGCGCCCACCAGCTGGGCGATCTCTTCCTGGGTGAGGTCGTGGGTGACCCGCATCGCGCCGCCTTCCTGGGTACCGAAACGCTGCGCGAGCTGCAGGAGCTGCTTGGCCACCCGGCCGGGCACGTCGGTGAAGATCAGGTCGGCAAGGTTGTTGTTGGTGCGACGCAGCCGGCGGGCCAATACCCGGAGCAGCTGTTCGGCGATTTCCGGCCGGTCGGCGATCCAGGCCCGCAGCGCGTCGCGGTCCATCGACACCGCGCGCACCTCCGTGATTGTCGTCGCGCTCGAAGTTCGCGGTCCCGGGTCGAAGATCGACAGCTCGCCGAACATGTCCGACGGGCCCATGATCGTGAGCAGGTTCTCCCGCCCATCGGGCGAGCGACGACCGATCTTCACCTTGCCCGCGATTATGATGTAAAGCCGGTCACCCGGTTCACCTTCAGCGAAAACGGTGTGTCCACGGGGGAAGTCGACGGGCTGCAACTGCTTGGTCAGTGCGGCGACTGCGCTGGGCTCAACCCCTTGGAAGATTCCGGCCCTTGCCAGGATCTCGTCCACGTTGCCTCTTCTTGCCTCTTCAGTTACTCACGAAGTAGATACGGGCTGGCCAACCTGTGACGGCCGACACGAGTCTAAGGTAGGCCAAACGGTGCGGCCTGCCAACGCTAAACACGATTAACGTGTCGAGTCACCGTAAACTGCGTATCGGTCACATACCGGCCGCCCCAGCTGGCCCCGATGCGGGTGGGCAGGCCTAATTCGATTCGGCCGACGACGTCGGCGGCAAAGAAAGTCTCGGCGTGATGGCGACCGGTCAACGCCGGGGGTTGCGGAGCTGCGTGCAGCCCCAGGGCCTGCCGTCGGTGCAAGAGCTCTAGCGCCTCCGGCATTCCCTCACGCGCTAGTGTGCGGACGTCGACGGCCTCAGCGTGGTCGAGAAATTCGGCGACATCGGTGGCCGTGACGGTGTCGTGGGCGAGCGTCCTCTCCAGTCGCCCGAGCCCGAGCGCCGCCAGCATCAGCAACCCGGGTATGCAGGCCACCAGCAACCACAACACAAAATGAGTAAACATGGCCAATATCTCAGCCAGATCACGAAATCAGTACTCTGTCGTAGGTGTCAGCGGCCACACCCACCCCTCCCGGGAACAAAGCGGTCGCCAAACGCTTCGCCGACGAGACCCGCACCGGATTGGTACGACGGGCGCGCAGAATGAATCGGGCCCTGGCCCAGGCCTTTCCCCACGTCTACTGCGAGCTGGACTTCACGTCGCCGCTGGAACTGGCCGTGGCGACCATTCTTTCGGCGCAGAGCACCGATAAGAGGGTGAATCTCACGACGCCGGCGCTGTTCGCGAAATACCGTACGGCCCTCGATTACGCCCGGGCCGACCGCGAGGAGCTGGAAGCCCTGATCCGGCCCACCGGCTTCTACCGAAACAAAGCGACCTCACTGATCGGGCTCGGTCAGGCTCTGGTGGAGCGTTTCGACGGCGAGGTGCCTGACACCATGGAGGAGCTGGTGACGCTGCCCGGGGTCGGGCGCAAGACCGCAAACGTCATCCTGGGCAACGCATTCAACATTCCAGGCATCACCGTCGACACCCACTTCGGCCGGTTGGTCCGCCGCTGGCGGTGGACCGCCGAGCAAGACCCGGTCAAGGTGGAGCACGCGGTCGGCGAACTCATCGAGCGCAAGGAATGGACATTGCTGAGCCACCGGGTGATCTTTCACGGCCGGCGGGTGTGCCATGCCCGTAAACCGGCGTGCGGTGTGTGCGTCTTGGCCAAGGACTGCCCGTCCTACGGCCTGGGACCCACCGACCCGCTGTTGGCCGCCCCGCTGGTCCAAGGCCCCGAAACCGACCACCTGTTGGCCCTGGCCGGGCTGTAGTCGCGCTTGGCATGAAGGGGCTCTCCGGCACTGCACGCTGGACCATCGCCGTTCTGGTGATGGTCGCGGCACTGGTGGTGGCGCTGGTCGCGCAGTTGCGCGACACCGCCACGACGCCGGCGACCAGGCAGGTCCCCAGCGGGCGGGAACACCGGGATGCCGACACCGTTGAGGCACTGGCCGGGCCGCGGCGGCGGGCCGAGCTGGCGCCCTGTCCGCCCCCGAGGTCCGAGCCCGCCGTGCCGGCCCTGCGTGGGGTCATAGTGGAATGCGCGGCCGACGGCGCAGCGGTCGACGTGGCCGCGGCGCTGGCCGGACGGCGGGTGGTGATCAACTTGTGGGCGTACTGGTGCGCGCCCTGCGCTGCCGAATTGCCGGCCATGGCCGAGTATCAACGTCGAGTCGGGTCCGACGTGATGGTGGTTACGGTGCATCAGGACGAGAACGAGGCCGCCGCCCTGCTGCGGTTGGCCGAACTGGGTGTCCGGCTACCGACACTGCAGGACGGTCGCCGTCGGGTGGCGGCGGCGCTGCGGGTGGCAAACGTGATGCCCGCGACCGTGGTGGTGCGGGCGGACGGTAGCGTTGCGCAGACCCTGCCGCGGGCCTTCGACAGCGCCGACGAGATTGCGGCCGCGGTCGGGGAGTGAGGCGGGGGTGAGCGATTCAGGTGAGGTGTCGGTGACTGCAGCGGGTGCCGCGCGCGGGCGGGGGACGGTCGCCCTGACTCCTGAAGCCGGTCCGAGGTGGTTGCGACCGCTGATCGACAACGTCGACCAGATTCCCGACGCATACCGCCGCCGGCTGCCGGCGGACGTGGTGGCGATGGTGACGGCGGCGAAGGCGCTCAGTCGAGGTGGGCGCGATGCGGCCGTGCTGGTGCTGTTCTCGGGACCCGAATCGGGAACCGCCGACGGAGGTGTCCCCGACGACGCAGACCTGCTGCTGACGGTGCGGGCCTCGACCTTGCGCCACCACGCCGGCCAGGCCGCCTTTCCCGGCGGTGCATCGGACCCCGGCGACGACGGTCCCGTCGCCACCGCCCTGCGTGAGGCGCGCGAGGAGACCGGCATCGACGTTGGCCGACTGCGTCCGCTGGCGACCATGGAACGCACCTTCATCGCACCGTCGCGCTTCCACGTCGTGCCGGTGCTGGCCTACTCACCCGATCCGGGCCCCGTCACGGTCGTCAACGACGCCGAAACCGCAATCGTTGCCCGGGTCCCGGTGCGCGCCTTCATCAACCCGGCCAACCGGCTGATGGTTTACCGCGGCACCCTCGGGCGTCGCTGGGCCGGACCGGCGTTTCTGCTGAATCAAATGCTCGTGTGGGGCTTCACCGGCCAGGTGATCTCTGCGGTGCTCGATGTCGCGGGCTGGTCGCAGCCCTGGGACACCGACGACATCCGCGAGCTGGATGACGCGATGGTGCTGGTCGGCGATTCGGACGGGTCAGGGGGTGGGTTGCGATGAACTCGATGACCCCGTCGCAATGGCTGGACATCGCCGTCCTGTCGGTCGCGTTCATCGCCGCCATCTCAGGCTGGCGATCCGGCGCCCTGGGATCGGTGTTCTCATTCGCCGGGGTGGTGCTGGGCGCGTTGGCCGGGGTGCTGCTGGCGCCGCACATCGTCAGCCATATCGCCGCTCCGCGGGCCAAGCTGTTCGCGGCGCTGTTCCTGATCCTGGCGCTGGTGGTGGTCGGCGAAGTCGCCGGCGTGGTGTTGGGACGGGCGGTGCGGGGTGCGATCCGCAACCGGCCTTTGCGCACCATCGACTCGGTGATCGGCGTGGCGGTCCAGCTTCAGGTCGTGCTGGCCGCGGCCTATCTCCTGGCGACCCCGCTGACCCAGTCAAAGGACCAGCCGGAGCTGGCCGCCGCGGTGCGCGGCTCCCGGGTGCTCGCTGAGGTCAACGAGGTGGCCCCTGAGTGGTTGAAGCAGCCGCTTCGCCAG
Organism: Mycobacterium sp. ML4; assembly: GCF_054515735.1. Taxonomy (NCBI): domain Bacteria; kingdom Bacillati; phylum Actinomycetota; class Actinomycetes; order Mycobacteriales; family Mycobacteriaceae; genus Mycobacterium; species Mycobacterium sp. ML4. The sequence goes on from NZ_JBTNSY010000007.1 coordinate 223,050, forward strand.
CGGCTTTCCGGGTTGCTCAATAACTCCGGCCTGCCCGCGGTGTTGGAACCGTTCAGCCGCACCCCCGTGATACCGGTCGCCTCGCCTGACCCGGCGCTGGCCAACAATCCGGTGGTGGCGGCCGCGGCGCCGAGCGTGGTCAAGGTGCGCAGCCTGGCACCCAGCTGTCAGAAAGTGCTGGAAGGCACCGGATTCGTGATCTCGCCGGAGCGGGTGATGACCAATGCGCACGTGGTCGCCGGCTCCAGCAACGTCTCGCTGCAGGCCAACGGCAAGAACTTCGACGCCACCGTGGTGTCCTACGACCCGCAGGTGGACATCGCCATTCTGGCGGCCCCGGGATTACCGTCAGCGCCGCTGGTGTTCGACGACACCCCCGCGAAAACCGGGACCGACGTCGTGGTGCTGGGCTACCCCGGCGGCGGTAACTTCACCGCCACCCCCGCCCGGATCCGGGAGGTGATCAAACTCAGCGGACCCGACATCTACCGCAGCCCGCAGCAGGTCACCCGTGACGTGTACACCATCCGGGCCAACGTGGAGCAGGGCGACTCCGGTGGCCCGCTGATCAACCTCGACGGGCGTGTCCTCGGCGTGGTGTTCGGCGCGGCCGTGGACGACGCGGACACCGGCTTCGTGCTGACGGCCGAGGAGGTGGCCGGTCAGCTCTCCAAAATCGGGGCAACCACACAGGTGAGCACCGGAGCGTGCGTCAGCTGACCTGGTGCACTCTGGCCAGAAAACGCGTCAAGTGGCGGTTGATCTCCTGTGGCGCCTCTTCGTGGCTGAAGTGTCCCGCGCCGGCAACGGATACATAGCGGCCATGCGGTGCGTAGCGCTGGGTACGTTCGACCGGGGCGGCCAGGACGTAGGGATCGGCATCGCCACGGATATGCAGCAGCGGCACACCCAGCTGCGCGACGGTGGACTTGATGAACCGGTGACCCTCGCCGCGCAGCTGGCTGCGGACCGCCCACCGCTGATATTCGAGGGCGCAGTGTGCGGCCCCCGGGATCTGTATGGCTTGCCGCAGGTACTTGACGGTCTGTGAAAAGTCTTCGGAGGCAATCCATTTGGGTCCGCTGCGGCTGCGGACCAGTCGCTCGATCTCGGCGCCGTCGTGTCTGGTCAGTAGCCGCTCCGGCAGCAGTGGCGCCTGGTATCGCAGCAGTGTCGGCAACAGCGCACGGCTCTGGTCCCGCTGCGTGAGGGCGGATCGCCGCAGCGCCGCCGGATGCGGGGAGCTGACCAGCGCGACGCCGCGCACCAGCCGTGAGTGCAGCAGCGCGGTACCCCAGCAGGCCAGCCCACCGTCGGCGTGGCCGATCAGCGTCGCCGACGAATGCCCGAGCGCACGAATGAGTCCCGCTGTATCGCCGGCCAGCGTCCAGCCGTCGTAACCGCGGGGCGGCTTGTCGCTGCCGCCATAGCCGCGTAGGTCGACCGCGACCACTCGGGCGCCGGTCAGAGCGCGCAGCTGGTGCCGCCATGACCACCAGAACGACGCGAATCCGTGCAGCAGCATCACCAGCGGCCGACCGGCGGCGGCACCGGGGTTGTCGGCGTTCGCTTCGACGACGTGGAACCGGATGCCGTTGGCGTGTACATCCAGATGGCGCCAGGGCCCGTCGATGCGGACTATCGACGGAGCGGGAACCGGCATCTACCAGCCCGAGGGATCGGCGGGAGCGTTGTCCTCAGGCTTCTCGTGTCTGCCGCGATGCTCGGGAAGCTGCTTGGGGCCCGCCGTTGCCTTGTCGTGGCCGGGGGCGAATGCCGTGCGCGCTTCCTTGACGGATTCGATGGTCTTCTGAGGTCCGCGGATCCTGCGGACCTTCAAGAAGCCCAACAACGCGAGCGCGCCGGTGACCACGACCATGATCGCGAAGACGATCAGGAACGCCGCCCAGCGCCACAGCCAGGAGTCCAGCAACTCGGCGAGAAAGAAAAAGAAGAAGAACGTCGAGTAGAACAGCACCACCAGCGCGGAAATGAAGAAGACGCTGCCGGTCAGTCCTTTCTTGACGTCGCGGGTGATCTCCGCGCGGGCTAGTTCGACCTCGGCGCGCACCAGGGTCGACATCTGCGTCGTCGCGTCTTTGATCAGATCGCCGACCGACGGCTCGCCGGCCCTGGCGTGCGGGTCGGTCAGCGGAATCGTGGTCAGCGTGCTGGGCACACCGTTCTTGCGATCAGGTTTGCTCACAGACGGTCCTCTCCGTTTCGCGCTGGTCGGTGTCCCTGTGGGCCGCGTAGTGCGCGTCGTCGCGGTTTATGTTGCCATGCGGCCCCAGGACAAGACGATGCCGGCCGAGGCCAGCCGAAGGCCTTCGAAAATGCGACGGACCTGTGCGATTGATCCTCTACACTGGCCCACTGGTCTGAAATCTCTCATTCCACCGCTTGACAACCGAACGGGGTATCACTTTGCGGAAGGCGCCACGCGGCCTGAAATCCGCTTTGAAATCGGCTTCTGCCGAGGCCGTCGTGGCCGTTCTCCTGGGCCTTCTGTTCCTGCCGGCGAGCGCCGCGTCCGCTGACGACAAGGTCCCGCTGGGTGGTGGCGCGGGCATCGTCGTCAACACGGGCACGCTGTGCACGCTGACCGCGATCGGCCACGACAAGTTCGGCGACCTGATCGGGTTCACCTCGGCGCATTGCGGTGGTCCGGGTGCACCGGTCGCAGCCGAAGGCGCCGAGAATCGCGGTCCGGTCGGCACCATGGTCGCCGGGAACGACGGCCTGGACTACGCGGTGATCAAGTTCGACCCGGCCAAGGTGAACCCGGTGAACAACTTCAACGGGTTTGCCATCAACGGCATCGGCCCCGAACCCGTCTTCGGTCAGGTGGCGTGCAAGCAGGGCCGTACCACCGGCAACTCCTGCGGCGTCACCTGGGGTCCGGGTCAGGATCCGGGCAGCATCCTTATGCAGGTCTGCGGCGGGCCCGGTGACTCTGGGGCCCCGGTGACCGTCGACAATCTCCTGGTCGGGATGATCCATGGCGCCTTCAGCGACAGCCTGCCCAGTTGCGTCACCAAATACATTCCGTTACACACACCCGCGGTGGTGATGTCGATCAACACCGACCTTGACGACATCGTCGCCAAGAACCGGCCCGGATCGGGATTCGTCCCGATCGGCTAGGTTTGCTTCGCCTCGCGGATCGCGTCGAAGACGTTGGGGTCCAACAGCGTTGAGGTGTCGCCTAGGTCGCGGTTCTCTGCGACGTCGCGCAACAGCCGGCGCATGATCTTGCCACTGCGGGTCTTCGGCAGTTCGGGCACGATGTGGACTTCGCGTGGTTTGGCGATGGGTGAGATCTCGTGGGAAACCTCCGCGCGCAACTCCTCGACGGTGCCTTCGCTCACCTCGTAGTTGCCGCGCAGCACCACGAAGGCGCAGATCGCCTGACCGGTGGTGTCGTCGGTGACTCCGACAACCGCGGCCTCTGCCACCCCGGGATGCCCGACGAGTGCTGATTCCACCTCGGCGGTGGAGATGCGGTGCCCGGAAACATTCATCACGTCGTCGATCCGGCCCAGTACCCAGATGGCGCCATCGGGGTCGAAACGGGCGCCGTCGCCGGCGAAGTAGTAACCCTTGTCGGCGAACTTGGACCAGTACGTCTTGCGGTACCGCTCCGGGTCACCCCAGATGCCGCGCAGCATCGACGGCCATGGTTGGTCCAGCACCAGGTAGCCGGTGACGTGCGTTGCGGCCTTCTCCTTCTGGTCGTCCGGCGGAGCAAGCGGTTCGCCGTGGTCGTCGACGATCTTGGCTGAAATGCCGGGCAGCGGGGTCATCGCCGAACCGGGCTTTACCTCGCTGACACCCGGCAGCGGCGAGATCATCGCCGAGCCGGTCTCGGTCTGCCACCAGGTGTCCACGACCGGCACCCGGCCCCCGCCGATCACGTCGCGGTACCATCGCCACGCCTCGGGGTTGATGATCTCCCCGACCGAACCGAGCAGCCGGATGCTTGACAGATCGTGTGCGTCCGGGATGTCACGGCCCCACTTCATAAAGGTCCGGATCAGTGTTGGCGCCGTGTAATAGATTGTGACGCCATACTTTTCGATGATCTCGAAGTGCCGGTGCTCGCTGGGGGTGTTGGGCGTCCCCTCGTAGAGCACCACGGTGACGCCGTTGGACAGCGGGCCGTACACGCTGTAGGTGTGGCCGGTGACCCAGCCGATGTCGGCCGTGCACCAGAACACGTCGGTCTCGGGTTTGACGTCGAAGACGGCGTGCATCGTGTACGCGCACTGCGTCAGGTAGCCACCGCTGCTGTGCACGATGCCCTTGGGCTTGCCGGTGGTTCCCGAGGTATAGAGCAGGAACAGGGGCTGCTCGGCGTCGAACGCCTCAGGGGTGTGCTCGGGCGAGGCCTTACCCACGACGTCGTGCCACCACAGGTCCCGGTCGTCGTTCCAGGGGACGTCGATTCCCGTGCGCCGCACCACCAGAACTTTTTCGACGGGACTGTCATCGACCGCCACCGCCTCGTCGGCGGCTTCCTTCAGCGGCGCCGGCTTGCCGCGGCGGAACTGCCCGTCGGCGGTGATCAGCAGTTTGGCGTCGGCGTCTGCGATCCGGGTCCGCAAGGCGTGCGCGGTGAAGCCGCCGAACACCACGCTGTGCATGACGCCCAACCGCGCGCAGGCCAGCATCGCGATCACCGCCTCAGGAATGAGCGGCAAGTAGATGGCGACCCGGTCGCCGGCGACCAGGCCGAGGTCGGTCAGCGCGTTGGCGGCCTTGCCCACCTCCTGCTGCAACTGGGCGTAGGTCAAGGTGCGGCGGTGGTCCCGCGGTTCACCTTCCCAATGGATCGCGACGCGGTCACCGTTGCCGGCCTCCACGTGCCGGTCCACGCAGTTGTAAGCGACGTTGAGTTTGCCGCCGACGAACCACTTGGCGAACGGCGCGTCCGACCAGTCCAGCACCTCGGTATACGGCGTCGCCCATGACAGCCGGTCGGCTTGCGCGGCCCAGAACGCCAGCGGGTCTTCCTCGGCCTGCTCGTACAGCTCCGCCCGGGCGTTGGCCTGTTCGGCGAACTGCGTCGGAGGGGGGTAGGAACCAGGCTGCTCTGCTTCGGTGGCGGTCACGCGTGTGAGCGTAACTCCGCGGCGGCGCGGACACTGATGGGCTTCGATTCGTCGCCGTGAGTCCATCTGCCGGACAATGCATTGCATGGCATCCGCACTTCGTTTGGTGGCCGTTCTGGCCACTGCAGCAAGCTTCTCCGCCCCGGCTGCGTGGGCGGCGCCGACCGACCTGGCGCCGTGCGCGTCGGGGCAGGTGGTGGTGACTGCCGCCGGGCCTGAGGCGGCAGTGGGTCACCGCGCGGTGACGCTGATCTTCGCAACAGCGCAGGGCGCCGCACCATGCACGCTGACCGGCTACCCGGTGGTGGAAACCGGCAGCGGCGGACCTCTGGTCACCGCCCAGCCGACTCCGCGCGGATACATGGGCGGGTTGCCCGGCGACGTGGAAGTGTCGCCGACCGTCACGGTGTCGCCGTCGCAGCGGGCGGAATCGATCGTCGAAGGCATGTCCGTCAACGCCGGCGGCGATCCCTGTCCCAACTACACCGAGCTACGCGTCACGCCGCCCGGCGGGATCGGCGCCGTCACCGTGACCGCGGCGATCGAGGGCTGCCAGCTGCAGGTGCACCCCGTCACCGAAGTGATCATCGAACCGGTGCCGTCTATATAGCAGCGGCACGCTCTAGGGTCGCTGGTGTGGGTCGGATGCTGCGGGCGGTGCTGGCTGCCTTGCTGGTGACTGCCTGCCTGGCCGGGTGCGGTGGCGGCATGCTGACGCCCGACGTGGTGGTGGTCAACGGTGGCGAGCCGCCCAACCCGCTGATCCCGACCGGCACCAACGACAGCAACGGTGGCCGCATCGTCGATCGGCTGTTCGCCGGTCTGGTGTCATACGACGCAGCCGGCCGGCCCTCGCCGGAAGTCGCGCAATCGATCGAGAGCGTCGACAACATCAACTACCGGATCGTTCTCAAACCGGACTGGAAGTTCAGCGACGGCTCTCCGGTGACGGCCCACTCGTTCGTCGACGCCTGGAACTACGGCGCTTCGGGCGCCAATGCTCAACTGCAGCAGCAGTTCTTCAGCCCGATAGCGGGTTTCGACGGTTTGTCGGGTGCTACGGGCGACGGCAAGCCGACCACCATGTCCGGGCTGCGGATAGTGAGTGACCTCGAATTCACGGTGCGCTTGCGGGCACCAACCATCGACTTCATGTTGAGCCTGGGGCACAACGCGTTCTATCCGTTGCCGTCCTGGGCATTTCGCGATATGGCTGCATTCGGTCGCCACCCGATAGGCAATGGTCCCTACAAGTTGGACGACCGTCCCGACGAACCGGCATGGGAACACAACGTCAAGATCGACCTGGCAGCCAACCCGGACTACCACGGCAACCGTAGGCCCCGCAACAAGGGCCTGCGGTTCGAGTTCTACGGCAATCTGGACACCGCCTATGCCGACCTGCTCTCGGGCAATCTCGATGTGCTGGACACGATTCCGTCCAGTGCGCTGACCGTTTACCAACGTGACCTCGGCGGTAATGCCGTGCGGGGCCCGGTGGCCGTCAGCCAGTCGCTCGATACACCGCTGCGGCTGCCGCATTTCGGCGGCGAAGAGGGCAGGTTACGGCGGCTGGCCATTTCGGCGGCCATCAACCGCGCTCAGATCTGTCAACAGATCTTCAATGGAACACGCAGTCCCGCACGCGATTTCACCGCCAGTTCGTTGCCCGGCTTCGACCCGCACATCCCGGGCAACGAAGCGTTGGACTTCAATCCTGAACGTGCCCGCCAATTGTGGGCGCAGGCCAACGCGATCTCGCCGTGGAGCGGCAGATACGCCATCGCCTACAACGCCGACAGCGGCCATCAGGAGTGGGTGGACGCGGTGGCCAACAGCATCAAGAACACGCTGGGCATCGACGCGGTCGGCGCACCGCAGCCGACCTTCGCCGGGTTCCGAACCCAGATCACCAACCGCACCATCGACTCCGCGTTTCGCGCCGGCTGGATCGGTGACTATCCGTCGATGATCGAGTTCCTCGCGCCGCTTTACGCCACCGGCGCGGGATCCAACGACGTCGGATACTCCAGCCCCGAATTCGACGCCGCATTAGCTGCCGCGGAGGCCGCGCCGGATCTGCACCAGGCCGACATACTGGCCAACGTGGCGCAACGAATCCTGTTGCACGACATGCCCGCCGTGCCGCTGTGGTACTACATCAGTGTCATCGGATGGTCGGGCCAGGTCAGCAACGTCAAGCCCACCTGGAACGGGCTACCCGACTACGAAAACATCGTGAAGGGCTGAGATGGGCTGGTACGTACTGCGCCGCATCGCCGTCATGATCCCGGTCTTCCTGGGCGCCACGCTGTTGATCTACGCAATGGTGTTCCTGCTGCCCGGCGACCCGGTGGCCGCGATCGCCGGCGACCGGCCGCTGAGCCCGGAAGTCGCCGCACAACTGCGCGCCCGCTACCATCTGGATGATCCGTTCCTGGTCCAGTACCTGCGGTACGTCGGCGGACTGGTGCACGGCGACCTGGGCCGCGCCTACTCCGGCCTGCCGGTGAGTGCTGTTCTGGCCCACGCGTTTCCGGTGACGATCCGGCTGGCGCTGATCGCGCTGCTGGTGGAGGGACTGCTCGGCATCGGCTTCGGGGTCGTCGCGGGACTCCGCCAGGGCGGCATCTTCGACGCCACGGTGCTGGTCAGCGGGCTGGTCATCGTCGCGATCCCGATTTTCGTGCTGGGTTTTCTGGCGCAGTTCGTGTTCGGCGTCCGGTTGGGCTGGGCTCCGGTCACCGTGGGCGGACGGGCCAGCGTCGGCCGGTTGTTGCTTCCCGGAATCGTGTTGGGCCTGGTGTCGTTCGCGTATGTGGTGCGGTTGACGCGGTCCGCGGTCGCCGTCAACGCGCACGCCGATTACGTGCGGACCGCCACCGCCAAGGGACTGTCACGACCGCGGGTGGTGACAGTACACATTCTGCGCAATTCGTTGATCCCGGTGGTCACTTTTCTCGGCGCCGACCTCGGGGCGCTGATGGGCGGAGCGATCGTCACCGAGGGCATCTTCAACATTCACGGCGTCGGCGGCGTGCTGTACCAGGCGGTCACCCGCCAGGAGGCGCCCACGGTCGTGTCGATCGTGACGGTGCTGGTGTTGATCTATCTCATCAGCAATCTGTTGGTGGACCTGATGTATGCGGCGCTGGACCCGCGGATCCGTTATGTATAGGCGCCCCAAGTTCGTCATCGCCACCGCACTGATCCTATTGATACTCTTGGTCGCCGCGTTTCCGGCCTGGTTCACCGGCGTCGACCCCGGCTACGCTGACCCGGCCCAGAGCCTGCTACCTCCGTCGGCGTCGCACTGGTTCGGTACCGACCTGCAGGGGCACGACATTTATGCGCGCACCGTGTATGGCGCCCGGGCGTCGGTCACCGTGGGGGTGGGAGCGACGCTGGCCGTGTTCGTGATCGGCGGTGCACTGGGTGCGCTGGCCGGCTTCTACGGGGGCTGGGTTGACGCGATCGTTTCGCGGGTCACCGACGTCTTCTTCGCGCTGCCGTTGCTGCTGGCGGCGATAGTGCTGATGCAGGTGATGCACCACCGGACGGTATGGACGGTGGTCGTCATACTGGCGTTGTTCGGGTGGCCGCAAGTGGCGCGGATCGCGCGCAGCTCGGTGCTCGAGGTCCGGGGCAGTGACTACGTCCTGGCTGCACGAGCACTGGGCCTGAGCAGTTTTCGCACCCTGCTGCGGCACGTGGTACCCAACGCGATCGGCCCGGTGATCGCTGTGTCCACCATCGCACTCGGTGTCTTCATCGTCACCGAGGCCACTCTGTCCTACCTCGGCGTGGGGTTGCCGACGTCCGTGGTCTCCTGGGGCGGGGACATCAACGTGGCCCAGATGCGGCTGCGCGCGGGATCACCCATTCTGTTCTATCCCGCTGGGGCGCTGGCGATCACAGTGCTGGCCTTCATGATGTTGGGTGACGCGTTGCGCGATGGCCTGGATCCGGCCTCTCGAGCGTGGCGGGCATGAACGAGCCGCCCCTGCTGTCGGTCGACGGCCTGGAAGTGAGGTTCGGTGATCACGAGCCTGTGGTGCGCGGGGTCGATCTGAGTGTCCGTCGCGGCCAGACCGTGGCCGTTGTCGGCGAATCCGGGTCCGGGAAATCCACCACCGCGGCCGCGATCCTGGGGCTGCTGTCGCCTGGCGGACGAATCACCGCTGGCCGCATCACGTTTGACGGTCGCGATATCACCCGCGCCGACCGACGACTGATGCGGTCCATCCGAGGGCGCGAGATCGGTTACGTGCCGCAGGATCCGATGACCAACCTGAATCCGGTGTGGACGGTCGGTTTCCAGGTGCGGGAGGCGTTGCGGGTCAACACCGATGGGCGCGATGCGCGCCGACGCGCGGTGCAGCTGCTGGCCGAGGCAGGCATGCCGGATCCGGTCAAGCAGGCCGGGCGGTACCCACACCAACTCTCCGGCGGAATGTGTCAGCGCGCGCTGATCGCCATCGGTCTGGCGGGCCGGCCCCGGCTGTTGATCGCTGACGAGCCCACCTCGGCGCTGGACGTTACCGTGCAGCGGCAGGTCCTTGACCACCTGCAGCGACTCACCGGCGAACTGGGTACCGCATTGCTGCTGATCACCCACGACCTGGCCCTGGCCGCCGAGCGGGCCGAGCTGGTGGTGGTGATTTATCGCGGAAATGTGGTGGAAGCCGGTGCCGCACAATCGATTCTGCGCCAACCGAAGCACGAGTACACGCAGCGGCTGGTGGCCGCCGCGCCGGCGCTGACGGCACGCGACAAACGTTGCGCCCGGGTCGGCCCACCGGTGGCAGGGCCGGCGGGTGCACAAAACGACATCCTGGTGGTGTCGGAGCTGACGAAGGTGTTTCGGGAGACCCGCGGCCTACCGTGGCAACGGACGGGATTCCTTGCTGTCGACAAGGTGTCGTTGCGGGTGCGGCGCGGGAGCACGCTGGCGGTCGTTGGGGAGTCCGGCTCGGGCAAGTCCACGCTGGCACGGATGGTGCTGGGGCTGATGCAACCCACCTCGGGCAGCGTCGTCTTCGACGGAATGGACGTCAGGTCGGTGCACAGGGCGCTCGCCTTCCGTCGCCGGATCCAGCCGGTCTTCCAGAACCCGTACAGCAGTCTGGATCCGATGTACCCGGTGTTCCGCGCCATCGAGGAGCCGTTGCGCATCCATCGGATAGGTGACCGCCGCCGGCGTGCACAGATGGTGCGTGAGCTGGTGGAGCAGGTGGCGTTGCCGTCGTCGCTGCTGGACCGGCTGCCCCGCGAGCTTTCCGGTGGCCAGCGGCAGCGGGTTGCAATCGCGCGGGCCCTGGCGCTGCGTCCCGATGTCCTGGTGTGCGACGAGGCGGTCTCGGCGCTGGATGTGCTTGTGCAGGCACAGATCCTGGACCTGCTGGGCGAATTACAGGCCCAGCTCGGGTTGACCTACCTGTTCATCAGCCACGATCTGGCGGTGGTTCGGCAGATTTCTGATGACGTCATGGTGATGCGGGCCGGCCGGGTGGTGGAGCACGCAGCCACCGAGGCGGTTTTCGCCGCGCCCGTCCACGACTACACGCGGCAACTACTGGAGGCCATCCCCGGGACCTCAGCCAGGTCCCGATAGGTTGGCAACCTGTGACTGACCCGCTGGCTCCGCTGATGGACCTACCCGGTGTTGCCGAGGCGAGCGACCGGGCACGCGAGGCGCTGGGCCGGGCCCACCGGCACCGGGCCAACCTGCGTGGTTGGCCGGTGACGGCGGCGGAGGCCTCGTTGCGGGCGGCGCGGGCATCCTCGGTACTCGACGGTGGTCCGGTACGTCTGGATGACATCGCCGACGCCGCCGGCGTGAGTGACCCGGTGTTCGGTGGCGCATTGCGGGTGGCGCAGGCCCTCGAAGGCGGCGGGAACGCCCTCGTGGGGGTGTGGCAGAAGGCACCGTTGCAGGCGCTGGCCCGGCTGCACGTGCTCGCGGCCGCCGATCTCGTCGCCGATGAACAGCTGGGCCGGCCGCGCGCAGACGCTGACGTCGCACCGCGGCTCGAGTTGCTGGCCGGGCTGGTCAGCCGTCCGACCCAGGCTTCGGCGCCGGTGGTTGCCGCGGTGGCGCACGGCGAGTTGTTGACGCTGAAGCCGTTCGCAAGCGCCGATGGTGTGGTCGCGCGCGGCGTGTCGCGGTTGGTCACCATCGCCACCGGCCTGGACCCGCACGGCCTCGGCGTGCCCGAGGTGATCTGGATGCGTCAGCCCGCGGCATACCGGGACGCCGCGGTCAAGTTCGCCGAAGGCACTCCGGACGGTGTCGCGGCCTGGCTGGTGCTGTGTTGCCGTGCGATGAGAGCCGGCGCGCAGGAGGCGTTGACCATTGCTGAGTCGGTGCCTCGACGGTAGCTGGCGGGTCGCTGAGAAGATCATGCCGGAAATGCAAAGCGGGCGACGACCCGAATTATTCGAGTCGCCGCCCGCCAACACGGCTCTCGGTTACCAAGCGTGCATTCGTAGGCTGCGTGGGTGGCCTCGGCGCGTTTGCGACACTTCTCGCTGCAACCCCACCCAAAGGGCCGTCGGGGCGGTCCGTTCTTCGCAATTACGCAGGCCCGCAACACTTCTGCCATTATCGCGGCTATGACTCCGCGTGGGTGCCGGGAACCGTGCTGGGTGCCCGGGTCGGGAGATCGAACCTTCTCTTCCGGATCGACCTTGGCCTCACCAGGCTGCCGTGTCTCCTTTGTACTACTAGACCCCAGGCACAGCAAGGGCTAGACGCGTCAAGATTTATGTGTCGGAACTTATTTGCGCCGACTAACTATTTGCTGGCGTAGGCTTTTGCCACTAGAAGTGCCGCTAGAAGTGCCACGAGAAGTGCCACTAGAAGGCGAAGCGGCGCAACAGCGCATAGGTGACCGCGCCCGCAGCCGCCGCGGTGACACCCACCGCAGCCGTTGTCGCGATAGCCGCACCGGACGGCGCCGGAATCCGGTCGCGCAGCGACACGGGCCTGGAGAAGGACAACACCGGCCAACCGCGTTCCAGGGCTTCCCTGCGTAGTCCGCGATCGGGGTTGACGACGGATGGATGGCCGACGGCTTCGAGCATCGGCAGGTCGGTGATCGAGTCGGAATACGCGTAGCAGTGCTCCAATGGATAGCCCTCGCGCGCGGCCAACTCGCGGATCGCCTGCACCTTGCCCTCGCCGTAGCAATAGAAGGCGATATCCCCGGTGTACTTGCCGTCCTCGACCACCATCCGGGTCGCCATGGCATGGGTTGCGCCCAACGCGCGGGCGATCGGCCCGACGATCTCCTCACCCGAAGCGGAGACCACCACGACATCGCGCCCGCACAGTTTGTGGGCGGCGATGAGGTCCGCCGCTTCCGCGAACACCAGCGGTGTCACGATGTCGTGCAGGGTCTCGTTGACGATCGATTTAACCTGCGCCACGTCCCAGCCGATGCACATATTGGCCAGGTGTATGCGCATCCGGTCCATCTGGTCATGATCGGCGCCCGAGAGCAGGAAGATGAACTGGGCGTAACTCGACTTCAGCACCGCTCGCCGGTTGAGCAGGCCCTGCGCGAAGAAGGGTTTGCTGAACGCCAGGGTGCTCGACTTCGCGATGATCGTCTTGTCCAAGTCGAAGAAGGCGGCCGTGCGGGCGCTCGGAGCGATTGTCTCCGATGTTTGCACCGAGGTTTGCTGCGGCGCGGCCGAGTCCGGGGCGGTCACCAACCCAGCATAGGTCGGCGGTCCCGTGTCGCTGCGACGTCGGCCCCGATTTCGGCGTCCGGGTACCCCTGTTGTGTTTACGCCCACCGCATTTACCCGGCTCAAGCCCCGCCTTCCTTGCATTGAGTACTTGCGTCACTCCCGGCTGGCATGTGTATAGTAAGCATTACTCGGCCTTGAGCCGAGGGTGTATCAGCCCGACCCCCCGGGGCTGATACACGACGACCTCCGCCTCCTCCCCCCCTGGCGGGGGTCGTCCCTTTTCCGGGGTAAAAATTCTTCTCGGCTTCGCCCGGCGCCCGCTCGTTCATGCGTTGCGGGACGGTGCTGCTGTCGGCCCGACCATCGTCCGGCGAACGGGTTTGTGCACAGACCGCTCTCAATCCACAGATCGCGCTCTGGCACTGGTGTGCACCACCGTCCGGCCCGCACGGTGGACACGTGACCGAGCATTCTTCCGGGGGCCCCCGCTCCGAGCCGACCGGTTCCGGAGTACTGGCGATGCTGGCGGACCCGGTGCTGCGCGAAGAAGTCGACCGCGTCGCCGCGGCCGTCGGAGTGCGGGTGGTGCATGCCGGCGCCCGAACTCCGGCCGGCACCAGGACTTGGTCTGCGGCCGCGGCGGTGGTGCTCGACGGGGCGGCAGCCCAACAGTGTGCTCGGGCCGCGCTGCCGCGCCGACCGCACGTCACGGTCGTCACCGGCGCCGAAGCCGGCGTGCAGGCCTGGTCCGCGGCGGTGGCCGTGGGTGCCGAGCGGGTATTGCGGATGCCCGAGCAGGCTCATGATCTGGTCGGCGAACTCGCCTCGGCTGCGGAGTCGGCGCGAGAAGACCGGCGCCGTGGCGAGGTCGTGGCAGTCATCGGCGGTTGTGGCGGCGCCGGCGCCTCGCTGCTGGCTGCGGCCTTGGCGCACGCCGCCGGCGAGGCGCTGTTGCTCGACCTCGACCCGTGGGGTGGTGGCATCGATCTGCTGATGGGAGGCGAGTCGAGTCCCGGGGTGCGCTGGCCCGATCTGGCTCTGCAGGGTGGACGGCTGAGTTGGCCGGCGATGCGCGAGGCGCTGCCGCGACACCGCGGCATCAGTGTGCTCTCGGGCACCCGCCGCGGCTACGAGCTGGACGCCGGCCCAGTGGCCGCGATCGTCGACGCCGGCCGCCGCGGCGGGGTCACCGTGGTGTGCGACCTGCCGCGGCGGCTGACTGAGGCGGTGCACGTGGCGCTGGACAATGCCGACCTGGTGACGCTGGTCAGCCGCTGCGACGTGCGGGCGTGTGCGGCGGCCGCGACGCTCGCACCGGTGCTGGGGGCGATCAATCCGAATCTCGGGCTGGTGGTGCGTGGCCCGGCCCCCGGCGGCCTGCGCGCGACTGAGATTGCCGACATCGCGGGCGTGCCACTGTTGGCCTCGGCGCGTGCCGAACCGGGGCTCGCGGAACGACTCGAGCACGGCGCACTGCGGTTGGGGCGGCGGTCCGCGCTGGGTGCGGCTGCCCGGTCCGTGCTCGAGGTGCTGCCGAGCAGGCGTGGGTCCCTCCGCGGCAGGGCGGCATGAGCGAATCGTTGATCGAGCGCGTTCGGGAGCGCTTGGCGACCGAGTCGGGCCCGTTGCGGCCGAAGGTGGTGGCCGCGGCGATTCGCGCCGAATCCGGCGGGATTCTGGGCGACACCGAGGTGCTGGCCAATCTCCGGCTATTGCAGACCGAACTGACCGGAGCCGGCATCCTCGAGCCGCTGCTCTGCGCGGAAGGCACTACCGACGTGCTGGTGACGGCACCGCATAAGGTTTGGATTGACGCCGGAAATGGTCTGCGGCGCAGCCATATTCGATTTGTCGATGAGGCTGCGGTGCGGCGATTGGCCCAGCGGCTGGCGCTGGCTGCCGGGCGCCGGCTCGACGATGCTCAGCCATGGGTCGACGGACAGCTGACCGGAATCGGTGCCGGCGGATTCGCGGTGCGCCTGCACGCTGTCCTGCCGCCTGTTGCCACCGGCGGCACGTGCCTGTCGTTACGGGTACTGCGGCCGGCCACCCAGGACCTCGCGGCGCTGATAGCTGCAGGCACCATCGCGCCCGGCGCTGCCGAACTGGTCGCCCAGATCATCCAAGCCCGGCTGGCGTTCCTGGTGTGCGGTGGAACGGGCGCCGGCAAGACGGCAAGTGACCTATGGCACCGGAATTCCGTCTGGTCTAGGACAGCGCGCAAAGTGAATGATGCTGACGCGACCATCGCCGCAGCGCGACATATGCCCGATTCCGGCATTTGCGCTGGTAGCGACATATGTGCGAGTTTCATTGCAGCCCTTGGCAATTCGTGTTTCACGCAGTTAGCCTCACTGCATGACAACTACCACCAGCGCCGCGCCGGCCGACCCTGAATCTGCCGGGCTCGAACTTCTCGTTCAGGCCGCGGAAGACGCGACCGGCAGCAGCGCGTTTCGCGCCGTCCTGCAAGACCTCGCCGGCCTACTTC
Source organism: Mycobacterium sp. ML4 (assembly GCF_054515735.1). Taxonomy (NCBI): domain Bacteria; kingdom Bacillati; phylum Actinomycetota; class Actinomycetes; order Mycobacteriales; family Mycobacteriaceae; genus Mycobacterium; species Mycobacterium sp. ML4. The sequence goes on from NZ_JBTNSY010000007.1 coordinate 238,353, forward strand.
ACGCCGAAGGCGCGCTGACCGGACTCGGGTGGGTGGACGCTCGACTGGTCGCCGCGGCCGTGTCGTTCGACGTCTGCACTGCTGCCGATCCAATCGCGACGCTGCGCGGCCGTGCCGCCGCTGTGCGCGCCGGCCGCGGCCCACGCTGCGTCAATCCCGCTGGCGTCGCCCAGGCGCTCGACGTCGCCGCGACCGTTCTGGACGTGATGTGAGCGGGCCCGCGCCGCGACCGTTCCCGCCAGCGTGGGCCGGCCTGGTCGACGCGTACCTCGCGGCTGAGGCGGGTGCGGGCCGGTCACCGGCGACGATCGCGACCCGCCGGGGGCATCTGGCGTTCATGGCGCGCGGGCTCCGGTGCGCGCCGGCGCGAGTCACGACGGCCGGCATCCTCGCGTGGTTCGGCCGGCAGACGTGGAGCATCGAAACCCGCCGCAGTCACCGCGCCACTGCCGTGTCGTTCTTCGGGTGGGCCTACCGCGCCGGCCACCTTCCGACGAGCCCAGCGGCCGACCTGCCGGTGATGCGTGCAGCTGCGCCGTCGCCGCGGCCGGCGCCCGACTCGGTATGGTTCGCGGCGATCGCCGGCGCGGATCCGCGGGTGCGGCTGATGCTCAGGCTTGCGGCCGAAGCTGGTCTTCGTCGCGCCGAGATAGCGCGCGTGCATCGTCGCGACCTGACCCGCGGGCCGGCCGGCGCCGCGCTCCTGGTCCACGGCAAGGGCGGGAAGCTGCGCGTCGTGCCGCTTGGCGACGGCCTGGCCGCGGCGATCGCCGGCGCCGACGGGTTCCTGTTCCCTGGCGACGAGGACGGTCATCTGTCGCCGCGGTGGGTTGGGAAGCTGATGGCCGGCGCGCTGCCTGACCACTGGACCGCGCACACTCTGCGGCACCGTTTCGCCACCCGAGCCTATCGGGGATCCCGCAACCTACGCGCTGTGCAAGTGCTGCTCGGACATTCCAGCGTCGCGACAACGGAGCGATACACCGCGGTCGATTCCGACGAGATACGGGCCGCGGCGATGGCTGCGGTCGACTAGATTTCGCTCCAAGAAAGTTCGTTACCTGGCTCGTCGAGGAACCAGCAGAACGTCCCGCTCGCAATGTCTTTCAGCCGCCGGCGGATGGTTGGAGCGTTGCGGGATGCGAACGCGGACAGGAACTGCAACTGCTCAGGCGCGATGTACTGCTCGACCGCCCACTCGGTGAGGTTTTCTTTGCGCGTCTCGTTGATCTCGCCGTCCGTCGCGACTGCTTCGATGATCCAGAACGTCGCCGGCGTGACGCCGACATCGACGACGATCGCGTCGGGCAGCACAGACGAAACGTTGATCGAAATGCCGATCTGAGCCAGCACCGCCTGATCTGCGACGTACAGCTTGTCGCCGGACTGGCTGATGGCGAGCACAACCGGCGTGGCAAGCCGTGCGGGTGCCCACTGTTCGATTACGCCCTTGAGGATCATCGACGACACGCCGGGGTCAAGCACCCGCTGTCCGTATCCCGGAAGCTGAACAGTGACTTCGTGCTCCGCTTTCGCCAGGGCGCTCGCGTAGTGCAGTTTCAGTTTCGCGCCGGGGTTCAGGTGCGCGTCCTGCCAGTCGGCGATCGCGGCGTCGAGTTGGTCGCCGTCGAGTGCGGGGTCGAACAGGTCCGCGAATGAAGCGGTGAGCGCCCAACGGGGCAGCGAACTGCTCGTCGCGATGCCCGTACGCATCCGCGCCGCGCCGTTCTCCCGCCATTTCGGCCAGATCTCATCGCGCAGCGTCTCGCGGGTAGTGTCTGCGTACCAGGGATGGTGACTGTCGCCCCACTCCTGCACCAGCGTCTCTATCCGCCGCCGGCCGACCGCCGCGGCGGCAGCGTAGGCCAGGCGCTCGTCGTCGCTGGTGTGAGCGTGGATCGTGTCTGACATCCACAGGACCGTTGACGGCCTACTCCACACGTTCTCCGGTTCGGGGTCGCCCTCGTCGTCGACCACTGCACCGACGTAGATCATCGCGGCGACGCCGGCCGCGGCGAGCGGATTCGACAGCACCGCGTCGAACGCTTCGGGCGGGAAGATCTTCACCAGCCGTTCGCGGACCAGATCGCGGTCGACGACGGGCCGCAGCGTCATGCGCTGGCCGGCCGATACGCGCGAGCGACGGCCGCGTCGAAGTCGGCCGCGCCAAGGTCCGACCATCCGGCTATGACGTCTGGCTCAGGCAGCGGCAGGGCCTCCAGTTCGTACGCGCTCACCGCGACGCTGCCAGACAGGCAGCGCAGAACCCGATCGGTCGTGACCGTCGCGAGTAGGCGCGCGAGAAGTTCAGCGGACACCGCCTGCGACTCGCCGCGGGCGGCGCGGATGACGTTCACATGGTTCTCGACGACGACGCGACCGCCCCACTCGGCGAGCACGTCCGCTGTCAGGTGAGCGGCGACCAGCCGCCGAGTTTGCTCCGGCGCCGTCGTGCGCTGCACCAGGACGGCCGGTTCGGTCAGCACCATGACGGACTCGTCGTTGCCGCGCAGTTTCAGGTACCGCGTCGAGTCCCGCGCCGCGTCGCGATGGACCTTGCCGCCGTCGATGTCTGCGGCCCACAGCACCGGCACCCGGCCGGCGCCCGGTCGCGACACAAGGTCGGCCTTGCGCCGGTTCCACACCAGCGGGCCCGTCGACACCCGCCAGCCGACCGACCGGAGGTTCGTCCGCATGCCGATTGCCGCCGCTGCGGTCGGCGCGTCGTCGGAGTGACGGGGCAGCAGCCACGGCAGTACCCCGCGCGGCGATCGTACGGTGGCGACCTCGCTGGTCTGCGGCCCGATCGTCGAAATAGTGACCCGCCGGACCCGCTTGCTGCTGAACGTCGCCAGGCACGTCTCTTGAAGCACGCCGCCGAACGACCCGCTTCGGTCGGCGACGAACGCGATCTCACGCAGCGGCGCCTGGTCCGCGAGCACCCGCCGCAGGTTCTCGAAGTACCGGCCGGCCAGGAACGAAGTCGGGACGAGCGCGGACAGAACACCGTCGCCGCCGATCGCGTCGAGGCCGGTCGCCATGAACAGGCCGTACAGGTTCGCGTGGCCGTAGAGCGATTCAGCGAAGCGCTCGCGCTCGGCCGACCCGAGTCGGACGCGGCCGTACGGCGGGTTCATCACGGTCGCCAGCGTCGGCACGTCTGTCGGTGCGAGCCCGTCGCCGACTGACGCGAGGGCGGGCAGCGGGCGCCGGCGCGCTCGCGGCGTGCGGGCCAGGATCGGCAGCATCTCCGACGCGAGAAGCACATTCGCGAGCCACACGGCGTTCTCGTCGGTATCGGTGCCCGCGATGACGTTCGGCAGGCCGGCGAGCGCGAGTTGCGCGTCCACGCGCGCGGCGGCGCCCAGGTGCTCGCGCAGGATCGGCAGTAGCAGAGCGCCGGCGCCGCACGCCGGATCGCGCACCAGGCCGCTGAGCGCTTGCGGTCGCTTCCACCCGAGCGCGCGCTTGGTCATCGCCCAAAGGGTGTCGGCGAGCACTTTCGACGTGTAGTGCCGGCCATGCTGCGCGCGGTCCTTCGGGTCAAGCTGGGAGACGTAGAGCATGCCCAGTTCTTCGGCCGTCGTGCCGGCCAAGTCGAGGGCCGCAGCGTCGCCGGTCCACGCCGGCATCGGAGCATCCGTGATCGCCCAGTCGACTTCAAGCCACTGCCCCGACAGGCCGGCCGCGCGAGCGCGCGTGGCCCACCACGTCGGCACGCCGGCCAGGACGGACGCCGCGGCCGGCGTGATGGCGCTGGAAGTGACCGGGGTTGAAGATGTTCGGTTCGTTCGGGTCGATCGCGCCGGCATGGGTTCCGGCAGCGCTGTCACCTGTTACCCCCGCGCGTCACATGTCGCATCTTCGCAAATTGGTCCGTCAGGCGAGCGCGCTACGCGCCGTCATCGTCTCAGTTTCTTCTCACGGCTTCGCGGTATCGCGCCATCGCCGGCCCGGTTTCGACGCGGACGCGCAGCATGCGCATGTACCCGCGCATCCACAGCTGCGGCAGAACCAGCGATTCGCCGCCGGCGTACGGGTTGCGGTCGCCAGGATCAGCGACCGACCCGGAGTACAGCGCGAACAGGTACTCCGCGCGCTTCGACACCGGCCAAGCATGCAGGCGCGCGCGGCTGAATCGTCGGACCCACGCCGACGGCGACGACCAGGACGCGACGACGACCCGACCGGCCGGCGCTCAGATCATCGACTCGTCCCAGCCCTCATTAGGCGTATCAACGATCGCCGACTTCGCCTTCGACGGTCCGGCTTTCGCAGCGAGGTCAATCGCCTGGATCTCGGCCGCAATGTCGCGCTGCTGCTTGATCAACGCTGCGAACGCCGGACCCGCGCTCTTCGAATCGTCGATCGCCTTCGCGATCCGGTACTGCAACGCGACGAGGATCTTCCGACGGTCACCAGTCCTCACGGCATCCGCGACTGACATCGGCGCCGTCCGCGAAGCGCGCTTAGCCGGCGCCTTCTCACCCGCCTTCACAGCGCGCAACCTGCGCTCGGTCACATCGAATCCCTTCTGTTCGCGTGAGAAAAAACTTGGGCAGGGGGGGCGGCGCCTATGCCATGGGTGGCGGCGGGGGTGGGGGTGGGGGAGCACTCCCCCTGGTCTGCTTGGTGTCGCTGGCGGTCACGTCCTGGTCCTCGTCGTGGGGTGGTCGTACCGTGCGGCCGGTGCGCACCTCGGCGTCGCACTGGGCGTCGCCATGGCGCTCCCGATGCGCCGGCCGCACGGCTGCGGAAGGCGGCACGCCCCGCGAAAGGGGTCGAGGCGCACCGCCGGTCTTAGGTGTCGTACGCCGTGGTGGCGAGTGCAGGCTGTTGCTGCTCGTATTCGGCGGCGTCGTCGGCTTCGTGGCGCTCGACTCGGGCCCTGAACTCGTCGACCGTGGGCAGGTCGAGCGGGACACCGTGACAGGCGAGGGTCCAGGCGTCGGGTTGGCGTCCGCCTGCCAGGGCGGGCTTGACGGCCGCGGCGTCGGAGTCAGTGAAGACCAGATACCGGGGCTGCGCGTTGATGCGCGCGGCGCCGGCGAACGCAACAAACCCGGAAGCGGCCGCGTTCCAGACCGCGATCGCGGTCTGTGCGTCGCGCCAATGTTGAACGGCGTCGAGTCCGGCGCTGATGATTGCCGCGGTATTCGACAGGTCATGCGTCGGCAGTTCGGCGGCTGCCGCCGCGAGGGCGGCCGAATGGGGCTCTAGGGCGTCTTGCCACGCCGTGAGGACGTCGCCGGCGTGCTCGACCAGCGCGGCGCGGCGCCGGTTCATCGCGCGGACGTTCGCCGCCTCGACAACGCCGTGCGACTGGAAGTTAGCGACCAGGCTGTCGATCGCCGCGCGCTGCACGGCCCGGTCGTCGCGGTAATCGCGGCCGGCTTCGAGGGCGTCCAAAATGGCTTCGTTAAGGTCGCCGGCGCCTCGCAGCGTCTCAGCAGTGCGGACGAGCGCGTCGGCCTGGTCGAGTTGCTTGATGAGGTCCGCCGGCAGCGGCACGCCGATGGTGTGCGCGGCGCTGCGAACCTGCGTGGCGAAGAAACGTGGTGTGAGTTGCATGGTGGTTGTCCTTTCACGGGGGTAACGGGTGGTCAGCGGGGTTGGTCGGGGTTGATGACGCGCAAAAACGCGGCCGTGTTTCGGCGGGGTTGGTTGGCTCGGTCGGTGATGGTGCGCAGGAACGCCACAGCGTTGTCTTTTTCGCCGTCGGGGGGCGCATCGCGGCCGCCGGCGTCGCCGGTGTCGGTGGTGTCGTCGCCGTCAGATCCGAACCGGCCGGCTAGATCCGCCATCCATCCGCGCTGGTGAGCGGATGCGGTTAGCGCTCGAATGAATTGGCGATCAGGGTCGGCGTCGTCGCCTTCCTCCGGGGGCAAGTGCTTCGCCCGTTCGGTGAGTTCCGCTAGTTCGTCGTCGGTCAGACTCGCGATGAGTCGTGCCTGCTCTCGCTGGTCCATTCAGGTCGTCCTTTCCAGGTGCTCTTGTAGTGCCATCTCGTCGATGAACCAGCGGCCGGCGATCTTTCGGCCACCTAGCCGCGGCGCCAGCCGTGCTGCTTGCCGGGTCGACACGCCTAACTGGGTGGCGGCCTGGTCGAGCGGGACAGTCGGGGGCATGGGTGAAGTGTCGCTAATCGCGGATTTGCGGACGTCCGACTGTCGCGCTGCCGACATGGCCGCGGAGAGTTCGCAGGCCAGCGCCTCGAAGGTGTCGGTCGGAAGTCCGGACAGCCGGCGGTTACGTGTCGCGATGAGGGCGGCCTGGAGCGCGGCGCGCAGGGCCGGCCCGCTCAGGACCACGACGCCGCCGGCCCGTAGCAGACCGGACTCGCTCATGTGTCTGCTCCGTCGGCGCCGGTGGTGCTCGTCGTCCTGGTCCTCAACGACGGCCGGCGTCTGCCGTGGGGCTCGCGGTCGAGGCGCACGGCGCTGTGAACGCCGATGCAGAACGGGCCGCACGGGGTCAGTTCGGCTTCGGCCTGTCGCGCTTGCTCGGTGGTCTCCCAATACGTCGCTTCGACGGTGATCGGTCCGGTTTGGGTGCTGCGGTGGCAGACCAGCGCGACGGGGGCGATCACTGTTTGTCCTCGGGTTGGTGGATGGGCTCGGTGATGTCCCGAACGGCTGGCGGTGTGGTTGGTGCGCCGTGGTCGCAGCGGACGGCGGGGTCGATGGGTGTGCGGTCCGGGCCAAGCCGCCAGCCGCATGGATCGCAGCGCCGGCACTGGCGAATCGCTGACGCTCGTTCCTCGCGCGCGGCCTGCTCGACGGCGACACGGCGACTCACGCTCGACCACCCCGCGGCTGCGGTCGCCCGCGTGCCGCGCTCGCGCGCGCGTTAGTACCGTGCCCGAGAAACGCAACGACAGGCTGCCGCCCTCGCTTCGCTCGGTTGCCACGTAGATGTCTCTGGTCACTCCATGCGGGTGGTTGCTTGCGGCTGCTCGCGTCGCGCACAAAGGGTTGGCTTCGTGAGTTGGTCGGCGCGGGCGAGCGTCGGAAGGCATCGGAAAGCGACCAGGAAGCAGATACGTGGCAAGGGGGCGAAGCCCCCGCGGCAGCCTGCTTTCGGGACTGGACTGTCGCGTCGTGAACCCGGCAGGAGTTACGTCTGCAAACTGAGCGCTGACACAAGCCCGCGTCAGTTCGAGACGTACCCATAGTGTCCCGGTGGGACATCGACCAATCTGTGCAGGTCACAGGTGGTCCGCTTGTAGCAAGGTCTGAAATGACCGATACCTTGTCCCAACAGGTGTCCCGCTGGGACATGCGCTGTCCAGCAAACACATTCACCACCCCCCGGCGGGGGCGTCGGACGGCCGGGGCGCTCGCTGTCCACGCTTGCGGCTGGTGTCTTTCAGCCGGTTCTCGTAGAACGCTTTTGGCTTGTTCTGATCGCGCAGATACAGGTATCGGTAGCCGCCTTGGACGGCTATCCAGATGCGTGCCTCAGCCAGTTGCTTGGCCTCGCGGGTCGCCTTCCAGTACCTGATCTGGCCGTCTGGGATGAACCACGAGTCCAGGTCGCCGAGCACCGTTTTGGATGCGAGGAAGTCTCGGCCGCGGGTCTGGTCTTTCGCCCAAGACAGCGCGGTCCAGTACAAGCCCCGCGCGGCCATTCCGACGTTGTTGAGCCAGTCGTTGTCCCAATCGTCGTCACTCATCAGGATCCACATTTCGGGTCCGCGGGACGTCGGTTGTGCGTTGGCCGGCCCGTCGCCGACTGTCAGGTCCGCGTATGTCGCGCAGATGTCCAGGGCTCGTTGCAGGTTGTCGCGGCGTGACGGCCGGCCTGGTCGACCGCGCCGCCGCGGCATACCCCAGAACGCCAACTGCTCGGTCACGACGCCTCGGTGTCCGCCCGGACGCGAGTCGGGCGTCCGGCCGCTGTCCGCCCGGACATTTCGACATCGCCACAGGTCAAGGCGTCGCGGGCGTCAGTCGCCGCGTCGAGCAGCTGGCCGGCCAAACCGATCGCAAACTCGGGCGTGACGGAGAAAGGGTCTGTTCCGCTGCCGATCGCGACGAGCACCAGCCCCGGACGCGACGCGTTGGCGCGGACGTGGACCTGTGGTTCGTCGGCGGGCTTCATCCCCGACCGCCCCGGAGGATCGCGACGATACGGTCGCGCTGCTCATCGGAAAGCGGTGGTGCTTCGGCGACGGCCTTCCGAATGTGGTCTTCGAGTTTGGCTGCGCGCAGGTTTTGTCGGGCTTCGGCGAGTGCGGGATCGTCAGGTGCGCGTTCGCCGGCCTGTACGCGCCGGGATAGGGCTGCGACGCGTGCTCGTTCTTGTGTCCATGTGGCCACGGGGGGCTCCGAGGGTCAGTTCAACCGCCCTGCTTCTGGGAGGGATTGACCCCCGGCCGTATTCCGCGACCGGTCGCCCACAACTGTGGGTACTACCGAATGCTAGCACTCCGTAACTTCGCTAGGCTTGCGCTCGACTCGCCCTGTGCTGCAAGGCGATTCAGCACGGCGTCCGCTGGCCGCGGTGCTGACTGGCCGCACAGCTTGCACCGGAGGTCATCGGCGAATCCGGATCCGGCAGTGCCTCGCTTTCGCAGGGTTCCGCGGGAATGCCAGCGGCCGTCGATCCGGATGAACTGGTCGATCTTGGCGACCTTGCCGCGGGCGTGCTTCCGGCTGTCGCACACCACGAAAACAGTCGGAGCACCACCCATTTCGCCGATGTCGGGCACGCTCACGCTTTCCATTCGATCTGGACGTATTCGGGATCGAACCCGCCGCGGGTGCGCGGCGCCGGCAGGACCGTGACGGTCATCAGCGCGTCGAGGATCGCGCGCCGCTGGCCGAGCGTCAGGCCGTCGGAACGGTCCTCGACCGTGCCGAACCACAGCGCGCGAAGATCCTTCGCGCCGGCGAGCATCTGCATCGGATTGCGCCGGCCGGCGGACGCGAGACTCTTCGACAGCTGGTCCTCTTTCGCGGCCAGCTGCTCGGTTCCGATCGCCAGCTGCCGCGCGGTGATCTGGCCGGCGGCGAACAGGCCGGCAAGTTCGTCCTGGCGCTCACGCACCGCGAGAAGTTCGACACGCGTCGCCGCGGTGTCCTGATCGGGGTCAGCCGTGAGGAACCGGTCGAGCAATCCGGGCTCAGACAGTCGCCGGACGATGACCTCTTCGATGTAGGCGTCGAGGCTGCCGGCTTCGCGGGTGACGTGTCCGCCGCCGTCGCGAATGTTGCGGTTCCCGCACCGGTAGGTGTTGCGCTTGACGCTGCCGCCGGTGCCCACGCGCAACTGGGCCTCGTTGCACACGCCGCACACGTACAGGCCGGAACCGAGCCAGCGGACCATCCCGCCGCGACCGCCATTGGTTCGGCGGGCCGGGTCGGACAGGATCGAACAGGCAGCCCGCCAGGTGTCTTCGGGCACGATCGGCGGCCAGACCGCTGGCCCGACGATCTCGCCGCGGTAGGACGACAGGCCGGCCGTGCGCGGCCGCATGATCGTGTCTTTGAGCGCGACCGACGTCCACGGTCCGCGGCCGGTCGCCGTCGGTATCCCGCGCTCGTTCAGGTCGCGGACCAGCGAGCGCAGCGATACCCCGGACACGATCGCCTCGGTCGCCTTCGTAATCTCGGCGGCTTCCGCCGGCCGGATGGTTACGCCGTCCTTCTCGAACCCGTAAGGCCGGATTCCGCCGTGCCAGCCGCCGGCCTTGGCCTGCTGCTGACGCGCGCGCCGAATCCGTTCGCCCTTGTGCTCGGACTCGTACCGGGCCCAGGCGCCGAGCGTCCGGGCTACGGCGCGACCAGAGGGCGTCGACAGATCCCACGCGCCGGCCTGCACGGTGTGGGTCTGGATGCCGAACCGATCCGACAGGTCGATATACGTCTCTAGTTCGAGCGGCGAGCGGTGCAGCCGGTCAGGGTGCCACGCGAGCACGACGTCCAGGGCGCCGGCTTCGACGTCGGCCAGCAGCGCTTCGTACTGCGGCCGACGCTTCCCGCTGTAGGCCGAAATGTCGTTGTCGACGAATACGGTCTGGACGTCGAGCCCGAGAGTGTTCGCGAGTTTCCGACAGTCCTGCTCCTGGCGCTCGACGCCGAGACGGGTGCCGTCTCGGTCCTGACTTATTCGCACGTAGATCGCTGCTCGCACTCCCATGGCTCTAGTGTGCCATAGGTCGAGAGTCGGAAAGACGACGCTGCTGGCCGCGATGCTCGGCGCCGTCGCGCCCACGGAGCGCGTCGTGTGCGTCGAGGACGCCGCCGAGCTGGCGCCCCAGCATCCCCATCTGGTCAAACTCGTCGCACGGTGCGCGAACGTCGAGGGTGCCGGCGAGGTGACCGTGCGCCAGCTGGTCCGGCAGGCGTTGCGGATGCGCCCGGACCGGATCGTGGTGGGCGAGGTGCGCGGGGCCGAGGTGGTGGATCTGCTGGCCGCCCTGAACACCGGGCACGACGGCGGCGCCGGCACGGTCCATGCGAACAGTCCGGGCGAGATTCCCGCCCGGCTGGAGGCGCTGGGTGCGCTGGGTGGGCTCGACCGCGCTGCGCTGCACAGTCAGCTCGCGGCTGCTGTCCAGGTCCTGCTGCACGTCGCACGCGATCGCACCGGCAGGCGGCGGCTCACCGAGATCGCGATCCTGCGTCAAGGCGACAGTGGGCGGGTTCTGGCGATCACCGCGTGGCACGCGGACCACGGGATGATGGACGGCGCCGCGGAATTGGATGCCGTGCTAGGAAGCCGGACACCCGCATGACCGGCGTGCAGCTCTGCGCACTGCTGCTGGCCTCGGCGCTTGCGGTGGCACCGGCATCATCGCGGGCGCGGCTTGCCCCGGCGGTGACCGCAGGCCGACGAAATCCGCCGGTCGCCCGGGTTGGCGGCTGGCTGTGCGGCTGCGCCCTGGCCGTCGTGGCTTTCGTGTTGCCGCTGTCGACGGTGCTGGCGGGTGCGCTGGCGGGTGCTGTTGCCGGCGTCCGTTACCGTCGCCGTCGCACTCGTCGGCGCGCCGCCCACGAGGGACGGGCACTGCAAGCGGGTCTCGATGTGCTGGTCGGTGAACTACGGGTGGGTGCGCACCCCGTGCAGGCGTTCGACGTCGCGGCCGACGAGACCGATGGGGCGGTGTCGGCGGCCATGCGGGCGGTTGCCGCGCGCGCCCGCTTGGGTGCCGACGTGGCGGCCGGACTGCGCGCGGCGGCGGGGGCGTCGGCGCTGCCGCAGCACTGGGAGCGGCTGGCCGCGTGTTGGCAGCTGGCGACGGAGCACGGCCTGGGGATCGCCACCCTCATGCGGGCGGCGCAGCGTGATATCGCTGAGCGACAACGTTTCTCGGCGACGGTGGCGTCGGGTCTGGCCGGTGCCCGGGCGACTGCGGCGATCCTGGCCGGGCTGCCTCTGCTCGGGTTGTTGCTCGGACAGCTGATGGGAGCCCGGCCGTTGCGATACCTGTTCAGCGGACACGCGGGCGGGTGGTTTCTCATGGTGGGGATCGGCCTGACCTGCCTCGGATTGTGGTGGTCGGACCGGATCACCGATCGCGTGGTCGCGGCATGAGCGTCGCGGCGGCCCTGTTGGCGGCGACGTTGCTGGTCGGTGTGCGTCCCTCGGTGGTGCGCGCCCGTGCCGGAATGCCTCCCCGGTGCTCGAATCGCCGTCGGGCACACACGCGTGGCCCGGACCCGCTGGCGGTGGCGTCCAGTTTGGATGTTCTTGCGGTGTGCCTGACCTCGGGTATGGCGGTCGCGACGGCCGCGGCTGCCGCCGCGCTGTCCGCGCCACCGCCGCTGGGTATGGTGCTGCGTCGCGCAGCCGACATGTTGGCGCTGGGTGCTGACGCCGCGACCGCCTGGTCGTCGCCGACGGATCCGCGCCGGGCGGACGAGCAAATCGACGGTCTGCTGCGGTTGGCCCGCCGTTCGGCGTCTTCGGGTGCCGCGCTCGCCGACGGCGTTGCCGACCTTGCGGTTCAGGCGCGCCATGACGCGGCGTCGGCGGCCGCCGCTGCCGCCGAGCGCGCCGGGGTGCTCATCGCCGGTCCGCTCGGCTTGTGTTTCCTGCCGGCCTTCGTCTGCCTCGGTATTGCTCCGGTGGTGGCCGGCCTGGCCGGTGATGTTCTGCAGTCGGGGCTGATATGAGAAAGGAATATGCTGATGCGCAACAATTTTCGGACGATGATCGCGCGGATCGCGTTGCTGGTGAGCGACGAGTCGGGTATGTCGACTGTCGAGTATGCGATCGGGACGATAGCGGCGGCGGCCTTCGGTGCGATTCTCTACACCGTGGTGACCGGCGACTCGGTCGTGTCCGCGCTCAACCACATCATCGGTCGCGCGTTGAGCACCAAGGTCTAATCCGCGATGACGGCGCGAGCACTATCGAGGCGGCCCTGGCGATCGCCGGCCTGGTGGTGGTGCTGGTGTTGTGTGTGGCCGGGCTCACAGCAGTGTCGATGCAGGTGCGTTGCGTCGACGCGGCCCGTGAAGCGGCACGCCTGGCCGCCCGCGGCGACCAGCGCAACGCGCAGGCAACGGCGCGCCGGATTGCGCCGGCCGGGGCGCGAATCCAGTTGCGGCACGACGGCGGTTTTCTGGTCGCTACCGTCGTGGCGCACTCGAAGTTGTTGCCCGCCTTGGATATCAGAGCTCAGGCGGTCGCTGCAGTCGAGCCGGGGTGAGAGTGGTTCGGCGACCGTGGCTGCGGTGGCAGCGGTGGCGGTGGTGCTGTTGTTCACCGCGGCGGGGGCGTACCTCGGGTCGGCAATAGCGGCGCGTCACCGGGCGCAGGCTGCGGCCGACCTGGGTGCCCTGGCCGGAGCAGGCGCGTTGCCGCAAGGGGTTTCGGCGGCGTGTGCGCGTGCTCAGGAGGTGGCGCACGGTATGCGGGTGATCGGTGTCGAATGTGCGGTCCAAGACCTCGACGTCATCGTCACCGTCGATGTGGCGGTGCCATTCGTAGGTCAGGCACGCGCGGCTGCTCGGGCGGGGCCGGCTGCAAGGGCCGGTCCGGGGTTCCGGTAGCGCTGAGCGCCGGGCGGGCTAAGCCCGGCCGTTTTCACCGGGTGCGCCCAACAGCCATCCGGCTGCGCCGCCGATGCCGGCGGTGCCCAAGATCGGCCCGAGGCCGGGGTTCCCCCCGTTGCCGCCGGTTCCGACCAGCACGGCGTTGCCGCCGTTGCCGCCGTTTCCGCCGGTGCTGCCCGCGAGATCCGCATTTCCGCCGCCGCCCCCTGCCCCGGCATTTCCGAACAGTCCGGCTCGGCCGCCGGTTCCGCCGTCGCCGCCTTCGCCGACAGCGACGAATCCACCGGGTCCGCCCGAACCACCATCGCCGCCGGCGCCGACCAACAGACCGGCATTGCCCCCGGCACCGCCGAGTCCGCCGCTGGTGCCGCTCGCGCCGCCGCTGCCGCCGAGCCCGCCGTCACCCCCGAGTGCTCCGCCGTTGCCACCCGCCCCGCCGGCGCCGCCCTGGATGCGGCCCGCCCCGCCGGCTCCGCCGTCGCCGCCCGCACCGAATACTCCGCAGCCACCGCCGTTTCCACCGTTGCCGCCCACTCCGGGTTGACCGTTACCGCCCGCGCCCCCGGCCCCCCCGGAACCGACGAGCAGTGCGCCGCGCCCTCCGGCCCCGCCGGCCCCACCATCGGTGCCGCCACCCCCACCTGCGCCACCGAGACCGCCGTCGCCCCAGAAAACGCCGGTGCCTCCGCCATCTCCACCGGCGCCGCCGAGGACGTGGCCCGACCCGCCTGCCCCACCGCCACCGCCGGCGCCGGCGATTGCGCCGCCGTGACCGCCGACACCGCCGGCTCCGCCGACGGTCGCTACGCCGAGGCCACCGATACCGCCCGTTCCTCCGGCACCGACGAGTCCAGCCGATCCGCCGGCCCCGCCCACGCCGCCGGTCGCGGTGCGGCTGGCTCCGCCGATACCGCCGTTGCCGCCGTTGCCCCAGAGCAGGGCGGCGCCGCCGGCCCCGCCGGTGCCGCCGTCCGTGATCCCGGTGCCCCCGGTCCCGCCGAGACCGCCGTTTCCGAGCAGCCCGCCTGTCCCGCCGGCGCCGCCAGCCGCGCCGGGCCCGGACGCCAGGCCCGATCCACCGAGCCCGCCGGCGCCGCCGTTGCCGAACAGGCCCGCTGCCCCGCCGTTGCCGCCCTTCTGACCGAGCGCACCGGACCCGCCGGCGCCGCCGTTACCGATCAAGATCCCACCCGGCCGGCCGTCTTGCCCGGTTCCAGCCGCCCCGTTGGTGCCGTTGCCGATGAGCGGACGTCCGGTCAGCATCTGGGTGGGAGCGTTTACGACGTCGAGGACAGCCTGCAGAGGCGCCTGCAGCAGCCCTGCATTGACGGCCTCGGCACTGGAATAGGCGGCGGCGCCGCCAGCCAGGGCCTGGACAAACCGTTCATGGAAGGCGGCAGCCTGAGCGCCGAGCTGGACGGCGGCATCGGCGTATGTCTCAAAGAAGGCCGCGATTGCGGCCGACACCTCGTCGGCGCCCGCGACGGCGATAGTCGTGGTCCGTATCGCCGCGGCGGTGTGAGCTGCCCGCAATGTGGAATTGATGGCTCCGAGATCGCAAGCCGATTCGGCCAGGGTCTCCTTCGCCGCGAACACGAATGACAACTAGCCACCTCCCGGTACGTCGTGGACGTGCCAGGAAAGCACGGTATCTCGCCGCAGCCGAACATTTACCGCTTCGGCGAAACTGGCTGAGCCGTAACGCTGTTCCCGCGGTGGGCGCGCAGCTGCCCGCCCGTGCCGGCATTGCCGTTCGCCGTCGCCCTTCCGCGTTGCCGAGGTTGCCACCGCTCGTCGCGGTGTCGCCGGCGTCACCACCCGCTGCCGAATAGTCCCCGATCCGCCGCCGGCCGACGGCGAGTGACGCGGGAATCGTGATCAACGCTGTCCCCTGGCACCGGCAAGTGCGACATGACCCAGGCGGCACACCGACATCGGGTCTGGTGGACTTGCGAAAGTCTCCAATCGAGCTCTCGGCTGGGACTTCAGACCCAATGGCGGTGGGAGATGCGCTCGTCGGCACGCCGGGATCGGCTGGAATCGGCAGTCACGCTGGGGCCGAGCAAGTTTGGCCGATAGTCAGCTGCGCTCACCCTCGCCGGTGCCAGACAGACCGGCCGCGGCCACCTCTTCGTTTGTGGGCAAGCGAACCGAGATCAGCCCCGCATAGGTTTCTGCTTCGAGTTCCACCCGACTGACGGTGACGTGGATCGGCACCCAATCGGTGTCGTTTCCGGGAAGGCGCAGCACCCTACTCGTCGCGCCGTTGGCGAATTCCTTTGTCATGGAAGCCAATAGAGCCCGATCGTCGGGATGGACCCGCTCTTTGTGGTCGCCGCCCCGCCAGTCGTAGAACGAGCAAGGCTCGTCCAGCCACTTCAGCAGGGTCCAATTCCTGAGGTCGACGAGGGCCCTGTGCACACCGGCCCGTGCCAGGCCCTTCAGGATTCGCTGTGCCAGGTCGTCGGTGACCACTGCCGGACCTTTACGTTCGGTGCGCCAGTTCATGGCGCGGGCCACCAGGTGGTCACGTCCGTCGGGTCCGGGTTCCAGCGCGCTGCGCGCGGTGAAACCGATGCGGATCGGATTACCTTCCCAGTCGGTGAGATCCCAGGTGCTGCAGAGGGTTTGACCGGGCTCAGCGCGCACTGCCATGGCCAGGACTTTGGTTTCGTTCGGGTTGAGCTCACGTGATGGCAGGTCCTCGGCGAAGGCCCTGCCATAGGTGACCTCTGCTTCGGGGTTCTTGCCGCTGTTGGCCAGCGACTCGGGGGTGTCGGTAGCCACGCCACAGGTCAGATCCCACTTCAGTGGACCGGCGACGGGCCGCTCGGGCGGTTCCTCGTGGATCGGTCCGGTCCAGACGTGTACCCCGTGCATGCGGCCGTCCGACATCACCACGGGCTCCGTGCGGATGACGCGATCGCTCTTGGGGGTGATGCTGGTCAGCGCCTGTCCCGTCTGCACCGATTCGGCGATCGCGGTTCTGACGGCCGCAAGATTGGGGCTGCGGCGCAGGAAAGTGGTGATCGGGACGAGGTTCTTGAGTTGCCGTCCCTGCGCTACGACGGCGGGTTCGTCGCCCAGCGTCTCCACGAGCAACCAGTCGTGGCCCATAGGGGCAGCTTAGGCGATGGTATGTCGAGCCGCCTGTCACGGCCGGGTTGGCCGGTCCGCGAGCATGGTGGGAATCTCATTGCGGTGAAGGCAGATCCGAAAGATCCCGGACTATGACACGTTGATCCCGTTCTGCCCGAGCAGCCGGCCGCCGGCGCCGCCGGCTCCACCGGCGCCTGTCGACAACCCCCCGAAACCGCCGTAGCCGCCGTTGCCGCCGTTACCGATCAGTCGGGCTTTGCCGCCGTTGCCGCCCTGGTAGCCGGTCGCGCCGGTCGTCGGCACGCTACCGCCGGCTCCGGCGTCGCCTCCGTTGCCGATCAATCCGGCGTCGCCGCCGTTGCCTCCCGCGCCGCCGCCAATCTGGCTGCCGTCGCCGCTGGCGCCACCGGCACCGCCGTTGCCGTACAACATTCCCGCGTTTCCGCCGTCGCCGCCGGCTCCGCCGAACACTCCGACGCCACCCACCGCGCCGGCACCGCCGTCACCGATGAAGCGCGCCGCACCGCCCGCGCCGCCGGTGCCACCGGTCTGGCCCACACCGCCTGGGCCGCCGCTACCGCCGGAGCCGACGAGTATGCCGCCGATGCCGCCCACGCCGCCGCGGCCGCCGAGGGCCCCGCTGCGGGTGCCGCCACCGACGCCTCCATCGCCGCCCGCGCCGAGAATCCCGCCGGCATCGCCCCCGGCGCCGCCGGCGCCGCCGTTGCCGGTGATTGAACTGCCGCCCTGGCCGCCGGCGCCGCCGTTGCCGGTAAGCAAGCCGCTGGTTCCGCCGCCGCCACCGGCACCCCCGTCGCCACCGATCGCACTGCCGCCGGCACCGCCCCCGCCCCCGTCTCCGATCAGCAGACCGCCCCGCCCCCCGTTACCGCCCGCGCCGCCACCGCCCCCGGCGTTGGCGAAGCCACCTGGTCCACCTTGACCACCGTTGCCGTACAGGGAGCCTGCGGCGCCGCCCTGGCCGCCGTTGCCGCCGACGGCGCCTTGGCCGCCCGCACCGCCGCGGCCGCCGTCACCGAAGAGTCCGCCGGCACCCCCGGCGCCGCCGTGGCCGCCGCCGGGCGCGCCGTTGCCGCCGTTGCCGCCGACGCCGCCGTTGGCGAACAGACCGCCGGACCCGCCGGCACCGCCGTCACCACCGACCAAGAGGCCGTTACCACGGCCCCCGGTACCACCGGCGCCACCGGTGCCGAGCAGGCCACCGGGGCCGCCTGCGCCGCCCGCCCCGGCGGCGCTCGGGGACACGGTCAAGGGGCCGTTGACACCCCCTCCGGTACCGCCGGCGCCGCCCTGACCGAACAGCAATCCGCCGGCGCCGCCGGCGCCGCCCGCCCCGGCGGCGCCGACCACTGCCGTTGCACCGGCTCCTCCGGCGCCTCCATTGCCGAACAACCCTGCTGCGCCGCCGTTTCCGCCGTTCCGGCCGATGCCACCGGACCCACCTGCCCCGCCGTTGCCGAACAGCAGTCCACCGTCCCCACCGTTCAGGCCGCTTCCGGGTGCTGCGTTGACGCCGTTGCCGATCAGTGGTCGGTTCAGGACCGCCCGGGTCGGCGTATTGATCACGTCCACCAACGCCTGCAGGGGAGAGGCGCCGACGGCTTCCGCCCCGGCATACGACGCGGCGGCCGAATTCAACTGCAGCACGAACTGCTGCCGCAACGTGGACACCTGCGCTTCCAGCATTTGGTACGCCCGGGCGTGCGCGCTGAACAGAGCGGCAATCGCCGTCGACACCTCATCAGCCGCTGCCGGCGCGACGGATGTGGTTCGGATGGCGACCGCGCTCTGGGCTGCGTCGATCATCGATTCGACCCCGGCCAGGTCCGACGCGGCCATGAGCAACGATTCGGGGGTGACGGCAAGATGGGACATGCGTGTTCTTCCTCCGGGCGCGTACATCCAGACGGTGTCCGCGCGTCAGTTGAGTGTCGGAGTAGGTATTTGGCCCGTCACAACACGGCGCGGTCTACCGCCGAGCGATTTGTCATACCGACAGGCGGATTTCCGGCGAAATTTTTTCGTGAAGTGGCCCACGTGCGTGTTGCGTTTGCTGCTCGAAGCCAGGTACGTTTCTGCTGCATTCGCGTTTTGGCAGTGTGGCTGGAATTGTGGTCCGATCACACGAAGCGAATCCGTGGAGGTCGGCCGTCGAGGGGTCGGTCGCCGTCCACCGGATTACGCAGTGCAATTCATGTCGATAATCATGTCGATCGTCTTCCATTGCTATCGGGCGGCATGGAACACGTTGTAGTGGCGATATCGGTAAAACTGCAGGTTTCCGGGCGGAGCGCGGCTCAGCCTGAGCGTGGTCCGCAATCTCGGCTCGAGAGTGCCCCGCCGGCTTCTCGTGCGGCTGGATCTCGGCAGCTTCCGTCGACGCGTCCATCCAGAGAATTTTGGAATTCCCGCTCGTGTGGAATGCGATCATTATCTTCATGCCTCCTCCGGCATTTCCTATGGCCGGTCCGTCAATGGAAATTAGCAGACGTTCGGCCCGGTGCCGATGGCTCAATATCGCCATTCAATATTTATTCCACAATCCTTCAAAGTTTCTGTCGGCCAAGGGCGCCCGCGCCGGCACATCATCGACCGCGGTGCAGAAAGGCGAGACAGAATTGATCCTCGAGATGTCGGTAACCGGGTTATACCGATACCGGTAACCGGCCGTCTTCCGTTTACCGGCCGGGGGCGCCCGACGAGAGCCCGCCACTGCCGCCGTTGCGTGCCGCGACGCCCGTCCAAAGGCTGCCGGCAGTGCATCGGGTTCTGATCGTCCACCCGTCACCGCAGGGGCCGACCAGATTCGAAGTAGCGCCGGCGGTGCGGCCAGAGGCGGCGCCGAACGAATCGGTGCGGTCCTCGAGCAACCGGTTCAGCAGGCCGCCGGCCCCGCCGGTCCTGGCAACGCCACCGGACCAGCCACCCACAGCTGCGCCGAGAACGCCGGTGCGAAGCAGAAGCCCACCACTGCCGCAGTTTCCGCCGGCCATTACGGCCTCGGTCGATGAGCCCCCGCGCACGCCCTCGGTTCCGCCGCCACCTTCCGGCCGGAGTGCTGCGCCGGCCCTCGGGTTTGCCGTGCCGCTCCCGCGTGAATTCCCGCCACGGTACTGACTTGTGTTGGGTGTAGCCGCAGTCTTCGTTGCCGCGGCGCCGGTGCCGGCCAGTGCGTCGGAGACCGGGTTCAGCACTGGTTGTAAGGGGGAGGCGTTAGCGGACTCGGCCGAGGAATAGGTGTCCGCACCGGCGCTGAGCTTCTGCACGAACTCAGTGTGAAACTTCTCCGCCTGCGCGCTGACCGTCTGATAGCCCCGGGCGTGTCCGGAGAAGAACGCCGCTACTGCGGCCGACACCTGATCGCTGGCGGCGGCCGATACCGCGAGCGTGGGCGCCGCCGCGGTTGCATTTGAAATGTGAAGCGTGGAGCCGATGCCGGCCAGATTGCGAGCCGCGGTCACCAAGCGGTCGGGCGTCGCGCTGACAAACGACATGACACCTCCCAATCGGTCTACGACGACAGACTCGGCCAGTGTCTGTAATCCGTTCGCTGCGCAACGACGGATATGAGCACCGTAGCGCCATTTCGGGCAAATGTAGCCAATGATTTTTGGAGAGTTTCGCTACGGCTGCTCGCCGGGCGGTTCGAGGTGCCCGTCGTTGCCACCGACGGGCAGCAAGCAGCGGTCAGGTCAGCCCGTCCAGACCGTCCGCGCCGATCAACTTGCCGCCGGAACCACCGGTGCCCGCGGTGCCGTTGATGCCGCCGACCCCGGCGTTGCCTCCGTTTCCGCCTACGCCGATCCATCCGGCGCCGCCACCGGCCCCTCCAGAACCGCCGAGTCCATTGGCCACACCGCCGGCTCCACCAGAACCGCCGATCCCCCACAGCGTTCCCGCGGTCCCACCCTGTCCACCGGCGCTGCCGTGGGATCCGAAGCCGCTTCCACCGGCCGCGCCGGAACCGCCGGCGCCGATCAGACCCGAGGCACCGCCGAACCCGCCGGCTCCGCCTGCGGCGCCGCCAAAGGTGTTGCCACCGGCTCCGCCGGCGCCGCCATTTCCGAACAATCGCGCGCCGTTGCCGCCGTCACCACCGGCGCCGCCCAGGATGTTGGGAACGATGGCGGCACCATGCGTTGATCCGCCCGCACCGCCGATCCCGCCGTCACCGAACAGGAGACCGGCATTGCCGCCCGCCCCACCAGCGCCGCCGGCTTCGTTATCGCCTGCTCCGCCGATGCCGCCCGCCCCACCCGAGCCGCCCAGCGTGCCGGCATCGCCGCCGGCGCCGCCGGCCCCGCCGGTGTTGATGCCATACCCGCCGTCCCCGCCCGCGCCGCCGCCGGCCAGCGGGCCGAGCAGTCCGCCTGTCCCGCCGGCGCCACCGCCCCCACCGGCAGGCCCGCTGAGGGTGGCGCCGCCAACCCCGCCTCGTCCGCCGGCGCCCACCAGACCGCCGGCGCCGCCGGCACCACCGATGCCACCGGAACCGAAGGCGGAGGCTCCGCCCATGCCGCCTATCCCGCCGTCGCCGGATATCCACCCGCCGGCGCCACCGGCGCCGCCCGCCGCGCCGGCGGCAGTTCCGGCGCCGCCGGTACCACCGGTGCCGAACAGCCCGGCGGCACCGCCGGCGTTACCGCTGCCGGCCGCGCCGGAGCCGCCGGCCCCGCCGTCGCCCAGCAGCCACCCGCCGGGCGCGCCCGCGGCCCCGGTGCCCGCGGCTCCGGGCGTTCCGTTGCCGATCAGGGGCCGCCCGGTCAGCGACTGGACTGGCGCGTTGATCGCGTTGAGCAGCTGTTGCTGCGCGATGTGCAATTGGCTGCCCCCGGCCGGCGCGTTGAAGCCGTCCAGACCCAGCAACGCCCCGCCGGCGCCACCTGCGCCGACGCTCGAGCCGGTTCCGCCGTTGCCGCCGTTACCGATCAGCACCCCGTTGCCACCGCTTCCCCCGGCCCCTCTACCGCCGCCTTCGCCGCCGGCGCCACCGGCGCCGCCATTACCGAACAACTGGCCGCCCTGGCCACCCGATCCGCCCGCCCCGCCGGTGCCGTAAGGGGCGACTCCGCCGGCACCGCCGACCCCGCCGAAACCGAGCAGGCCGCCGTCTCCGCCGGCTCCGCCGGCACCGCCGTTGCCGAAGAAGCCGAACCCGCCGTCCCCGCCCGCTCCGGCACTCGAGAACAGCAGTCCGGCGTTGCCGCCGGTGCCGCCGTCACCCCCGGAGCCTCCGATGCCGACGCCGCCCTGCCCACCTGCGCCGCCGTGGCCGAACAGCCGGCCCGCGTTCCCGCCCGCTCCGCCGACCGCGCCGGTGCCGCCATAACCGCCGGCGCCGCCCGCCCCGCCCGACCCGGCGAAGAACCCACCGCTGCCGCCTGCCCCGCCAACCCCGCCATTCCCGTTCCCGGATCCGCCCACGCCGCCGTTACCGCCGCCGGCGCCGACCAGCCCGGAGAGCAGTCCACCGGCTCCGCCCGTCCCACCGGCCCCGCCGGCCCCGGTGCCGCTGAGCCCGCCGGTTCCGCCGGTCCCGCCGGCACCCAACAGTCCGCCGTTCCCTCCGGCGCCGCCGACGCCGCCGTCCCCGCCCCTGGTCGCCGCCCCGCCTGCCCCGCCGGCTCCGCCATTACCCCACAGCCCACCGCCGGTGCCGCCGGCTCCGCCGGCCCCGCCGGCTCCGGTCGAGGAGTTGGCGCCCGCTCCACCGGCACCGCCCACACCCAGCAGCCCGGCGCTCCCGCCGTTGCCACCGCTTTGGCCCGTGCCTGCCGCGCCGGACCCGCCGGCCCCGCCATTGCCGATCAGCCACCCGCCGTCGCCGCCATTGAGCCCGCTTCCGGGGGCGGCGTTGGCTCCGTTGCCGATCAGGGGCCGCCCGGTCGCCGCCGTAATCGGCGCGTTGACGGCGTCCACCACCGACTGCAAGGGCGAGACGTTGGCCGCCTCGGCTCTGGCGTAGGCGTTCGCACCCGAATTGAGGGCCTGCGCAAACCGGTCGTGAAACGCCATCATCTGCGCGCTCAGGCTTTGGTAGGCCTGGCCATGTCTGGAGAACAGAGCTGCCAGCGCCGCCGAGACTTCGTCGGCACCGGCGGCCAGCACCGACGTCGTGGCGGAGGCTGCCGCCGAATTCGCCGCCTGCAGCGACGAGCCGACACCCACTACATCGGCTGCTGCCGCTGCCACCGCTTCCGGGCTGGCAATAACGAACGCCATCGTTTCGATCCCCTTTTGCATCAGTGGAGCCAGTACTCCGGCTACCACCGTCGCGCAGCAGGGGCCACAGCACCCTCGGTCAATCGGCGGGTTCGGAGTACGAAACTTTCTCCCCCTATCGAGGGAGGACGAGTTGTTCGGCGCGACCCAACTCCGCCAGCACCAGCCGCAGCACCTGCACCGCGCCCGCTTTGTCCAGTGGGTCGTTGCCGTTGCCGCATTTCGGCGATTGCACACACGAGGGGCATCCGCGCGGGCATTCGCAGGCCCGGATGGCCGCGGCGGTGGCTCCCAGCCAGGTCGCCGCCCGGCGGAAGCCGCGTTCTGCGAATCCCGCTCCACCCGGATGCCCGTCGTAGACGAATACGGTCGGCAGGCCGTCGGGGCCGAGCGCGGTGGACAGCCCGCCGATGTCCCCGCGGTCGCAACTGGCGACCAACGGCAGCAACCCGATCGCGGCATGTTCGGCGGCATGTAGGGAGCCCGGAATCCGTACCGCTTCAATACCGTGGCGAGACAACGCATCCGGATCGATGGTGTACATCACCGCGGTGGTGGGCAGCGAATGTTGCGGCATGCTGAGTTCGACGAAGTCGATCACCTCGCCGTTGCCACGACGGCGCAGGTAACCGATCACCCGGTGAGTGACGGTCACCGGGACCAGGCCCAGCGTGACCGCTCCGAAGGCAGAACGCTCGCCCTGTCCGGTCACCGCGATGTCGGTGATCTCCCGCGCGAAAGTGCTGTAGCCGGGATCCTCGGCGTGGACGAAGGCAATGCCCTCGTCCAAGTCCAGTGAGTCGACGACGTAGCTCTCGCCCTGATGCAGATATACCGCGCCGGGATGCACGCACGCCGGCGCCTGCCCGACGCCGGCGTTGCCCAACAGGCGACCGGTTTCGGATTCGACGATGGCGATCTGCCCGCCGATGGACCCCCGAATGTCGACGGCCGCATGCGGCTCCATGCCCGGAGCGGGAAAGTACTTGCCGCCCCGCCGTTTCAGCAAGCCGTCGTCGAGAAGACCCGCCGCGACCTCAATCGCGTCCAGCGACCGGACTTCGGCCTCATCGAGTGGAAGTTCGGTTGCTGCGCAAAGCAATTGCGGTCCGAGAAGATAGGGATTGCGAGGGTCGATGACGACTCGTTCCACCGGCTTGTCCAGCAACGCGGCGGGGTGATGCACGAGGTAGGTGTCCAGTGGATCGTCCCGGGCGATCAGCAGCACCAGTGCGCCCTGCCCGCGGCGCCCCGATCGGCCTGCCTGCTGCCAGAACGACGCGACCGTGCCCGGGAACCCGGCCAACACGACCGCGTCCAGCCCGGCGATGTCGACACCCAGCTCCAGGGCGTTGGTGGTGGCCAGCCCGCGCAGCCGGCCCTCGGCCAGATCGTTCTCCAGCGCACTGCGGTCCTCGGCCAGGTAGCCGGCCCGATACGACGCGACGGTGCCCGACAGCGCGGGCGCGACCTCGGCCAGACGGGCCCGTGTCCCCAGGGCGGTCAGTTCGGCCGCACGCCGGGACCGCACGAACGTCAACGTCTGCGCGCCCTCGACGATCAGGTCGGCCATCACCCGGGCGGCCTCGGCGCCCGCCGACCGGCGGACCGGGGCTCCGTTTTCGCCCACCAGGTCGGTCAGCAGCGCCGGCTCCCACAGCGCCACCGTGCGGGCACCTTGCGGGGAACCGTCCTCGGTGACCTCGGTGACCTGTTGACCGATCAGCTCGGAGGCCGTCATGCCGGGTGAGTCCGTCGTCGCGCTGGCGAAGATCACCGTCGGATACGACGAGTAACGCGCGCACAGCCGTAACAGACGGCGCAGCACCATGGCCACGTTGGAGCCGAAAACCCCGCGGTAATAATGGCATTCATCGACAACGACGAAACGAAGACCGCGCAGCAGGACCGCCCAGCGGGCGTGGTTGCGCAGTATCGACACGTGGGTCATGTCCGGGTTCGAAAAGATCCACCGGGAACGTTCGCGCGCGAATCGGCGCACCTCGGCGGGACTGTCGCCGTCGTAGGCGGTGGGTGCGACGTCGTTGAGGGCAGCCGCGGCGACAAGAGCGTCGGCCGCGCGCAGTTGGTCACGTCCCAGCGCCTTGGTGGGCGACAGATAGAGCACCCGCGCCCGCGGGTCGCCGGCCAGGGCATTGAGCACCGGAAGCTGATAGGCCAGCGACTTTCCCGATGCGGTGCCGGTGCTGACCACCACATGACGTCCGGAGTGTGCGAGGTCGGCGGCGCGTACCTGGTGTGACCACGGCATCCGGATGCCCCGGTCGGTGAACGCGCGCACCACGTCCGGCCGCACCCACGCCGGCCAGTCCTGCGGCCGGCCGACCCTGGGCGGCAACTCGGCGCTGTGGCGCAATGGGTGCTCATCCGGCGCCGCGCCGGCGAGGGCGGCGACCAGCAACTCGCTGCCGAAACTCGTCATCAACCACCTTTCCTGAGCCCTCGAGGACCGGGTTCGGCCCCGCAGGATGACACTGACGTAAATTCACCCGCCGATCCACGCCCGTGAGTAACCAGTCTGTGCCCGTGGTCTGTCGCCGACGCGATGAACATGGTTGACTAATTGCGGTCGCAGCTTCTGTGTTCGTGTAAAACTTTCGCAGGATCGACGTTGCGGTCGCGGTTCCTGCGAGGTTATCTGTCGGGTGAAGTTCCGGCGACTCCGCGAAGGTATGGCGGTCGTGGCTGGCCCGGGGCACCGAAAGGCGGCGCCCCGAACCCGAAGAAAAGGAAAGATCGAGAAATGCCACAGGGAACTGTGAAGTGGTTCAACGCGGAGAAGGGCTTTGGCTTCATCGCCCCCGAAGATGGATCCGCGGATGTATTTGTCCACTACACGGAGATCCAGGGGACGGGCTTCCGCACCCTCGAAGAAAACCAGAAGGTCGAGTTCGAGATCGGCCACAGCCCTAAGGGCCCCCAGGCCACCGGAGTCCGCTCGCTCTGATTCGAGCAGATTCTCCAACGGAACCCCCGGCGCCGTCCGGGGGTTTTCGTTTCTGCCCGGCGCGCACCGGCCCGCCGCGCCGGTGCGGAGCAGCGGCGGGTCCACTCGCTGGCCTACTGTCTGTGGCGTGAGCCAGCTTTCCTTCTTCGCGGCGGAGTCGGTGCCGCCCGCGGTTGGGGATCTGTGCGGACTGCTGGCGGCGCCCGGCCAGATAGTGCTGGTGGGGACCGGTGCGAGGTTGTCGGTGGTCGTCGACGGGACCTGGCGTGCCGCAGCGCTGGCCGAGATGATCCGGGAGGCCGGCCTGGTCCCCGAAATCACCCGGACCGACGAGAACCACCCGTTGGTGCGAACCGCCGCGGACCCGTCGCTACGCACTATCGCCACCGAATGGACGCGAGGTGCCGTCAAGACGGTTCCACCGCGCTGGTTGCCCGGGCCGCGGGAGCTGCGGGCCTGGACCCTGGCGGCGGGCAGCTCTGAGGGTGACCGTTATCTACTCGGGCTTGATCCGCACGCACCTGACACCCACTCGCCGCTGGCGTCGGCGCTGATGCGGGTGGGCATCGCTCCCACTCTGATCGGCACCCGCGGCGCCCGCCCGGCGTTGCGGATCAGCGGCCGTCGGCGCCTGTCTCGCCTGGTAGAGAACGTCGGTGAGGCTCCAGACGGTGCGGCGGCGGCAGCGCAGTGGCCACGGGTTTGACGACCCCCCGCGACCCATGCCAACGCGGCCCGGTTTGCGCGGGCCCGCCTAATGGTGCGAAATTGTCAGTTGCCCGCGGGGGCAAGGCACGGCGGCGGACCGATGGATCACCGGAAATCCGGAATATCGGGGAGCCGCCCTGTCATTGTTGCTGCGAGACGGTTCCGCCCAGGGACCGACATAGGAGATGGAGCGTAGGCGCAGTTGGTTGACCGGGCCCCCAAGAGGGCTAGCAGTGGCAGAAACGGGAGCACCCGGCGACTCGTGATCGTGGAGTCGCCGACCAAGGCGCGCAAACTCGCTGGTTACCTCGGCTCCAATTACATCGTCGAGTCCTCGCGTGGTCACATCCGCGACCTGCCCCGGGCCGCCGCCGACGTGCCCGCGAAGTTCAAATCCGAGCCGTGGGCGCGGCTGGGAGTCAACGTCGACGCCGATTTCGAACCGCTCTACATCATCAGCCCGGAGAAGAAGAGCACCGTCACCGAGCTCAAGGGCCTGCTCAAAGACGTCGACGAGCTCTACCTGGCAACGGATGGTGACCGCGAGGGCGAGGCGATCGCCTGGCATCTGATGGAGACACTCAAGCCGCGCATTCCGGTCAAACGGATGGTCTTCCACGAGATCACCGAACCGGCCATCCTCGAGGCCGCGGAAAACCCGCGCGACCTGGACATCGACCTGGTCGACGCGCAGGAGACCCGCCGCATCCTGGACCGGCTGTACGGCTACGAGGTCAGCCCGGTGCTGTGGAAGAAAGTGGCGCCGAAGCTGTCTGCGGGTCGTGTCCAATCGGTGGCCACCCGCATCATCGTGCAGCGCGAACGCGACCGCATGGCGTTCCGCAGCGCGTCCTACTGGGACATTCTGGCCCGGCTGGACGCCAGTCGGTCCGACCCCCAGGCCCAACCGCCGACGTTCACGGCGCGCCTGACCAACGTCGATGGACTGCGCGTGGCCACCGGCCGCGACTTCGACTCGCTGGGCGCGCTGCGCAAGGCCGACGAAGTCGTGGTGCTCGACGAGGCCGGTGCGACGAACTTGGCCCGTAACCTGCAGGGCGCGCAGCTCAGCGTCGCCTCGGCCGAGGAAAAGCCCTACACCCGCCGTCCGTACCCGCCGTTCATGACGTCGACGCTGCAGCAGGAGGCGGGCCGCAAGCTGCGGTTCTCCTCCGAACGCACGATGAGCATCGCGCAGCGGCTGTACGAGAACGGCTACATCACTTATATGCGTACCGACTCGACGACTCTGTCGTCATCGGCCATCAACGCCGCGCGTAACCAGGCGCGGCAGCTCTACGGCGAGGAATACGTCTCCCCGTCGCCGCGGCAGTACACCCGCAAGGTGAAGAACGCCCAGGAGGCGCACGAGGCGATCCGGCCCGCCGGAGAAACGTTCGCAACCCCTGACGCGGTGCGCCGCGAGCTTGACGGCGATGAATTCCGGCTCTACGAGCTGATCTGGCAACGCACGGTGGCCTCGCAGATGGCCGATGCGCGGGGCACCACGCTGAGCCTTCGCATTGAGGGCCGGGCCGCTGAGCAGCAGGTGGTGTTCTCGGCATCGGGCCGCACTCTGACCTTCCCGGGCTTCCTCAAGGCCTACGTCGAGACCGTCGACGAACTGGCCGGGGGCGAGGCCGACGACGCCGAACGCCGGTTGCCCAACCTGTCGCCGGGACAGCGACTGGACGCCATCGAGCTGACGCCGGACGGTCACTCCACCAACCCACCCGCGCGCTACACCGAAGCCTCGCTGGTGAAAGCGCTGGAGGAGTTGGGGATCGGCCGGCCGTCCACATACTCGTCGATCATCAAGACGATTCAGGATCGCGGCTATGTGTACAAGAAGGGCAGTGCGCTGGTGCCGTCCTGGGTCGCGTTCGCGGTAATCGGATTGCTGGAGCAGCATTTCGGCCGTCTGGTCGACTACGACTTCACCGCAGCGATGGAGGACGAGCTCGACGCCATCGCCTCCGGCAATGAGCGACGCACCAACTGGCTCAACAACTTCTATTTCGGCGGCGACCACGGGGTGCCCGACTCGGTAGCCCGCTCCGGCGGCCTCAAGAAGCTGGTCGGTGTCAATCTGGAGGGCATAGACGCGCGAGAAGTCAACTCCATCAAGGTATTTGACGACGCTGAAGGTCGCCCCGTGTATGTCAGGGTCGGCAAGAACGGGCCGTATCTGGAGCGCACGGTGCCCGGTGACGGCGGTGAACCGACTCCGCAGCGAGCCAACCTCAACGACTCGCTCACTCCCGACGAGCTGACTCTTGAAGTGGCAGAAGAGCTCTTCGCCACTCCACAGGAGGGGCGGGTGCTGGGCGTAGACCCGCAGACCGGCCACGAAATCGTTGCCAAGGACGGCCGCTACGGTCCGTACGTGACCGAGGTGCTGCCCAAGTCCGAGGGTGGCGACGAGGGCGGCGCCGGGGCGAAGAAGGGCAAGAAGCCCACCGGCCCCAAGCCGCGGACGGGTTCGCTGCTGCGCAGTATGGATCTGCAGACGGTGACGCTGGAGGACGCGCTCAAGCTGCTGTCGTTGCCGCGGGTGGTGGGGGTGGACCCGGCCTCCGGTGAGGAGATCACCGCCCAGAACGGACGCTACGGCCCATACCTCAAGCGCGGTACCGATTCCCGGTCGCTGCAGACCGAGGAACAGATGTTCACCATCACCCTGGACGAAGCGCTTCAGATCTACTCCGAGCCCAAACGTTCGGGGCGCCAGGCCGCTTCGGCGCCGCCGCTGCGCGAGCTGGGTACCGACCCGGCCTCGGGCAAGCCCATGGTGATCAAGGACGGCCGGTTCGGACCGTATGTCACCGACGGCGAAACCAACGCCAGCCTGCGCAAGGGCGACGACGTGATGTCGATCACCGATGAGCGGGCCGCCGAGCTGCTGGCCGACCGCAAGGCCCGCGGACCGGTGAAACGGACCGCGAAGAAAACCACGCGCAAGGCGCCGGCGAAGAAAGCACCGGTGAAGAAGGCCGCCAAGCGGAGCTAGCCTCCCAGTCGGCGGGAGCCGTGGGCGCCGCGGTCCTTGCGGCGGATGCCGTTGTGGTGCTGCGTTGTTGCGTGCCGATCGCCGCAGCGGGACGCCGGGCGGAATCGTCGAATTCAGATGCTGGATAAGGACGTACAGCCGACCCGGATACCGCACGACTCACATCGCCGGCGCGGGTGCAGACGGCACCGACCGCTCACCGCTTCCGTGGCTGGTCGGTCAGGAAATCACGCGGTCCCG
>NZ_JBTNSY010000008.1:0-263538 GCF_054515735.1 Mycobacterium sp. ML4
ACTCGGGCGAGTTCAATTCGGGTGGCTTTAACATTGGCAAGCAGCTTTCCGGCTTCTGGCGCAGGAGCTGAGCCCCGACGACTATTTGCCCCGCCCTGCGCCGCTGCCACAACCGGCGGCGGCCAGCAACCACGAGTACTGAAAAGCGGTTTCCTTCCACCGTTCATAGCGCCCGCTGATGCCACCGTGCCCGGCGTTCATCTGGGTCTTCAACAGCACCGGGCTGCCGTCGGTGTTGGCGTGCCGCAACGCGGCGACCCACTTGGCGGGTTCGACGTAGTAGACCCGAGTGTCATTCAGCGACGTCATCGCCAGGATCGCGGGATAGTTCTTGGCCTCGACATTCTCGTACGGCGAGTAGGACTTCATGTAAGCGTATACGTCGCTGTCGGCCAACGGGTTTCCCCATTCGTCCCACTCGGTGACGGTCAGCGGCAGCGACGGATTCAGGATGGTGGTCAATGGGTCGACGAACGGCACCTGCGCCAGGATGCCGGCGAACAGTTCCGGCGCCATGTTGGCCACCGCGCCCATGAGGAGCCCGCCGGCGCTGCCCCCCAGTGCCACCAACTGCTGCGGACTGGTCAGCCCCGTGTCGACGAGATGCTCTGCCACCGCGATGAAGTCGGTGAACGTGTTTTTCTTCTCCAGCAGCTTGCCGTGCTCATACCATAACCGGCCCATCTCGCCACCGCCTCGGACATGGGCGATCACGAACACCATGCCCCGGTCCAGCAGGGACAGCCGGGCGATGGAAAACCTTGGATCCTCACAGATCTCGTAGGCGCCGTAACCGTAAATCAATGCAGGTGCCGGGAATTCGGTGCCCGCCTTGAAGACGATGGAGATGGGTACCCGGGCGCCGTCCGCTGCCTGGGCCCAGTCGCGCCGCTCCACGTAGTCCTCACGGCGGTAACCGCCCAGCACCGGCTGCTCCTTGAGCAGGGTGCGCTCGCCCGTGGTCAGGTCCATGTCGTAGATCCGGGCCGGCGTGACGAAGGATCCGGCTCCCACCCGCAGCTTCGGAGAGCGCCAGTTCGGGTTGGCCCCCAGTCCGGCCGACATCAGCTCGGAGTCGAACGAGATCTCCTGCGGATCAGCGTAATTGCCGTCAGAACCGAACGGCCACAGTTGAATTCGCGGGAGCGCTGCTCGCCGATAGCTGACCACCAGGTGGTCGGCGAACGCGTCCACGCCATCGAGGCGCACGTCGTCGCGGTGCGCGATCAGCAGGCGTTGCTGCGTCGGATCGGCCACCGGCGCCTCTACCAGTGTGAAGTTCACCGCGTCGTCGTTGTGCAGGATCAAGAACCGCTCATGGTCCCCCACCACCGCGTGCTCTAAGGAGTACTCGACGCCTTCACGACGCGGGAGCACCACCCTGAACTGAGCGTCGGGATCGGCGGCGTCGGCGTAACGCACCTCCGAGGTGACCGACGATCCGGCTGCGATCAGCATGTAGGCGTTGCTGCGGGTGCGGCCCACGCCCAGCCAGAACCGCTCGTCGGGTTCGTGATAGACCTGCTCCGGTGATCCGCCGGAACCGAGTCGGTACCGCCACACCGTGTCGGGACGCCAAGCCTCGTCCACCGTGCTGTAGTAGACGGTGCGGTTGTCGGCCGCCCAGGTCGCTCCCGCGCCGATGTCCCTGATCTCGTCGGGATAGCGCTCGGCGGTGCGTAAATCCTTGAACCGCAACGTGTATCGTTCGTCGCCTTTGATATCGACGGAGTAGGCCAGCAGATTGGCATCGATACTGACGCTGGCCGCTCCGAGGGCGAAGAAGTCGTGACCTTCAGCTTCGGCGTTCTCGTCGAGCAGTATCTGTTCACCCGGAATTTCCGTGTGCTCGTCGAACTGCGGCGGGCTCCAATCATCGGGATCGCTGACAGGGCAACGGCAGTGGACGCCGTACTGCTTTCCCTCGAAGGTGCGGGCGTAATACCACCACGCACCGCGCCGGGTCGGCACCGACAGGTCGGTCTCCTTGGTGCGCGACTTGATCTCGTCGAAGATCTGTTGCCGCAGCGGCTCGAGATGAGCGGTAGTGCGGTCCGTGTAATCGTTCTCGGCCTCGAGGTGGCCGATGACCTCGGGACTGTCCTTGTCCCGCAACCACTCATACGGGTCGATGAAGACGTCGCCGTGATGTTCGCGGCGTGTCTCCACGCGTTTGGCCGTGGGTGGCACCGACTCGCTCGTCATGCACCGATCCAGTCGCCGAAGCTCAGGCCCGAAATCCGTTCGTAGGCATCGATGTAACGCTCGCGGGTAGCATCGATGATGCCGTCGGGCAGTGGTGGTGGAGGTTCGGTGCCATGACGGTCCCAGCCGGATTCGGGGCTGGTGAGCCAGTTGCGGACGAACTGCTTGTCGAAGCTGTTCTGCACCACCCCGGGCCGGTATTCGTCGGCCGGCCAGTAGCGCGAGGAGTCGGGCGTGAAGATCTCGTCGGCCAGCAGGAGATTGCCGTTTCGATCCGTGCCGAATTCAAACTTGGTATCGGCGATGATGATTCCTCTGGTCAGGGCGTGGTCGGCGGCCTGCACGTAAATCTGCAGGGTGCGGTCACGGAGCTGGTTGGCCACCACTGCGCCGACCAGTTCGATCACCCGCTGGAAGGAGATGTTCTCGTCATGGCTGCCGAGCTCCGCTTTGGTCGCCGGGGTGAACAAGGGCTCGGCAAACTTGCTGGCCTCGACCAAGCCAGGAGGCAACGCGATACCGCAGACCTTTCCGGTCGCCTGATAGTCGAGCAACCCCGAACCGGTCAGGTAACCGCGGGCCACGCACTCCACCTCGAGCATCTTCAGCCGATGTACGACGAGCGCGCGGCCGAGTACCTCCTCGGGGATACGCGGGTCATCGGGTGGTCCGGCCAGATGATTCGAGGCGTCCACGAGTCCGAAGAAGAACACGCTCATCGCGGTCAGGATGCGGCCCTTGTCCGGAATCGTGCTGTCCAGGATGAAGTCGTACGCGGAGATCCGGTCGGTGGCGACCAACAGCAGGTGATCGTCATCGACACCGTAGATCTCGCGAACCTTGCCGCTGGCCAGATGCTGGTAATCCGACAATGGGGGTCGCATCGGGTCAGCCTATCGGGCGCGCCGGACCCATTCCGGGGTGAGCTGTGCTGGTATCACTGTTATGACGAGGTACCTGCCCTACTCCACCCGACCTTTCCGCCTCTTCGGTCAACTGATCAGCGATATCACCATTTCGCTGTGGACGGCGATCTGGGTGTTCGTCGGTATCGCCGTGCATGATGCGATCGCGACCATCGCCGAGGCGGGCCGTCAAGTCGAAACCGGTTCGAAGGATCTGGCCAACAATCTGGCCTCGGCGGGGCGCGGTGCGCACAACGTCCCGCTGTTGGGTGATGCGCTCGGTAAGCCTTTGGACGCCGCCAGCCAGGCGGCCCTGGATGTGGCGGGCGCGGGCCACAACCTCGATTACACGGCGAGCTGGCTGGCCTGGGTGCTGGCACTGGCGGTCGCGTCGCCGCCGATTCTCGCGGTGACCGTGCCGTGGCTGCTGCTGCGGTGGCGGTTCTTTCGGCGCAAGTGGGTGGTGACCGCGTTGGCGGCGACCGCATCCGGACAGCAACTGTTGGCGCTGCGCGCGTTAGCCAACCGCTCGCCTGCCAAACTGGCGGCGGTAAGCGCCGACCCGGTCGGCGGGTGGCGTCACGAGGACCCGATGGTGATCCGGGGGTTGGCCGCACTGGAACTGCGGGCCGCGGGCATCAGGTTACGGATGCCCTGACCAGTAGCGCCGGCTACGCCGGGCTGCGCAGCTTCAACAGCCCCCACACGACGACGATCACCCATGCCGTCGGCGCGACCCAGAAGAACACCAGCGAGACGGTTGCCCAGCGCCGGATTGGGCAGTTCGGCCGCAATCGCGGCCGTGGCCGCGGAGTACATGCCGAGGGGGAAGACCATGGCCCACCACACTCCGGCGAACTGCAGGCTGCCGGGTCGCGGCTGATCCTTTGCAGGCCGAAGTGGATCAGCGGTGGTATCCACAGTGTGGCGGTCACCCACGCGCAATCGACAATATTCCGGTCGCCATGACGGCGGCGAACACGTCGGGCGGCGGCCTCACTTACCCTCGTGCAGTTCCACGACCAGATGCCGGATGCCGGTGTGCCGGTTGCTGCGCGTCCACTCCGGTGGCTGCACCAGTGCAACGGCGCCGAACCGCGACAGCAGTTCCTCGTAGAGCACCCGGAGCTCCAGCCGGGCCAGGTTGGCACCCAGGCAGTAATGCACTCCCTGACCGAATCCCAAGTGCGGATTAGGTTTACGGGTGATGTCGAACTGTGCCGCGCGCTCGAAGACAGTGTCATCGCGATTGGCCGAGCCTTCCCAGATCTGCACTTTCTGGCCCGCCGCGATCGAGTGGCCGCCGAGGGTGACGTCGCGGGTGGCGGTGCGCCGCTTGGAGGGTGACGGCGAGGTCCACCGAATGATCTCCTCGATCGCTGTCGGCAACAACGTGAAATCGGAACGCAGCGCCTGCATTTGGTCCGGATGCTGGGCCAGCGCCAACAACCCGCCGGCGACCGCATTGCGCGTCGTTTCGGCCCCGGCGCTGAACAGCAGACTGAAGAACAGGTACACCTCGAGGTCGGACAACGCTTGCGATTCGCCCTCGTCGACCGTGGCGTTGGCGACCACCGACAACATGTCGTCGGTGGGGTGGGCGCGCTTGGCGGCGATCAACTCCTGCCCGTAGCTGAACATCCGCGACCCGGCCGCCTCGGCTTTCCCCAAGATCGACAGCTGCGACAGCGCCGCCTTGCGCGAGCCACCGAAGTCGAATTGCGGTTCGATAGCCTCGAAGAGCCAATGCCGTTCGCTCTCAGGCACTCCCAGCAGAATGCAGATCATCTGCATCGGCAGCTCGGCGGCGATGTCGACCAGGAAGTCGAACGGCTGCCCCGGCACCACGTCATTTAGCAGGCGACGCGCCCGGGTCCGCAGATCGTCCTCGACCCGGCGAACCATCCGTGCTGTGAGTCCGGAGCTGACCAGCCGCCGGATCTGCGAGTGCCGGGGGTCGTCCATCATGTTGAGCACTTGACCCGCGATGGCCAGATCCTGCAGCAGGGTGCCACCGAACGGGCGGGTGCCGCCGGTGACCGAGGAATAAGTCACCGGATCACGCAATACCTCAAGGGTTTCGGCGTGGGTGGCCACCGACCAGAAGCCTTCGCCATCGGGGGTGTTGTCGGTGGGTTCGTGCCAGAACACCGGCGCCTGGCGGCGGTGGACAGCGAACAACTCGTGCGGGAACCCGTTGGCGAAGTTGTCCAGATCGGTGAAATCGATGCTGGCAACGC
Organism: Mycobacterium sp. ML4; assembly: GCF_054515735.1. Lineage (NCBI taxonomy): Bacteria > Bacillati > Actinomycetota > Actinomycetes > Mycobacteriales > Mycobacteriaceae > Mycobacterium > Mycobacterium sp. ML4. The sequence continues at coordinate 5,351 of NZ_JBTNSY010000008.1, forward strand.
CAAGAGTCACAGGATGGCCTCCGGCGTGTACTTGGCCGCCTCCGGATGGCGGCTCACCAGTTCGTCGACCTGGGCGGCCACCTCGTCGACCTGGTCACCGGCCGCGCCGACGAAGGCCTCCTTGTCGGCCAGTGCGGCGTCGAGCGCCTCCCGGTCCAGCGGCAGCCGCTCGTCGGCGGCCAACCGGTCCAGCAGATCGGGCTCGGCGCCGCGTTCCCGCATGGCCAGCGCGGTGGCCACCGCGTGCTCGCGGATCACGTGGTGCGCGGACTCGCGGCCCACACCAGCGCGCACGGCCGCGATCAGAACCTTGGTGGTCGCCAGGAACGGCAGATAGCGGTCCAGCTCGCGCTGGATCACCGCCGGGTACGCGCCGAACTCGTCGAGCACCGTCAGGAACGTCTCGATCTGCCCGTCGATGGCAAAGAAGCTGTCCGGCAACGCAACTCGACGCACCACAGAGCAGAAGACGTCGCCCTCGTTCCACTGCGCGCCGGCCAGTTCGGCGGCCATCGAGGCGTAGCCACGCAGCACCACCTGCAGCCCGTTGACCCGTTCGCAGCTGCGGGTGTTCATCTTGTGCGGCATCGCCGACGAGCCGACCTGACCTTCGGCGAACCCCTCGGTGACCAGCTCGTGCCCGGCCATCAACCGGATGGTGTGGGCCAGCGACGACGGTCCCGCGCCCAGCTGGACCAACGCGGAGATCACGTCGTGGTCCAGCGAACGCGGATATACCTGCCCGACGCTGTGCAATACCGTTGCGAATCCCAGAAATTCGGCCACCTGCTGCTCGAGCGCAGCCAGTTTGGCCGCATCGCCGTCGAGCAGATCGAGCATGTCCTGCGCGGTGCCCATCGGGCCCTTGATGCCGCGCAGCGGGTAGCGGTCGATCAGCTCCCGCAGCCTGGTCAAAGCGATCAGCGTCTCCTGCGCGGCCGAGGCGAACCGCTTGCCCAGGGTGGTGGCCTGGGCGGCGACGTTGTGGCTGCGCCCGGCCATCACCACGTCGCGGTAGCCGACCGCGCGCTCGGCAAGGCGTGCAACCACCGCCACTCCATGGGCGAAGACCAGCTCCAGCGACTGCCGGATCTGCAACTGCTCCACGTTTTCCGTCAGGTCGCGGCTGGTCATCCCTTTGTGCACGTGCTCATGGCCGGCCAGTGCGTTGAATTCTTCGATGCGGGCCTTGACGTCGTGGCGCAGCACCCGCTCGCGCGCCGCGATCGATGCCAGATCGACGTTGTCCAGCACCCGCTCGTAGTCGGCGATGGCTTGTTTTGGCACGTCCACCCCGAGTCCCGCCTGCGCGCGAAGCACCGCCAACCACAGCCGCCGTTCGGCCATCACCTTGGCCTCGGGCGACCAGATCGCCACCATCTCGGCGCTTGAGTACCGGCTGGCCAGCACGTTGGGAATGCTCACGAACACACAGCTTACGGTCGGTCCGAGGACGGGCCCATCGTCGACCGGCCACATCTCAACTGGCACAGCAGCCCCCCGATCAGGCGGCCCACACGCTGCCCGTCTCACAGCGACAAAGTATGGGTGTCGCCTTCAGGCGGGCACAGCGCGGCGCGCTCCCGGCAGAGATCGACGGTGCGGAAGTGACATGATGCCTTGATGTACTTCGCCGGCGTCGACCTGGCCTGGGCGGGGCGCAACCCGACCGGAGTTGCCGTCGTGGACGAAGAGGGTGCGCTCGTCCGCGTGGGCGCCGCCCGCTCCGACGACGACGTGCTCGCGGCCCTGCGCCCCGCCACGCGTGGCGACTGCGTGGTTGGCTTCGACGCGCCGCTGGTGGTGACCAATCCGGCCGGTCAACGTCCGGCGGAGTCCGCGCTCAATCGGGATTTCCGGAGATTCGAAGCCGGCGCGCATCCGGCCAACACCGGCAAACCGGAATTCGCCGACGGACCGCGAGCCGCACGCCTCGCGTACGCGCTGAACCTCAGCCTCGATCCGTACGCAGGGGTCACCCGGCGCGCACTCGAGGTGTATCCGCACGCCGCGACGGTGGCGCTGTTCCGGCTGCCCCGCACCCTGAAGTACAAGGCCAAGCCCGGCCGCGACGTCAGCCAGCTCAGGTCGGAGCTGCTGCGACTGATGGATCTCATCGAGACGCTGGCCGAGGCGCCAGTACCGCTACACGTGCGTGACCACCCCGAATGGGTCCGACTGCGCGAATCGGTATTGGCCGCCGGACGCAAAAGCGACCTGCGGCGCGCCGAAGATCCGGTGGATGCCGTGGTCTGCGCGTATGTGGCGCTGTATGCGCAGCGCCGCCCCGACCACATCACGATCTACGGTGACGCGGCGACCGGCTATATCGCCACGCCGTCGTTGCCCGCAGACGTGCTCACCACGTGTGCGGGCGGTTGATCGACGGGCGCCAGCACCTCGATCAAATCGATGACGGTCGCCATCGCGGCGGCGCGCGGATCCCGTCCTTCGACCAGCGCGGAGACCACTGATCCGTCGACGGCGCAGATCAGGGTGCACACCAATTCAATCTGGACCAACCGTCCCGACCTCTCGATGGCCTCAGCGACCGCCTCGGCCCGCTGCCGCAAGCTGCGCCGCATGCTCTCCCGCAAGGCGGGTAGGCGGGTACACGCGATGTGGCGTTCGTACCGGGATATCAGCTGCTCAGCGAGCCCAGGTCCGGATACGTCCCCCACCAGCAGATCGACCAGCACCTCAGCGGTGGTCTCGGGCCCGCGGCGCCGTCGGGACAGGCCATTGACCCGGGCCCGCAGCTGCGCCACCTCGATCATCCCGATATGTTCGACCGCGCGGGCGATCAGATCGTCGAGCGACGAGAAGTAATAGGTAGTAGACGCCAATGGCAGGCCGGCTCGCCGGGCAACCGCACGATGGCGCACCGCTTCGAACCCACCCTCGCCGAGCAGCTCGGCGGCAGCGCTCACCAACGCATACCGCCGACGTTCCCCCTTGGGAGTAACTGCTGCTGTCACGCCCACCCATGCTGCCAGCCAAAGTGGTACTGCATTGCCATTTTCGCGAAACGAACATGGCATGATGGCCCGCATGCCAGACATCAGCCGCCGCGCCGTGCTGCGTCTCGGCGCTGCCGCGGCATGCGGCGCGGGCGGCGCATATGCGCTCGACGTGCTGTTTCAGCCCCGAACCTCGGGAGCCGCGCCGGCTTCCTGGACTGGGACAAACGTTCCATTGGCGCCGGCACGACCACAGGATCCCGCACCCCCGGCCCAGGCCGCGCCGACCATGGTGACGGGCTCGTTCGTATCGGCTGCCCGGGGCGGGATATCGACCAGCTGGGCGATCGCGCGGCCGCCGGGTCAGACCAGGCCACTGCGCCCCGTCATCGCTCTGCACGGCAAAGGCAACGACGCGGCGACCGTGATGGCCGGCGGGGTCGAGCAAGGTCTGGCGCAAGCCGTCGATGCCGGGTTGCCGCCGTTTGCGGTGGTCGCCGTCGACGGTGGCGGCGGATATTGGCACAAGCGCGCGTCCGGCGATGACGCCGGTGCGATGGTGCTGGACGAACTGATCCCGATGCTGGGTGGCCACGATGTGGACACCTCGCGGGTCGGATTCCTGGGTTGGTCGATGGGTGGCTATGGGGCGTTGTTGCTCGGAGGCCGCCTCGGCGCGGGGCGCACCGCGGCAATCTGCGCCGTCAGTCCCGCGCTGTGGACGTCAGCCGGTGCCGCCGCGCCGGGCGCGTTCGACGGGCCTGAGGACTATGCGGCCAACTCGGTCTGGGGCATGCCGGCGTTGGGTTCCATCCCGATCAGGATCGATTGCGGCGACAGCGACCCCTTCTACTCGGCCACCAAGCAATTCATCGCTCAGCTGCCGAATCCTCCTGCGGGTGGTTTCTCACCGGGCGGTCACGACGGCGGCTTCTGGAGCTCACAACTGCCGGCCGAGTTGACGTGGATGGCTCCGATCCTCACGGCGTAGCGTTCGCCGCCGCTCTTCAAGACTGCGCCCGGCGGCCTTGTAGGCCGTTACGCTCCCCTGGTGAGCACACCATTCGGCTGGGATTTCCCCTACAGCTGGCCACGCACGCCCATGCTGGGCGCCAACGTCGTATGCACCTCCCAACCGCTGGCCGCTCAGGCCGGGATGACGATGCTCACCGCCGGCGGGAACGCGGTCGACGCGGCGATCGCCACCGCGATCACGCTCACCGTCGTCGAACCGGTGTCCAACGGAATCGGGTCGGATGCCTTCGCCATCGTCTGGGACGGCGCGCAACTGCACGGCCTCAACGCCTCGGGTCGCTCTCCCGCGGCTTGGACCCCGCAATACTTCGGCGATGAAGGGGTTCCGGCCGTCGGCTGGAATTCCGTCACGGTGCCCGGGGCCGTGTCGTCCTGGACGCAGTTACATGCCGGATTTGGCAAACTGCCTTTCGAGAGGCTGTTCGATCCCGCTATCTCCTACGCCCGCAACGGTTTTCTCGTCTCGCCGACCGTCGCCGCGCAGTGGGAAGCGCAGGTTCCGGTGTTCGCAGCCCAGCCGGGTTTCGCCGCCGCATTCCTGCCGGGTGGGCGCGCCCCCAGGGCCGGGGAGCTGTTCATGCTGCCCGAGCAAGCGGCGACGCTCGAGCAGATCGCATCATCCGGTGGCGAGGAGTTCTACCGCGGCACACTGGCCGAGCGGATGGAGGCGCATGCCAGCTCCAACGGCGGCGTGCTGCGAGCCACCGACCTGGCCGCGCACCGGGCCGATTGGGTTGACACGATCGCGGGTGATTACCGCGGCTACACCGTTCACGAGATTCCGCCGAACGGTCACGGTATCGTGGCGCTTATTGCGCTGGGAATCCTGGAGCATTTCGACTTGTCGTCGCTGGCAGTCGATTCCGCCGACAGTGTGCATCTGCAGATCGAGGCGTTGAAGTTGGCGTTCGCCGATGCGCAGGCCTACGTCGCGGACATCGACTACATGACGGTCGAGCCTGCCCAACTCCTCGACCGCGAGTATGTGAGGCAGCGGGCCGCGCTGATCGATCGCAAGCGGGCGATTCCGGCCTCGGCCGGAACGCCCAGGGGTGGAACGGTTTACCTGACCGCAGCGGATGCAGCGGGGATGATGGTGTCGATGATTCAATCGAACTACATGGGCTTCGGTTCGGGAGTGGTGGTGCCGGGCACCGGCATCGCGCTGCAGAATAGAGGATCGAATTTCGTTGCGACGCCCGGTCATCCAAATCAGGTCGGACCCAACAAGCGGCCCTATCACACGATAATCCCGGGCTTTGTGACAAAGGACGGGGCACCGGTTGCGAGTTTCGGGGTGATGGGCGGTCCGATGCAGCCGCAGGGACATGTACAGGTGCTGGTCCGCATCGTCGACTATGGTCAGAATCCGCAAACGGCTTGCGACGGCCCACGCTTTCGCTGGCTGGACGGCATGCAGGTGGCCTGCGAGAACGGGTTTCCACCGGCGACGCTCGACGACTTGCGCCAGCGTGGGCACGACCTGCTCAGCGTGGACGACTACAGTGCCTTCGGCAGCTGCCAGGCGATCTGGCGGCTGGAGGACGGGTACCTCGCGGCGAGCGACCCACGCCGCGATGGGCAGGCTGCAGTCGGGTGAGACCCGCTGCCGCGAAGATCACTTGACGGCAAGCTCACAGGAAATCATGAGTGAATTGGCGGCACAACGCCGCGTAGACTCAAGCGTGCATTCGAGGCGGTGCCGATGCGGCGCTCACCATTGTGATAACGGACGGTGCGATGACCCGCTCAGTTGATGAGGGGAACGGAATCGGTTTGAATGCCGGAGATGTGTTCGCCGGCTACACAATTGACCGCCTGCTCGGCCGAGGCGGAATGGGTCAGGTGTACCTCGCCCGGCATCCTCGCCTGCCGCGCCGCGAGGCGCTGAAGATCCTGAACAAGGACATTTCCGTCGACACGGCGTATCGCAAGCGCTTCATCAAAGAGGCGGATGTGGCTGCCGCACTGTGGCATCCGAACATCGTGCGCATCAATGACCGTGGCGAGTTCAGCGGTCAGCTGTGGCTGTCGATGGACTTCGTCGACGGAACCGACGCCGCGAGCTTGCTGCGCAAACGGTATCCGGCCGGCCTGCCCGCGAACCAGGTAGCCGCCATCGTCATGGCAATCGCGAGCGCGCTCGACCACGCCCATCGGCATCACGAGGTCCTGCACCGCGATGTCAGCCCGGCGAACATCCTGCTTGCCGCCCCGGGCACCGCCGAACAGCGGATCTTGCTGGCCGATTTCGGGATAGCGCGCAGCATCGATGACGTGGGTGGCCTGACCGCGACGAACATGACCATCGGCACTTTCCCTTACGCCGCCCCCGAACAGCTGACAGACGAACCAATCGACGGACGCGCCGACCAGTACGCGCTGGCGGCCACCGCCTACCACCTGCTCACCGGGTCCACCCTCTTCCCGCACACCAACCCCGCCGCCGTCATCAGCCGCCACCTCAGCACACCCCCTCCGGCACTGGCCGACACCCGCCCCGCCCTGCAGGGCTTCGACCCGGTGTTCGCGAAGGCCCTGGCCAAGAACCCGGCCGAGCGATACATCCGATGCAGTGACTTCGCCGACGCCTTCGTTCGCACCGCCCGCTGCGGCGAAGCAGAGACCAATTCGGTCTGCACCATGCCCAGAGCCGTCACGATCAGGACACCCGAGCACCCGAAGGCGGCCGCCGCGTCCGCCGCTACACCCCATCGCAGCCGCTGGCGCCTCGTGGCTACTGCAGCGGTGACCGCCCTCGCCGCGCTCGGCGCCGCCGACCACAATCCCGTCGTCGGTCGGCCCACGGCATCCCCGCAGCCGGCACACTCTTATGCGGCCGCGACGTTGGCGCCGCCACCGAAGGACGCCCCGGCGGCGGTCCCGGCCCCTGCGCCCGTTGTGCCTCGTGCGCCAGTCCCCGCCCCTGCGCCCGTTGTGCCTCGTGCGCCAGTCCCCGCCGCACTGCATCCCAAAACGCCCGCACCACAACGACCGCAACGGCCCACTGACCCGGACCAGACGTTCGTCAATACGTTGACCGGCATTCCAGGACTCACCGTCACCGACCCCGCCACAGCCGCCGCCACCGGCCGCGCGATCTGTAAGAGCATGCAAAACGGCGGAAGCCCCAATGACTCAGTCCAGGCGACGATGAGGAACAACTCGAGCCTCACCCCCGCTCAGGCTGCCGCGGGCGTCAACGCCGCCATCACGGTCTACTGCCCGCAATACTCGCACTAGGCGGCGCCCCGGCAAGATGAACTAAAGGTAAACTCATAGGAAACGGCAGGTGACTTCAGGGCAACGCACTGGGTAAACTTACGGGAGTGATTGCGGGCTAGCGCCGGGGCTGCGCCCGGCATTCCTGTAATGGATGGTGCAATGATCGGCTCATCTACTGACGGGGCCGGCATCGGTGTGAATGCCGGAGATGTGTTCGCCGGGTACACAATCGACCGGCTGCTCGGCCGCGGCGGAATGGGCGAGGTGTATCTCGCCCGGCATCCACGACTGCCGCGCCGCGAGGCGCTTAAGATCCTGAACGACGACATATCTGCCGATGACGCATATCGCCAGCGCTTTGTCAGAGAGGCGGACCTGGCGGCCGGGCTGTGGCACCCGAATATCGTTCGCGTCAACGACCGTGGCGAGTTCAACGGACAGCTGTGGATTTCGATGGACTTCGTCGACGGAACCGATGCGGCGACCTTGTTGCGGGACCACTATCCGGCGGGCATGCCGGTAAAGCAGACGGCCGCCATTGTCGAGGCGATCGCAACCGCGCTCGATTACGCACATCTGCACCATGATGTTCTGCACCGCGATGTGGGTCCGGCGAACATCCTGATTTCCCATCCAGGGACCAGTGAGCAGCGGATCTTGTTGGGCGACTTCGGCATAGCGCGGAACATCGGCGATACCGGCGGCCTGACCGCGACGAACATGATGATCGGCACGTTTCCCTATGCCGCACCTGAGCAATTGACGGATGAGCCGATCGACGGTCGCGCCGACCAATACGCGCTGGCGGCCACCGCCTACCATCTGCTGACGGGAACGACCCTGTTCCCGCACACCAACCCTGCCGTGGTGATCAGCCGCCACCTCAGCGCGCCGCCGCCGAAGCTGGCGGACATCCAGCCGGCCCTCAAGGCTTTCGACCCGGTTTTCGCCATTGCGCTCGCGAAGGATCCGGCCGAGCGATTCGCCCGCTGCAGCCAATTCGCCGAAGCTTTCGCACGGGCGGCGCATGCGACAGCTCAAGACACGAATTCGGTGTGGACCATGCCCAGACCGGTAGCGGTCAGGACCCCCACGCCTGCGGCACCGGGCGCAGCGGACACCGCGATACCGCAACGCCGGCGATGGCGGATCTTTGCGGCCGCAGCAACAACGATCGCGCTCGCCGGTGTCGGTGCCGGTGACTACCAGGTGGGGAACGGCTCGGAGGTTCGCGCACCTACTGCGGCTGCGGCGCCGCCTCAGGTGGCCGCGGCGCCACCGCCCAGCGACGCGCCGCCACCGCCGTCGGTGGCGCCACCGCCCAGCGACGCGCCGGCACCGCCGTCCCCCGCACCGCCCCCCGGTTCTGTCTCCGGGCCGCCTCGCGCGTCGGTCCCCGCCGCTGTTTCCGCACCGGCCGCTCCGGTGCCGAAAGTGCCCGCCGCGCAAGCGCATCCATCGCCAGAGCGGCCGCCCGACCCGGACCAGACCTTCGTCAATATGGTGTCCGCCATCCCCGGTCTCACGGTCACCGATCCCGCCACCGCAGCCGCGACCGGCCGCGCCGTGTGCGCGAGCCTGCAGAACGGCGCAACACCCAACGATTCCGTTCAGGCAACGGTGAACGGCAACAACACCATCACCCCCGCGCAGGCCGCCGCGGGAGTCAATGCGGCGATCACCGTCTACTGTCCGCAATATCAGCAGTAGGCGGCCGCGCTGCTACAGGCGAATCTTCCCCTCGGCCGCACGCTGGCCGATGTCGGTGCGAAAATGCCCGCCTGGCAACCGGATCGAGCCCAGTATCTCGTATGCGTGGGCGCGTGCTTCGGACAGGTCGGCACCGGTACCAACGACCGACAGCACCCGGCCGCCGGAGGAGATGATCGCTCCGTCGTTACGGCGGGCGGTGCCGGCGTGCAGGACACCCTCCGCCTCGGAGCCGACGATGACGTCGCCCACCCGGGGCCTTCCGGGATAGTTCTCGGCCGCCAGCACCACCGCGACGGCGGAGCCGTCCCGCCAGCGCAACTGTTCGAAGTCGGCCAGCTTTCCGCTTCCGGCGGCGTGCAGTAGCTGGCCCAGCGGGGATTCCAGCAGGGCCAGAACCGCTTGTGTCTCCGGATCGCCGAAGCGGCAGTTGAATTCGATCACCGCCGGCCCGTTCGACGTGATCGCGAGGCCGGCGTAGAGCAGTCCACAGAACGGGCTGCCGCGCCGAACGAGTTCGGCCGCAACGGGTTCGACGACCCGCTCGACGATCTCCCGGTAGACGTCGTCGGGCAGCCACGACAGCGGCGCATATGCGCCCATCCCGCCGGTGTTGGGACCGGCGTCGCCGTCACCGACCCGCTTGAAGTCCTGCGCCGGTAGCAACGGCACCACAGTCGCGCCGTCGAGCACGCAGAACAATGAAACCTCGGGGCCGTCCAGGAACGATTCCAGCAGCACCGGATGACCCGATTCGAGCAGGCCGGCGGCATGGGCGCGGGCGGCGCCGCGATCCGCGGTGACCACCACGCCCTTGCCGGCGGCCAGCGAGTCGTCCTTGACCACCCAGGCCGGGTCACCGGACGGCGGCCCGAACCGATCGAGCGCCGCATCCAGATGCGCCGGGTTGTCCACGATTTCACTGGCCGCGGTGCGGACCCCGGCTGCGGCCATGACTTCTTTGGCGAAGGCTTTCGAACCTTCGATACGCGCCGCGTCCCTGCCGGGTCCGAAACAGACGATGCCGGCGGCACGCAGGGCGTCGGCCACCCCAAGTACGAGCGGCACCTCCGGACCGATGACAACGAGGTCGGCCTCGACCGTGCGCGCCAGGGCGACGACCTGGTCAGTAGAGGTGACGTCGACGTCGCGTTGCTCGGCCAGCCGAGCGGTGCCCGCGTTGCCAGGCGCGATGACCAATCCCGTGACCTGCGGGTCTCTGCTGAGCGCCAGCAAGAGGGCATGTTCACGGGCACCGGAGCCGATCACCAGGACGCGCACGACAGGTCACACTAGCCGCAACACCGCAACAGCAGGTTTCACGGGTTGTCCTAGAGCACGGGCAACGAGCGCTGGCGAAAGACGCAACGTCCGGCCGCGCCCTGAGCCTATCCGCCGCAGTAGGTGGCCTCGACCGTTTGTTCGCCGAGCAACTTCATCTCGGCGATGCGGAGTTGGTCGGCCAGCTGGTTCTCATCGATGACCGATTGCAGACGGTCATAGAGGTGCCGAACCAGCGCTTCGAAAGTAGGTGAGAAGTCCACGGTGCACAACTTGAGCCCGCCTTTTTTGGCGACCGCAGCGATATCGTCGTAGAGCGGGTCACTCCGATCGATCACGAACGCGTGGTCCATCTCGTCGAGTATCGGCCGAAACGCATTTACCAGCAAGTCGGTGTCGAGCAGGAAATACTGCTCATCGAGGGTGTCACCGACCAGCGTTACCGAGACGAATATCGTGTGACCGTGCAGATTCGCGCACTTGTTCGCCACCAAATCCGACGTGTAAAGCTCACTGCCACCGCGGCTCGTGCGCATATCGTGCGTCCAGGTGCGGTGGCCCATTTCAAGCCGGATAGTTTGTTTGATGGTGTAGGGCATAGTTGGCTTCCCTTCGGTTAATCCAGCCCATAACTAGCGTTGAGTGTCGAGGCGCAGTGCAGTTCCGCTCGTCTGAGTGCGCAGCCGTCGAGTTGTAGCCGGCCGCTTATTCGCTCGTAAATGTGCTGCACGAGGCCTTCGATGGTGGGGTTGAAATCCACCGTGTAGACCTTGTCCGCTATATCAGCGAGTTCACAGACTTTGAGGAACTCATCGAATATTGGATCCTTGTCCCAGATGATGAACGAGTGGTCCAAGTCATCGATGACGGGCTTGACTATTAACGCTAGATCATTGGTGTCAAAGACGGTTTTCATCCGGTCCAACTCGCCTTTGAACTCTAGTATCAGCTTCAATTGCCAGGTATGCCCGTGGATCGTTTCCTCTTTCTTGTAATTGAAACCCAACGATCGATGGCCGGCATCGAATCGAAAAGTCTTTTCAATCGTATGACCCACTGAGGTCTCCACTTCCTGAGCTCTGCAGCAATCTGCTACCTGTTTCGCCGGGTGGAACCTTAAAACACCTGCGCGCGCACGACGAGAGCAATGTCAGGAAACATTCAATCCGACTGCCACCAACGGGTGTGGTGTGCGCGTGGACCCAGCCCGCCAGCCGGCGAACCTGACCTAGTCGCCGCCGGAGTTCATCTTGAGCGCGCGCTCGACGTTGGCTTTCTTGTCTTCCGCCGCACCCTTGGCCGCCGCCCTCTTGCGTCTGGCCACGACGGTGTCTACCGCGCCGTTGAGGGCTGACCCCAGAGGGAACCCGAGATAGTGCGTGAGGAACAGCGCCATTTCCTTCAAATCGCTCTCGCTGAGCTCCTCGTTCAGCAGCGCGGCGTTGATCTGGATCTCCGCCAGGTCGCGATTGCCGATGGCGGTGACTGCGGTCAGCGTCATGATGCGCTTGTCCCGCATCGAGAGTCCCGGTCGGGACCAGATGGACCCGAACAGGTGGTCGACCGTCAGATCGAAGTAGGGGTCGCCCTCGGTATTGGGCATCTCCCAGCCGTAGACCTCGTTCATCTTCTCGAGGCCCCTTCGGCGCAGTTCGTCCATCACGCGTCCTCCTGCTCGTCGTGCGGTACCCCAAGGCCGGCAGCCAAACGCTCGAGCGCGACCTCCGCCAACGGCAGGTCCACCGATAATGACTCGCCCAAGGCTAGAGCCAGACTCAGATCCTTCTCGCCCAGTCCGCGGGTGTGCAGGAACGGCTGGTACAGGAAGTTCTCCGGATCCAGATCGTTCATGTCCTCGCGCACCATGATCGCGCCTGGGCCGCCGGTGAGCGCATCGGTGTGGCGCACCACTCGTCCCAGCGCCTGCAGGTCCAGGCCGGCCGCCTCGGCCAGCTTCATCGCTTCACACGCGGCCACGTACGAGGTGAACGTCAACATATTGCGGGCCAACTTCATTCGCGTTCCCGCACCCGGCTCACCAGCGTGGATGACCATCGACGCCCAATGCTTGAACGCTGGCTTGATCCGCTCGTAAACCTCGCGCTCGGCGCCCACCATGGTTGCGAGCTCACCCTTGGCTGCCGCGGCGGCGCCACCGCTCACCGGCGCGTCAACAATATGGATGCCTCGCGGTTTGAGTTCGGCTGCCAGCTCGACAGCGGTGGTGTCGCTGATGGTGGAGTGAATTGCAATGACCGTGCCGGGGTTGGCGTTGGCGGCCAGCTCGCCGACGACCTTCCGCACCTGGGCGTCGTTGAGCACGGTGATGTGGATGATGTCAGCGGCGGCGACGTCGGCCACGCTGTCGGCCGGGTTGGCGCCCTTTTCAACCAACGGTGTCATCGCCTCTGGTCGGATGTCGTAAACGGTTATCCCGCCCGGCCATTCGGTCATCTTCTTGGCCATCGCGGCGCCCATGTTGCCCAGGCCGACACAACCGAGCGTCAACAAGTCATTCATGATCGGAAAATCTGTCCACCGTCGACGTTGAAGATCTGCCCGGTGATCCAGGATGCCTGATCGCTCAGCAGGAACAGGCACATGCCTACCAGGTCATCGGGTGTTCCCATGCGCGACAATGGAAGTCCCTTGACGATGTCTTCGATGATCTCCTTGGGTGTCGTCGTCCGGTTGGCCTCGGTGTCGATGGGCCCGGGCGCGATCGCGTTGATCCGGATGTTCTGGCCACCCAGCTCCCGCGAAAGTTGTTGAGTGAGGCCGTTGATGCCGACCTTGGCCAGACCGTAGAAGTTGGCATACAGCCATGCCGCCGTGGACGACTGGTTGACGATTGCCCCGCCACCGCGCTTGGCCATCTTCTGGTAAACCGCACGAGTGCACCACAACGCCCCATCGAGGTTCACGCTCATGAATTTCTTGTAGTACTCCGGATCCACGGTGAGTAGGAAGTCAAGTTTCATGCCCCCGAAGATCGCCGCGTTGTTGACCAGGCAGTCGATCCCGCCGAACTCGGCCAGGGTGCGATCCGCCATCGCCTTGGCCGACGCGGGATCGGACACGTCGACGGGAATGCTGATGGCCGTTCCGCCGTCGGCGACGATCTGCTTGGCCACGGCCTGCGCCGCCTCGGCGTTGATGTCAGCGACGACGACTGCCGCACCCTCCCGGGCCAGCGCCTCCGCGTACGCCTGACCGATGCCGCCGCCGGATCCGGTGACGATGGCTACCTTCTCTTTGAATCGCACCGTGAGCTCCCTTTAATCAGCAGCTGTCGCAATGGTTTTGATTTCCAGATACTCTTCGAAGCCGGCCAGGCCCATCTCCCGTCCGTTGCCGGACTGCTTGTATCCGCCGAACGGCGCGTCCGCCGAATACCAGACACCCCCGTTGACGTTGACCGTGCCTACCCGCATCCTCGAGGCAAACCTGGCGGCCCGGTCCGGGTCCGCACTGAACACCGTTCCCGACAAGCCATATGGCGAGTCGTTGGCGATGCGCAGGGCGTCCTCATCGCCGTCGTGGGCGATCACGGTGAGCACCGGCCCGAAAATCTCCTCGCGGGCCACCCGGGCCTCGTTACCGAGACCCGCGATCACCGTCGGCTCGATGAAAAAGCCCACGTCTCGTCCCGCCGGGCGACCACCACCGCAGGCGAAGGTACCTCCCTCCGCGACCGCGGAATCGAGGTATCCCTGCACCCGGTCCCGCTGCCGCGCTGAAATCACCGGGCCGCAGACGGTTCCGGGATCGGTCGGATCACCCGGCTTGATCCCGGACATGGTTCCCGCCGCGCTCGCGACGGCTTCGTCGTAGCGTGCGCGCGGCACCACCAGTCGGGTGGTGATGGCACAGCCCTGCCCAGCATGCATGGACGCGGTGAACCCCGCCATCGCGCATGCGCCGGCCAGATCGGCGTCGTCGAGCACGACGAACGCCGACTTCCCGCCCAACTCCAGAAAAACCTTTTTGATGGTGGCGGCGGAATCGCTCATCACACTACGGCCGGTGACGGTGGATCCGGTGAACGAAATCATATCGACCCGAGGATCTTTGGCCAGCAACGCGCCGACGCTGTGATCGCTGGAGGTGACGATGTTGACCACGCCGGGCGGAAAGTCGGTGTGCTCGGCAATGAGCTCGCCGAGTACCGCTGCACACCAAGGGGTGTCGGGTGCGGGTTTCAACACAACAGTATTGCCGGCCGCCAGTGCCGGACCCAGCTTGGCGAGATTGATCTGGTGCGGGAAGTTCCACGGGGTGATGGCGCCGACGACGCCGACCGCCTCCCGGGCGATGGTGCGGCGGGTCGGAATCCCCATCGGCGCGGCCTCGCCCAAATCCCGTTTCCAGACATAGCTTTCGGCCGTGTCCGCCGCGAACGCGAGGTCGTTGACCGGACCTTCCAACTGCGCCATCGAGGTGAGCATCCGCGGCGCGCCGACCTCGGCAATCGTCAACTCTCGGAGTTCTTCGGTGTGCTGCTGCATCGCCCCGCGCAACTGACGTACGCACCGCACCCTCAATTCGGTGTTACGCGACCAGTCGGTGTCATCGAAGGCGCGTCGCGCCGCCTCAATGGCGCGGCTCATGTCCTGAGCGTCGGCGTCCGCCGCGACCCCCAGCGCCTCCTCGGTGGCCGGATTGACCGTCGGGAAGGTACCCGCATTGCCTTCAGAAAATTTTCCGTCGATGAACAGTGCACTCGCGCCGTCGGCCATCAGGGCCATTACCCACTCCCACCAAATGCGCTCAGCATCAGTCGCCGAGGACCTATCTGAATGGACAACTGTCCGAAATTGATTCCTAAACCATAGCCCGATGTGTTGCGACGGTGCAAGATCCGATCCCGCCGACCGACCCCGAGTCAACGAATATTGGCTCATGAAGTCGGGATTCACGTACAGGACTTGCTTCTCATTATCCCCATCCGCTAGCTTGGACATGTGTCCAGTGATGCTCTGGTTTCGGCTGCCGACCGGGCCGAGCACCCGACGGGTAGAACGCCGCGGAACCGCCGCCAGGAGGAAACGTTCCGCAAGGTGCTCGCCGCCGGCATGGAGACCATGCGGGAGAAGACGTATGCGGACCTGACCGTCCGGATGGTGGCGGCCAGGGCCAAGGTCGCACCGGCCACGGCTTACACCTATTTCTCGTCGAAAAACCACCTGATCGCAGAGATCTACCTGGATCTGGTCCGGCAGGTCCCCTACTTCACCGACGTCAACCTGACGATGCACACCCGGGTGGATCAGGCACTGCGGCACCTGGCGCTGGTTGTCGCCGACGAGCCCGAAGTGGGCGCGGCATGCACAGCCGCGTTGCTGGGCGGCGGTGCCGATCCTGCCGTGCGTACGGTCCGCGACCGAATCGGGGCAGAGATTCATCGTCGCATCGCCTCGGCTATCGGGCCGGGCGCTCAGACCGGAACGGTGTCTGCCCTGCAGATGGCTTTCTTCGGCGCGCTGGTGCAAGCCGGCAGTGGCCAGTTCACCTATCACGAGATCGCCGACCGATTGGCCGATGTGGTGCGCCTTATTCTGTCCGGGGCCGAAAACGGCGGTGACGCATGACGATTCACCTGGGCGATGCCGATGTGGTGCTGGACCCCTACGATTACGATTTTCACGAGGACCCCTATCCCTACTATCGGCGACTGCGCGACGAGGCGCCGATCTACCACAATGAGGCGCTGGGGTTCTGGGCGGTGTCGCGGCATGCCGACGTGCACCAGGGATTCCGCAACAGCATCACGTTGTCCAATCGTGACGGCGTATCGCTGGACCCGGTCTCCCGCGGGCCGCATGCGTCGAAGACGATGTCCTTCCTGGCGATGGACGACCCGGCCCATCTGCGGTTGCGCACCCTGGTGTCGAAAGGGTTCACGCCCAGGCGGATTCGCGAACTCGAGCCCCGGGTCACCGAACTCGCCGCGCGGCACCTCGACGTCATGCTGGAAAAGGCCGGATCCGGAACGGTCGACTTCGTTGCCGAGTTCGCCGGCAAGCTCCCGATGGACGTGATTTCGGAACTCATGGGTGTACCGATGGCCGACCGGGACGGCATCCGCGCCATGGCCGACGACGTCATGCACCGCGAGGACGGTGTCACCGACGTGCCGGCGTCGGCGATCGAGGCGTCGATCAACCTGATCGTCTACTACCAGAGCATGATCGCCGAACGCCGCAAGCAGCTGACCGATGATCTGACCTCGGCGCTACTGGCAGCCGAGATCGACGGCGACCGGCTCACCGACGAAGAAGTCCTCGGGTTCATGTTCCTGATGGTGATCGCGGGCAACGAGACGACCACCAAACTCCTTGCCAACGCCGCGTTCTGGGGACACAAGAACTCCGACCAACTGGTCCCGGTCCACTCCGACCTGACCTGGATACCGCTGTGGGTGGAGGAGACGCTGCGGTACGACACGTCCAGTCAGATCCTGGCCCGCAGCGTCTCCGGTCCGCTGGACCTGTACGACACCACGATCCCCGAGGGCGACGTGTTGCTGCTGTTGCCCGGCTCGGCCCACCGCGACGAGCGGGCGTTCGACAATCCCGACGACTTCGTGATCGGTCGCGACATCGGTTCGAAATTGTTGAGTTTCGGCAGTGGTGCCCACTTCTGCCTGGGGGCCCACCTGGCCCGGATGGAGGCGAGGGTGGCGCTGACCGAGTTGTTCAAGCGAATCCGCGGATATGAAGTCGACGAGGCCAACGCCGTCCGCGTCCACTCCAGCAATGTCCGCGGGTTCGCTCATCTGCCCGTGACGCTGGAGGTTGCCTGATGCCGCGTTTCGAACCGCACCCGGCACGTAGACCGGCGATCGTCGCGGGGGCTTCCTCGGGTATCGGTGCCGCGACCGCGATCGAGCTTGCCGCTCATGGCTTTCCGGTGGCGCTGGGGGCGCGCCGGGTGGAAAGGTGCCAGGAGATCGCCGACAAGATCCGCGCCGACGGCGGCGAGGCGATCGCCTTGCCGCTGGACGTCACCGACCCGGACTCGGTCAAAAGCTTTGTGCGCCAGGCCACCGAGCAGCTCGGTGACATCGAGGTGCTGGTCGCCGGTGCGGGCGACACCCACTTCGGCAAGCTGCACGAAATCGACAGCGACGCGTTCGAGTCGCAGCTGCAGATCCATTTGATCGGCGCCAATCGGCTCGCCACCGCGGTACTTCCCGGCATGCTGGAGCGTCAGCGTGGCGACGTGATCTTCGTGGGTTCCGACGTCGCGCTGCGGCAGCGTCCGCACATGGGCGCCTATGGGGCTGCGAAGGCCGGCCTGACCGCGATGGTCACCAATCTGCAGATGGAACTGGAGGGTACCGGTGTGCGGGCGTCGATTGTGCACCCCGGGCCGACCAAGACGGGGATGGGGTGGAGCCTGCCCGCCGAGTTGATCGGCCCGGCCCTCGAGGACTGGGCTAAGTGGGGACAGGCCCGCCACGACTACTTTCTGCGAGCCTTCGACCTGGCCCGGGCGATCACTTTTGTCGCCGAGACTCCTCGTGGCGGATTCGTGGTCAGCATGGAGCTCCAGCCCGAAGCGCCCCTGGTCGCCAACAAAGAGCGCCAGCAATTGAAAGTCGATGAAGAAGCGCTGAATTCATGAAGACCACACTGACTGTTCCGCGGGTTTCCGGCGGCGAGGCGGAACACGGCCACCTCGAAGAGTTCCGGACCGATCCGATCGGACTGATGCGGCGGGTACGCGATGAATGCGGTGACGTCGGCTGGTTCCAGCTGGCCGGCAAGCACGTCATTCTGCTCTCCGGTGCCGGCGCCAATGAGTTCTTCTTCCGATCCGCAGACGAGGAACTGGACCAGGCCGAGGCCTATCCGTTCATGACGCCGATCTTCGGCAAGGGCGTGGTGTTCGACGCCAGCCCGGAGCGGCGCAAGGAAATGCTGCACAATTCGGCGCTGCGGGGCGAGCACATGAAGGGCCACGCCGCGACCATCGAGGGTGAAGTGCGCAAGATGGTGGCCGATTGGGGCGAGGAAGGCGAAATCGACCTCCTCGACTTCTTCGCCGAGTTGACCATCTACACCTCGACCGCCTGCCTGATCGGCCTGAAGTTCCGTAACCAGCTGGACTCCCGCTTCGCGCACTTCTACCACCAGCTCGAGCGTGGCACCGACCCGTTGTGCTACGTCGACCCGTACCTGCCCATCGAGAGCTTTCGCATTCGCGACGAGGCCCGCGTAGGGCTGGTGGCGCTGGTGCAGGAGATCATGGACCAGCGTATTGCTCACCCGCCCAAGGATAAAGGCGATCGGGACATGCTCGATGTGCTGGTGTCCATCAAGGGCGACGACGGCAATCCCCGGTTCTCCGCCGACGAAATCACCGGCATGTTCATCTCGCTCATGTTTGCCGGCCATCACACCAGTTCCGGCACTTCGGCATGGACGTTGATCGAACTGATGCGCCACCCCCGGGTCTACGCCGAGGTCGTCGAAGAACTCGACGAGCTGTACGCCGACGGCCAAGAGGTGAGTTTCCATGCGCTGCGCCAGATTCCAAAGCTGGAGAACGTGCTGAAGGAGACCCTGCGGCTGCACCCGCCGTTGATCATTCTGATGCGGGTGGCTCAGGGAGAGTTCGAGGTGGAGGGATACCCGATTCACAAGGGCGACTTCGTCGCCGCGTCCCCGGCGATCTCCAACAGAATCCCGCGGGACTTTCCCGACCCCGACTCCTTCGATCCCGATCGTTACGAGAAACCCCGGCAGGAAGACCTGGTCAACCGCTGGACGTGGATTCCATTCGGTGCGGGCCGGCACCGCTGCGTCGGCGCCGCGTTCGCTCAAATGCAGATCAAGGCGATCTTCTCGGTCCTGTTGCGCGAGTACGAGTTCGAGATGGCTCAGCCCGCAGACACCTATCGCAACGACCACTCCAAGATGGTGGTGCAGCTGGCCCGGCCGGCAAAGGTGCGCTACCGCAAGCGTATTCAAGGCTGACAGCGATGGGATTCAGGATCGAAGCGGATCTGGACCTGTGCCAGGGACACGCCATGTGCGAACTCGAGGCACCACGGTACTTCCGGGTGCCCAAGCGGGGCAAGGTCGAGATCCTCGACCCCGAGCCGCCCGAAGACACCCGCGACGAGATCCAGCGGGCTGTCGGGTCCTGCCCCACCCAGGCGCTTTTCATCAAAGAGAAGGAAGACTGATGCCGTCACATCCGCGGGAAGCATTGGAAGACTGGGTCGCACGCTGGCTGGAAGCCAACCGGACCGCCGAACAAGAGGGCGATTGGAAGGGACTGGCCGACTTCTACGCCGACGACGCGACCTACGGATGGAACATCGGACCTAAAGAGGACGTGATGTGCATCGGCGTCGACGAGATCCGCGACATCGCGCTGGGCTTGGAGATGGAGGGTCTGGAGAATTGGCGGTACCCGTACCAGAAGGTGCTCATCGACGACAAGCAGGGCGAGATCGTGGGCTTCTGGAAGCAGGTGGCCATCGACTCCGACGGCGGTCAATCCGAGATCTACGGCATCGGCGGCAGCTGGTTTCGGCTCAACGCCGCCGCCAAGATCGAGTGGCAGCGTGACTTCTTCGACTTCGGCCACGTCCAAGCGCTCTACCTGGACCTGATGAAGGCCGGAAAGCTGTCCCCGGGGATGCAGCGACGAATCGAACGCAGCCTGGCCGGAGAGAAGTTGCCCGGCTACTACCCGCTGGGCGAGGCGCCCGTGCCCATCTGGTGATCCGGCCGCGAGTACCCAACCAAGCATTTGTTTTGTTAAACGCGCTATGCTGACCAGCAGGAGTGCCCTGTGGCACTCATCACCACCGTGCCGGGCATGATGGGGCCCGGCACTCTCAATTCAAAGGCGAAATGGGGTCAGGTCCACCGTGAAGACAAAAGGCGCACTGATCTGGGAATTCAACCAGCCGTGGTCCATCGAGGAGATCGAGATCGGCGACCCCGTCAAGGACGAGGTCAAGATCCAGATGGAAGCGGCCGGCATGTGCCACTCGGATCACCACCTGGTGACCGGCGGCATCCCGATGGCGGGCTTCCCCGTGCTCGGCGGCCACGAGGGCGCCGGCATCGTCACCGAGGTGGGCCCCGGCGTGGAGGACCTCGCCCCGGGCGACCACGTGGTGCTGTCCTTCATCCCGTCCTGCGGGCAGTGCCCGACCTGTCAGTCCGGCCTGCGCAACCTGTGCGACCTCGGCGCCGGACTGCTGGCCGGTGCAGCGGTCAGCGACGGCACCTTTCGCATCCAGGCCCGCGGCCAGAACGTCTTCCCGATGACGCTGCTCGGGACCTTCTCGCCGTACATGGTCGTGCACCGCAGTTCGGTGGTGAAGATCGACCCGACCGTGCCCTTCGAGGTCGCCGCGCTGGTCGGCTGCGGCGTCACCACCGGCTACGGTTCGGCGGTCCGCACCGCTGACATCCGGCCGGGCCAGGACGTCGCGATCGTCGGCGTCGGCGGGGTCGGCATGGCCGCCCTGCAGGGCGCGGTCGCCGCAGGCGCCCGCTACATCTTCGCGATCGACCCGGTGGAGTGGAAGCGCGACCAGGCGCTGAAGTTCGGCGCCACCCACGTCTACCCCGACATCAACGCGGCGCTCATGGGCATCATGGAGGTCACCTACGGGCTGATGGCCCACAAGGTGGTCGTCACCGTCGGCGAGTTGCACGGCGCCGACGTCGACAACTACCTCAACATCACCCAAAAGGGCGGCACCTGCGTGCTGACCGCCATCGGCAGCCTGCTGGACACCAATGTCAACCTGAACCTCGCGATGCTGACGCTGATGCAGAAAAACTTGCAGGGCACCATTTTCGGCGGCGGCAACCCGCAGTACGACATTCCGCAGCTGCTGTCGATGTACAAGGCCGGCAAGCTGAACCTGGACGACATGGTCACCACCCAGTACCGCCTCGAGCAGATCAACGAGGGATACCAGGATATGCTGCAGGGCAAGAACATTCGCGGCGTCATCCGCTACACGGACGCCGATCGGTAACCCTGGTCCTGAGTGACCGGCTTTCCGCATCTGTTGGCGCCCGGGGCGATTCAGCGCCTTGACGGTGTACAACCTCATGTCTGCGATGGAGACGATGCATGGCAGCCGCATAGAACCGGGCGGCCGCAGCGCGTTCGCACCTGCATCTCGGATGAAAACCGCACCGACGCAATGGAACAGTGCTTCGCTTTGGACTGTGCGGTGAATCCGCACTAACGAAAACCGCGCCCGGGCGGCGTCCGCAATCCAGAGAAAGAGAATCGCAATGACCCAAACCGCCCAGTCCCCGGCACTGATTGCCTCACAATCGTCGTGGCGCTGCGTGCAGGCCCACGACCGCGAAGGCTGGCTGGCGTTGATGGCCGAGGACGTCGTCGTGGAGGACCCGATCGGCAAATCGGTCACCAATCCGGACGGCACCGGGGTGCACGGCAAACAAGGCGTCGCGACCTTCTACGACACGAACATCGCGGCCAACCAGCTGACCATCACCTGCGAGGAGACGTTCCCCTCCAGCTCACCCAACGAGGTCGCTCATATCCTGGTGTTGCACAGTAAGTTCGAGGGCGGTTTCACCAGCGAGGTGCGCGGGGTGTTCACCTACCGCGTCAACGACGAGGGACTGATCAACAGCATGCGCGGATACTGGAACCTCGACATGATGAAATTCGAACAACCAGAGTAGCTAGCCGATACGTCCGAGTCCGGTGATATTGCCCTGCATGATCTTGTTGCCCATCAACACCATGCATGCGGTCTGAATCGGGTCGCTGAGGATGGTGGCCGACTTCGGCTGCTGGTACAGCAGACTGCCGGAATTGGGATCGATGACGGAGTAGGCGAACACATCCGCCGGCGTCGTCTGGTCGAACCCGATCCGGGTGATGGTGTAGATCAGGCCGTCGCCGGTCGACAGGTGCGGCAATGCGGCGCTGCGCACCTTGCTCTCCCACACGGTATGACACCCGGGTCCGGGACTGTCCATGTCCACCCTGGTCATGCCGCCGACGAACGGCGCCGTCGGCGGCACTGCCGGACCGGCCCCCGGTGGTACCGCCGGATAGGGATAGCCGTACGTGCTGGCGATGAACATCGAGTTGCCCGCCCCGATCGGTGAGTTCTCGCTGCCCGGCCCGCCCAACGTGAGCACGGTCTGCTGGCACAACACAGTGCCGGTACCGGACTGGTAGACCATCGCGTGCACCTGCGGGTCGGCGTTGTCCACGATTGTCACATACTCGGCGCCGGTGGGACCGAAATACGTTGGGGTGGAACCGGTTCCCCAGCTCAACTGGCCGGGCTTGCGGGCCGGGCCTCGGTCGTAGTTCTGGCTCCACAGGATTTGCGGGTTACCTCCACCGTCGAGGTTGATCTCGTAGATCGCGAAAGTCGTTGCCACCGCGATACGGTTGAGCGGCGAGGCCGAGATACTGTTGGCCACTTGCTGTCCGGCGGGCAGCTGCAAACTTGCGACGCCGCCGGCGGCTTTCGCCACGCCCACCACACCGCCGCCCGTGGCGAACCAGACGTTGCCCTGATAATCGGGGACGACGCCGACCGAACTGTCGCCCGGCGGTATGGCGGCCGACAGATCGGTGGACTGCGTGACGACCAGCTGCCAGCGACCCCGCTCGTCCTTCGCGTGCGCGACGCGTAGCAGATGATTGGTGCCGTCGATGAGCACCATCTGGTTGTTGTTGTCCAGGTAGGCGTAGACGCCCCCGAGCAGGCCGCCCTTGGCGATGTCCATGCTGGCCAGCGGGATGACTTGCGGAAGGATGCCGCCGGGATCGATCAGGTGCAGCACCGGAGACTGTGCGGCGATTGTGGTGCACAGCGCGACCACCAGGCCGTCGGTGCCCTGCGTGATCGTCGGACAGGCGGCTAGCAGCGGGAATGCGAAGATGGGTACCAGGTGTGCGCCCGGACCGGGCAAGGGTCCGGCGTCGGCGGATCCGGCGTCGTTGTGCATGGATGCCAGCCCGTTGGGCGCCATGTAGGGATTCGGCGGACCCAGCGGACCGAAAGCGTCCGCGGCCCGCGCGGGCGCCAGGGCGGGAACCACGGAGACCGCACATGCGGCAAGCACTGCCATTGGAATAGCCAGCAGTGCTTTGGGAAAACGCACCAATGTCGCCTCCCGGGAATTGGGTCACATCGGATTCTGGCGACGAATAAGAACGACACGGCAACGGTGCGTTAACGATTCGGCTGCACCGACTCGCTGCGCTATGCCGGGTCGGGTATGTACACCCCGGTTCCCTGCGCCATCTTGGCCAGAGTCTCGTAGGCCATCCACATGAATCCCTGATCACCCCAACGCTTTCCGAAGCTGTTCTGAATGCGCACCGCGCCGCTGTTCCTGGCGTCGTCGTAGCCGGTGATGATCATGACGTGCCCGGCTTTCTTGCCGGACGCGTTGAGCATCCACTGCCCGTTGCCGACGTACGGCGTCGGGGTGCCGCGATAATGCGGGAAGTCGCTGTAGAGGTTGACGCCGAAGGCGACCGGCAGGCCGGTGGCGATCACGGTCTTCAGATTGTTCAGGCCGTCGTTACCGGTGATCCGGATCAACTTGTGCTCGGGGATATGGAACAACGGATCCGGGTCGATGGTGCGCGCCCCGTAGTCGGTCCAGTTGGCCTCACATGAGGTGGTGGATTTGCGCCTGCCGATGTTGGGTGCCGCCGCCAGCGACGGCGTTCCGCCGTTGGTTTGCAACCAATTCAGGCACTTGACCATTTGGCCGCCCTTACATGTGTTCGCGTCCAGCTTGTTCGCCAGCTGATACCGGATATAGGCGTAGTCGGGGCCGGCCCGGCGCGCCGGGGTGCTGGGCGGTGTGCCTGTCCTGCGAGCGGCGTAGAAGGTGGCCAATCCGTACACGGTGGCCCACACGAAACAATTCGGCATGGTCTGCCGGCCCACGGGCGGCAACCACTCCGTGTTCACCGTCGCCGTCGCGGGCAGCCGACCGAGCGGCTTGGGCGTCTCGGGGGCTCCGGGCTCGGTGACGTCGGAATCGTAGCCGTAGGAGGTCAGCTCGTACGGCTCGTCGTCGTCGGCCCCGCACGCCGGCAGCGCCGCTGCGAGGGCGCCGGCCGCTGCCAGCACGAGCACCTTGCGTCGCGCGATCCGTACCTGCACGCCGATGACCTTATTGCGTGAGCCCCACATATGCTGGGGCAATGGCGTCGATCTTCACCAAGATCATCAACCGTGAAATCCCCGGCCGCTTCGTCTACGAAGACGACGACGTCGTCGCTTTTCTGACGATCGAGCCGATGACGCAAGGTCACACCCTGGTGGTGCCGCGTGCGGAGATCGATCAATGGCAGAACGTGGACCCGCCGGCTTTCGCCCGCGTCATGGAGGTGAGCCAACTGATCGGCAAGGCCGTGACCAGGGCGTTCTCCGCTGACCGCGCCGGCGTGATCATCGCCGGACTGGAGGTGCCGCACCTGCACGTCCATGTTTTTCCCGCACGCAACCTCAGCGATTTCGGCTTCGCCCAGGTCGACCGCAATCCGTCGCCGGAGTCGTTGGACGAGGCCCAGGCCAAGATCAAGGCGGCGCTGGCCGAGTTGGCGTGACTTTGTCGCTGCCAGGCAGTCGCGCGCGGGGTTGGCGGTCGCCCGTTTGCCCACCTGGCAGCGACAGCCTGGCGCCTCTCAGCCGACCTGAGCCGGCACGTCGCTGACACGCGGCAGGGCCACCCGAAAGCAGCAGCCCTCGCCGGGCGCGGTGGTGACCGTGACGCTGCCGCCATGCGCTTTCACCAGCGAGTCGACGATCGACAAACCAAGGCCGGTGCCGCCGCTGGCTCGCGCGCGCGAGGAATCGGTGCGGTAGAAGCGCTCGAAGATGCGATCCGCATCCTGCTGGCTCATGCCGGGTCCCTGGTCGGCGATCTCGAGTACCGCATCATCACCGGCGGTGCCGACACGAATGGTGACATCGGCGGTCACCGGCGTGTGCTGGATTGCGTTGGCTACCAGGTTGCTGAGCACCTGCCGCAGCCGCGGTTCGTCGCCCAGCACCTCCGGAGTACCGGGGCCGTCGAAGACCTCCATGGCGATGGTGCGGCTGGGGTCGATGGCGCGGCCGTCGTGTACGGCGTCACTGGCCAGCGCCAGCAGGTCCACCCGGTTGTGTTCCAATGGTCGCTGCACATCCAGGCGCGCCAGCAACAGCAGGTCGTCGACCAGCAAACCCATTCGGCTGGCTTCGCTTTCGATCCGCGACAGCAGCATCGAGACATCGCGCGCCGCGCCCTGCCGGTACAGTTCGGCGAATCCCCGGATGGTGGTCAACGGGGTGCGCAATTCATGACTGGCGTCGGTGATGAACCGGCGCATCCGTTCCTCCGAGCCGCGCGCCGTTTCGGCCGACGCTTCCGAGGCAGCCAGCGCTTCCTGGATCTGCGACAGCATTCCGTTGAGCGCCAACGAAAGCCGGCCGACTTCGGTCCGGGGATCGCGTTGGGTGATGCGGCGGTCGAGTTGGCCCGCGGCGATCGCGGCGGCGGTCTGCTCGACTTCGGCCAGTGGCCGCAGGCTGCGGTGCACCACCACGAAGCTGGCGATTCCGACCACGACCAGAACCGCCGTCCCGATACCGGCCTGCAACCACACCAGCGACCGGACAGTGTGGTCGACATCGGACAGGTCGATGGCCACCGTCGTGATGCCGCCCTGCGGCCCGCGCACGGTCACCGCGCGCCATTGGATATCGGAGTCGCTGACCGAGGGCAGCGTCGTCGGATTCGGACCGACGTCGTTGTTGGCCGGCAACGCGGGTTCGGCGTTGCGGTCATTGATCGCGGTCATCGTGTGGCCGTCAGGACTGATCGCCCGCACGTAGAACTTCGACGGCGGCCGGGCCGGATCAAAGCCCTGCCCGTTGGAGGTGGTGTGCCGCCACGGGGCCTGCGCCCAGGTGCGGGTGGCATCCATCAGGGTCGAGTCGATGCGGCTGACGAGGCTGTGGCGCAGGATGGACGTCACCGCCACGCCCGAGGCCAGCAGCCCACACAACACCAGCACCAGGGTGGCCGCGACCAGACCTACCCGTAGCGGCACTCCCCGGCGATACCGTTCGGTCATTTCAGCGAGGTTCGCGCAACACGTAGCCCACGCCACGCAGCGTATGCAATAACCGCTTCTCCCCGGTGTCGATCTTGCGGCGCAGATATGAAACGTACGACTCGACGACGTTCACGTCGCCGCCGAAGTCGTAGCGCCAGACATGGTCCAGGATTTTCGGCTTGCTCAGCACGGTGCCCGCGTTGATCACGAAGTAGCGCAGCAGGGTGAACTCGGTGGGCGACAGGGACACCGGTTGGCCGGCCTTCCACACTTCGTGGGTTTCCTCGTCGAGTTCGATGTCGGCGAACGTCAGCCGGGCGTTGCGGGGCTCGTTGCTGCTGCCTTTGCCGGCGCGCCGCAGGATCACCCGCAGCCGGGCGACCACCTCTTCGAGACTGAAGGGTTTCGTGACGTAGTCGTCGCCGCCCAGGGTCAGCCCGGCGATCTTGTCCTGCAACGAGTCGCGGGCCGTCAAGAACAACGCCGGGGCATCGATACCGTCGGCACGCAGTCGGCGCAGTACCCCGAACCCGTCCATTCCGGGCATCATCACGTCGAGGATCACCGCGTCCGGCCGGGCCTCGCGGGCCCGGTCGAGGGCCTGGGCACCGTTGGTCGCGGTGATGACCTCGAATCCCTGGAACTTCAGGCTCACCGAAAGCAGTTCGACGATGTTCGCCTCGTCGTCGACGACGAGGATGCGCGCCTCGGGTTGAGTCGCCTCGCCGGGGTGTCCCATAGTCATCGTCACTCTCCTGACCCGAACTTGAGTACTAGCTTCAAACTCATTGAAAACTTCCTGAAAGGTCGTTGCAAGTAATCTGCTAGCAGTCTGCCAGGTGTCGCAGCGTTGGCTGGGACCCGCGCGGTGTTGTTCGTGGCTGAGTCGCGCATAGACTCGAAAGATGGACCTCGGCAAAACGCTGGTCGCGCTGGCTACCGCTCCGGCGCGAACCGGTCTGGCCGCCGCGGAGGCGAGCCTGAATCTTGCCGGTGCTGCGGTGGGCCTGGCCAAGCAGGCTTTGATCGATCCCAGCAGCGCGAGTGGTTCGAATGCGATGGCGAACATGCTCGGCATCGACGACGCGCTGGCTCGGGCCAATCGGTTGGCGCGGCTGTTGGACGACGACATGCCGCTGGGACGCGCGGTGGCGCCCAATGGTCCGATGGACCGGATGCTGCGCCCCGGCGGGGTGGTCGATCTGCTGACCGCCGAAGGCGGGCTGATCGACCGCCTGACTGCCGAAGGTGGTGGGTTGCATCGGGCCCTGCAGCCGGGTGGCCTGGCCGACCAGCTGATGGGCGCCGACGGGATGATCGAGCGGGTGCTGGCCGAGGACGGGCTGGCCGACAAGCTGCTTTCCGAAGGGGGACTCATCGACACCCTGACGGCCAAGAACGGTCCGCTGGAGCAGCTGGCCGACGTGGCCGACACCCTGGCGCGCCTGGCGCCCGGGATGGAAGCGCTGGAACCCGCGATCGCCACACTGCAGGACGCGGTCATCTCGCTCACCATGGTGGTCAACCCATTGAGCAACATCGCCGACCGGATACCGCTGCCGGGGCGCCGGCCACGTTCCTCATCGCGACCGGTGCGCTCGCAGCGGATCGTCGAAGGCGAGCCGTGACCAGTTAGGCTGGCACGGGTTTCACCGGCCTCCTTAGCTCAGTGGTAGAGCACTCGCCTTGTAAGCGAGCGGTCGTCAGTTCAATCCTGACAGGGGGCTCTGAGTTCGTACTGAGCTGAGCGTCGCGCAGCATGGCGGTGCGAGTCGACACTCCAACGGCCGGAGAGCCCGTACGATGCGGTCCGTGGTCTGCCTCACGACCGGGTCTGCGTGCGATTCAATCGAGGAACAGTGTTAGCTAAGCTGCGAGAACAGCAACCGGAGCTCGCTCGGCGACGCCTTCTTGGGCGACGCGACGCTGGTTGCCACCGCCGGGAGCGCGCTTCCTAGTGAGCTCCTACCTTTCGGCGCTCTGCCGCAGCGCGGTCGGTGCGCTGCGGCCGTCCAACGCTCGCTGGGCTTTGGGCCCGGCCGCGTGGGCAGTGGCCACTGCTGCGCTGATCGCCGGTACCAGCTTGCTCGTCGGCAATCTCCGATTCCTGGGCCTGGCGTTCCTCGGTGCAGCTTGCGCGGTGAGCTTCCTGTCCACCGGCTTGTACCGCGCACGTTGGTGGGCGGTGACGGCACAGGCGATCGGGGGGGCGCTGGGAATCAGCGCGGGTGCCGTGCTGTGGCCCGGTTCGGCCGCCGCGCTGGTCATGACGGCCGCCGGTGCCGGTGCGATCTCGGGAATGGTGGGTGGAATAGGCCCTAGTGCAACAGCTTTCGCGATGATGTTGTCCGTCGGCGTAGCGTTCGGTCAATTCGGGGGATCACCGCTGCCCTGGCCCCAGCAGGTGGTCTGGTACCTGATCGGATCGGCGCTTGCGGCTGTCGGGGTTTTGGTCTCGTGGGCGTTACGTCGGGACGAGCCGGAACGCCGCGAGGCGGCCGCGTTGTTCGATGCGGCCGCTGACCTTTGCGAGGCCATCGGGACCGAACAGGCGACTTCGGCTCGGGCGCGGCTGGCCGCCGCATCGGCGCGCGTGCGTCCGATGCGAGATCGTCGGCGTTCGGACCTCGTGGCACTCGCGGCGGCCACACTCTATGCGCAACGGCGGCCGGTGCCGAAACCGGCAGTTGCCGCGATCCGACTGGCCGGCAGCCAAGTTCGCGCCGGCCAACCCATTTCGGTTGAATTCACGGCCGTTGATGACCCGGGACTCATGGCGTTGGCGGATGCGCTGAGCAACCAACCGGTTCGACCGGGAACCCCGCTGCCCGCGGCTCGCCGCTTTTCGTCGCTGCTCCGCACAGCCACGTCGGAGACCGCACTGGCCAACGGTGCACGGATCGGCCTGTGCCAAGCGGTGGCTACCGGCATCACAGTCGCCATGCACCAACCCGAGCACTCGTTCTGGCTGCCGTTGACCAGCGCGGTGATCGTACGACCGGAATATGCGTCGATTTTCGTGCGTACGGTGAACCGGATAGTCGGGACGCTGCTTGGCGCGTTGATGGCGACGGCTTTTCTTGCCGTCTATTCCTCCGGGTTTCCCGTAGTGGTGGCGGCCGCCCTGATGATGGGGTTCGCCGTACTCGCCGCGCCGAAACTGTACGCACTCAGCGTCATCGGCATTACCAGTGCGGCGTTGCTGTCACAATCGATCGGTCAGCCGGATCCGGTGGCTCCGGGAATCCGCTTGGTCGACACCATCATCGGCGCCGCTGTCGCGGTCGTATTCGGTTATCTGGTGTGGCCTGGCGCCAGGCGCTTGCCCGGCTCCGCCAGGCTGACGTTGGCGTTGGCCGCGGCCCGCGGTTACCTCGAAGAGGCGGTGAAACCGGCACCCGAACGGCGGCGCTATCAGGCCGTTCGTGACGATGCCTATCAGCTCGCCCACCGGGTCCGCGATGCGGCGCAGGCCGCCGTCCTCGAACCGCCACCGGTGAATACTGTTGCGTTACAGATCATCCCGTTCGCCATGGAAATGGAGGACACTGTGGACGCCATCACCGCGGTCGGAGCAGCGGTCAACGGAGGTGGCGATTGTGGCCCGCTGATAGACGACGTGAACCGGCGACTGGCGGGTATCGAACGCGCCGCGTCGTACCCACGGTAGGCCGACTGCTGATCACGACTGCAGAAACTGTGCTGCGCGTGCAGTCAGCGTCTTGACCAGGTGAGCCCGATAGGGGTCGGTACCTGCGGCCTGCCAAGTGATATCTCGCAACGAATCGGCTCGCAACTTCCGAGCCAGCATCTCCTCAGCCTCCTGCCACCTCGTCACACCTGAGGCCAGCCCGCTGATCGCGACCCTGAATCCAGAGTCGCTCTGAGCAACCAAAACACCTACGAGCGCACTGTGAGCGCGGCGATCAGGGAGTCGTACATACGCAGACTTGCGCGGGACAGGAAATGTCAGCGACACGACAATTTCACTATCAGCAAGGGCCGTCGTGAACGGTCCCCGGAAGAATTCCTGTGCTGGAATCCGGCGCCGGTCGGTGACAATCGTTGCATCCAATCCGACACATACGGCCGGATAGTCGCCGGCCGGATCGTTGAGGGCCAGTGAGCCGCCGATGGTCGCGCGGTTTCGCACCTGCGGATCAGCGATCTCGGTCGTCATCCACGCAAGTGATGGAATCGATTGACGAACAAGGATACTGCTGTTGATCTGAGTGTGAGTGGCCATTGCGCCGACGTGCAGTCGACCATCGACGACCGCGATGCTTCGCAGGCTGGTTACCGCGTCCAGGTCGACCAGATCAACCGAACTGCCTGGATCTCTGCTCAACGCGGGAATCAGTGTTTGGCCGCCGGCCAAGACGAGACCGCCGGTGGCGGAGAGCAACCGAACAGCTTCGCCGATACTACTGGGACGGTGGTAAACCCAGGTGCTCAACGCCAACGTCCATCCGCGGACTCACCGGCCATCGCCCTGGCAGCCTCAGCGATCGCCGAGACTATGCTGCGATAACCCGTGCAGCGGCATAAGTTCCCGGAGATGCCTTCGCGGATGACGCGGTCCGGCAAAGACGCCTCGGAGCGGGACACCAGATCGACTGCCGCCATGATCATTCCGGCAGTGCAGTACCCACATTGCACCGCGCCGTGCCGAATGAAGGCATCCTGCAAGGGGTGTAGCGAGTCCGCTTCCGACAAGCCTTCAATGGTAGCGATCTCCGATCCCGCGGCCTGCACGGCCAGGACGGTGCATGACTTCACCGCTGAACGGTCCATCAGCACCGTACACGCCCCGCAGACGGCCGTATCACATCCGATCGCGGCGCCAGTGAGTCCCAGCTGACCACGCAGAACATCGGTCAAGCGATCACGGGGGGCAACGCTAAGCTCGTATCGCTTGCCGTTGACCGACAATCTGATGACATGAGTCTTTTGCGGCGCAGGGTCATTCATGGATTGTCCTCCATACGGCATCCGGACGGGCTGGCATTTGGAGGTGGTCTGCCGCCGAATAATTGCGCAAAGCATCGGCGATGGCGTTCATCACCGCGGGAGGCGCTGCGGCCGTTCCGGATTCGCCACATCCTTTAGCCCCCAGCACGTTGGCCGCTGAGGGCAGTCCGTTGTCAACCCACTCAACTTCGGGAAACTCTGTTGCGATTGGTGGAGAGTAGGCTGCTCCCAAGCGATTTGAGATGCCGATCAGATCCTCGCAACTGGGCGCGCGCTCGATCAGAGCCTGCGCAATGCCGTGTGCGACGCCTCCCTGCACTTGTCCGCGCACCGCCCGCTCGTTGACGACACAGCCGAAGTCGTCGACGGCGACGTAGCGAATCACATTGACCCAACCCGTGTCCGGGTCGATCTCCAGCTCGCACGCATGGCAGCCGTTGGCGAAGCTGCCTTTCTGCAACGTGGCCTCCGAGGTGCCATCAAGTATGCCCGGCCATTGCCAGGCGACGTCGGGGATGGAACAGGCGAGCAATTCACCATCACCGGCATCGGCCACGAAAATCCCTTCGCGGTATCCCACCGCTTTCACGTCAACGCCCCACTTGTCGGCCAGTACCTTCTTGCCCCGCTCCACCACATCGGAGATGGCGCGATCCAGAGCGTTCGTGGACGTCAGCAGAGACTTCGATCCACCCGTGCCCGCACCCACCGTTGCGATGGAACTGTCTCCTTCTCGCACGCTGATACGCTCGGGATCCACCCCGAGTCGCTCTGCGGCCAACTGCTGCAGCGGAACGCTGTGGTCTTGTCCACTGGACTGGGTCCCCACCACGATGTCGAGGTAGCCGTCATCGGAAAAGCGCAACGAGGCACATTCGACCGGAAAGCCTCCCGCATTGACAGCCGCGGCGACCTGCAGGCCACCGTTGGCCTCTACATAGTTGGCGAAACCGAAGCCCCGTAGCCGTCCCCGACGAGCGGACTCCTCTCGACGCGCAGCGAAACCGGCCCGGTCAGCAACATCAAGACAGCGAACCTGGTTGTCCAGGAAACGCCCACCGTCGATGACGAGTCCGGTGGTGGCGACGAAGGGCTTGGTCTGCGTGCCCGGAAGATTCCGGGCACGCAGATCTGCCGGGTCGATATGCAGCTCGCGTGCGGCCCGGTCGATCAAGCGTTCCAGGACGTACGTCGCCTCGGGGCGGCCTGCGCCGCGGAAAGCGTCAACCGGCACGTTGTTCGTGAATACCGCACGAACCGAAATTTCCACGGCTTGGAAGCGGTAGGCGCCAGTCTGCACCGGCGCACCGACTCCGGTCGCCGTCATTGGAGCCAGCTGAGACAAGTAGGCACCCAGATCCACAGTGGGGTGCACAGATAACGCCAGAAACCGCCCTTCCTTATCCAAAGCGATCGCCGCATGGGTTAGGTGTCCCCGCCCCTGCGTGTCGGACAGAAAGGCCTCTGAACGTGTCGCGGTCCAACGGACCGGCCGCCGCAGCCGGCGTGCACTTTCCAACACGAGTGCATGTTCGGGATATGCGTAGATCTTCGCGCCGAATCCGCCGCCGACATTGGGAGTCACCACCCGAAGCCGCTGCGCGTCACGGTTGAAAGCCTTCGCCAGCACATTGCGGACCAAGTGCACCCCTTGGGTATTCGCCAGCAACGTCATGGTGTCGGTATGCGCGTCGTAAAGGCCGACCGCCGCACGCGGTTCGATTGGGTAAGGAACAAGCCGCGGTGATTCCAGCATCATTCGCACCACGTGATCAGCGGACCCGAACAGCTCCCGGCATGCCTCCGCGTCCCCGAAACG
The DNA here is from genome assembly GCF_054515735.1 of Mycobacterium sp. ML4. Classification (NCBI taxonomy): domain Bacteria; kingdom Bacillati; phylum Actinomycetota; class Actinomycetes; order Mycobacteriales; family Mycobacteriaceae; genus Mycobacterium; species Mycobacterium sp. ML4. Next base: position 38,456 of record NZ_JBTNSY010000008.1, read on the forward strand.
CCAGTTGAAGCACACGTCGTCGGGAGCGTCTGGCCAAATGGCCACCTCCATTCTGGGTGAGGAGACGTCGGATCGGTACGGCAGCGGCTCGTAGTCGACGTCGACGAGGGCAGCAGCGACAGCGGCTTGGCGCGAGGTTTCCGCGACGACAAACGCGACGCCATCACCGACGTGGCGCACCCGGTCTACCGCCAATACGGCTCGGTCCGCATCCACCCGCGGCGTTCCGTCATGGGACCGCAGCGGGATGATGCAGCCCAGCGGGCGGATTGAGGCTGCAATGTCGTCGCCGGTGATGACAGCGAGAACGCCTGGCGCACACGCTGCTTGCGAGGCGTCGATGCGGCGGATTCTGGCATGGGGCCACGGCGAGCGGACCACGCAACCGTGCGCCGCACCGTCGAATCGCATGGCGTCCACGAACCTGCCGGCGCCGCGAATGAAGTGTTCTTCAATGCGGTCCACCGGGCCCAAGCTCCGAGCATCCCAACCGGGGCCCATCGAATACTCCGCTTCCATCAACTCACGCACCGGCCAGCACACCGAGGAGAATAGTCAAACCCAAAAGCTGCAACGGCGGGCAGCGGCGTCGTGGCGATTCCGACGTCGGTGTAGCGCAATGTCGGCCGCATCTCAAGATCACGTGGCGGGGGATCCATCAGCGGAAGAACCCAGATTTACCAGGGTCGGTATTGAAGCCGCCGGAGTTGGCACCACCGGAGTTAACGAGACCCGAGTTACGCCCTACACTCCCGAAGTTCAGCAAGCCCGTGTTGAATCCGCCGTTGCCCGAGTTGAAGAGGCCGCTGTTGAAACCCGCCCCGGAATTGAGCAGCCCCGTGTTCCCGTAGCCGATGTTGAACAGGCCGGTGTTCCGGTCGCCCACATTGAAGAATCCGGTGTTGAAGACGATGGACGAGTTTCCGATGCCGGAGCTGTCGCCACCCGTGTTGAAAAAGCCTGAGTTTCCTATTCCGACGTTGCCGAAACCCGAGTTTAGGACGGGTTGGTTTACGGCGGAACCCAACCCTGTGTTGTAACTTCCGGAATTGAGCAGACCGGTGTCTTGACCTCCCGAGTTCGCCAAGCCGGTGTTGACGTTGCCGGAGTTGAAGAATCCAGTATTGAGAAAACCGGAATTGAAGCTGCCAGTACTGTGATTTCCGCCGTTGAACATTCCCGCGTTGAAGTCACCGGCATTGGCAAAGCCCGTGTTGTGTTCACCGGTGTTGCCGAAACCGGTGTTGAATCCGGCGAGCGGACCGGCACCAGAATTCCCGGCGCCGGTGTTGTTGTGCCCCGAGTTGTTGATACCGGTATTGAGGGCTCCGGAGTTGGCGACACCGGTATTGGTGTCACCTGAGTTGCCGATACCGAAATTGCCGTTGCCCGAGTTGAAAAAGCCGATATTGTGGGTGCCGGAGTTGCCAAACCCGATGTTGCCACCGCCTGAGTTGAGACCCCCGATGCCGAACTGGTTGTTTCCGCCGAGGCCGACGCCGATGTTGCCATGGCCGGAATTGCCGAAGCCGACATTGTTGCTGCCACTGTTGCCCAGTCCCCAGTTGCCGTTGCCGGTGTTGCCCCAGCCGATATTGGCGCTGCCGTTATTACCCGAGCCGACGTTGCCGTTGCCGGTATTCCCACTGCCGAGATTAAGGCTGCCGAGGTTACCGTTGCCGATATTTCGATTGCCCGCGGCACCGAAGGATCCGGCATTACCGAAGCCGATATTGAAATCTCCTACGTTCCCTCCTCCCACGTTGAACTTCGACTTTATTCCGAGAAGAATGCTGCCATTTCCGCTGCCCAAGTTCAGTTCGCCGTAGTTGCCGCTGCCTACGTTGCCGCTGCCGGCGTTGCCGCTCCCGAGGTTGGCATTGCCCTGGTTGCCACTGCCCAGGTTGTCGGAGCCGGTGTTGCCACTGCCTAGATTGTGACTCCCGATATTGCCGATACCGAGGTTGAGGCCGGGTAGCCACTGTTGTGACAATTGGGTCGCCACCGCCGAAGCCGCTGCGCGATAGCCCGACATGACTTCGGCATCCTGGGCCCACATCTGCTCGTAGGCCGCTTCAGCGGCCGCGATCGCCGGGGCATTCTGCCCGAGTAAGTTGGAAAGCAACAGCGATACCAGCCGACTGCGATTGACCGCAATCGTTGCCGGAGGCACTACGGTTGATCGCGCAGCTTCATACAGTGCAGCAGCAGTGCGGGCATTGTCGGCGGCCCGATCGGCAACTGTGGCCGCGGCGTTGAGCCAGCGTTGGTAGGGCACTGCCGCCGCCGACATCGCCTCCGCCCCCGGGCCCCGCCACGATTGGCCCGCCAATGCAGCGGTCACCGAGCTGAAGGAACTTGCAGCACAGCTCAGTTCACCCGCCAGGCCGCGCCAGGCCGCCGCCGCGGACAACATCGGGCCGGGTCCCGATCCGGCGAAGATCAATGCCGAAGTCATCTCCGGAGGCAATAAACAGAAATTCATCGCCACGGTCCCTTCGCGTGAACCCTATCTCGCTGCAACACAGCGGGCGAGCTGCGGCCGAACTCGTATCACGCAATAAGCCTATGAGCAGCGACCGACCGCCGGGCTTACTTCGGCCGCCTTGACGACGTTGCCCTCAGCTTGCTCGACTGTTTCAGCGATGCTTGACGTATCGACCTCCGCTCGGCTTCGAGGAACCGGCGGTTACCCGTGGCACCGCCCGTTTGCTCTCCGAGCACCGCCGGCCAGCGTCGGCAACCAAATTGAGTTTGCTGACCGACCCCGGCGTCGGCGAAGATAGATCGGTACATAACCGGGGGTTACCTTGCCGGGGGTGACACGAGGTGGACGATCAAGGCGGGCCCGCAGTGATCGATGCATTACTGGATCGCGCGGTAGCGGCACTCACCAGTGGTGATCACGCCGCGGCGACGGCGTTGGCGGGGCAGGTGCTGGCCGCCGACGGGGGCAACCCCGACGCTGAGGAACTACTGGCCGCGCCCGCCCGTGGAGGCGAGATTCGGCGTTTGACAATTCTTTTCGCCGACTTGGTCGACTCCACCGCGTTGTCGACCCGCACCGAGCCGGAGACGTACCGCCTGGTGGTCGGCCGGTACCGCCAAGAGGTGCTGGCGATCGTGAACCGCTTCGGGGGCCACATCGGCTCGACCGCGGGTGACGGTTTGCTGGCAGTGTTCGGCTACCCGGTGGCACACGAGGACGATGTGCGCCGCGCCGTGCTCGCCGGATTGGAGATCACTCGCGCCGTGCCGAGATTGAGCGCGAAGGCCAAGGCGCGCTTCGGATTTGAGATCAGCGTGCGAGTCGGTGTGCACCGTGGCGTGGTCTATCTGGACACCACCCAGGCTGACGTGTACGGGTTGGGCGCCAACCTGGCGGCCAGGGTGTGCAGCCTGGCGCCGCCTGGGGCGGTGGTCATATCCGAACCCGTCGCACGTCTGGTGTACGACGCGTTCGACCTGGAGACCCGCGCCGCCGCACCGGTGAAGGGCGTCGAGGGCCTCATCGACCACCATCGGGTACTCGGCGAACGATCCGTGCCGGCCCGGGTCGCGCCCGGCCCTCTCGTCGGACGACACAGCGAATGGCAGCACCTGCAGAAGAGCTGGACGCTGGCGCAGGCCGGACAGCTGGGGACTCCGGTGGTGTTCTGCGGTGAGCCCGGCATCGGCAAGAGCCGGCTGGCGATGGCGGGCCAGGAGTTGGTCGGGCAGTCCGGGAACGCGGTGATCGAGCTGATCGGCTCGCCCTTTCACGCCGACGCCGGTCTGTATCCGGTGCGTGCCCTCATCGAACGCCATTGCGGCATCGGCCGTCTCACCGATCCTGCCGACCGGCTCACGCTGCTGAACGCCGAACTGGCCAGGATCGGATTGGATCCCGCTCGTTTCGTCCCGTTATTGGCGCCGGTGCTGGGTATCGACGCCCAGCACGGGTATCAGGCCGCTGCCGACGAAGGCCGCCGACTCTACGATCTGATCGCCGACGCAGTCCGGGACTATCTCGTGGCCTGCCTGCAAGGCGTGCCCGGGTTGGTGATCGCCGAGGACGCGCACTGGTTCGATCGCACCAGCCTCGAGGTGCTCGACGGACTGCTCGACGGGGCGGACGGACGCGTTCTGCTCGTCGTCACCGGCCGGGACAAGGGATGGTTGCCGGACAGCTGGCGAGAGACGGTGTTCGATCTGAAACCCTTGACGGAGCCGGAATCTGACGAGCTGATCGTCGCGCTGAATCCGGGTTTGACGCCGCAGGAGCGGGCCACTGTCAAATCCCGCTGCGACGGCGTGCCTTTCTACATCGAACAAGTAGTGTCCGGGATCACCGAGGTCGGCGTGCCGGAGGCACTCTACGAACCGTTGTTCGCCCGGCTCCGGGCCAGTGCCGAGGTGGTACCGGTGGTCGAAGCGGCGGCGGTCATCGGTCGCTACATCGATACCGGCCTGCTGAGAACCGTGGTCGAGATGGACGCGGACGACGTCCGCCGCGTCCTCGACGAGTTGGCGGACGCGCAGGTCCTCGAACGGTGGAACAGCGACGGCTGGCGCTTCCGCCATGAGCTGCTGCGCGAGGTCGCCGTCGAATTGGCGCCACCCAGCGTGCGCCGGAAACTGCACGCAAGAGTGGGCGACGCCTTATGCAATTTCGGCGGTGAGCCTGACTGGGGCCTGGTCGCCGGGCACTATCGGCAGGCCGAACGCTTTGAGGATGCCGCCTCCGCTTACCAGCAGGCTTCGGCAGCGGCGCGGCGCCGCGGCGCCCTGACCGAGGCGCGCATCTATTTGAGCCACGGCCTGGCGCAGCTCGACCAGTGTCCGCCCAGCCCGGATCGGGACCGCCGTGAGATCGCGTTCCGGTTGGGCCGGGGATTCCTCACCGGAAGCGCGGTGAGTCCATCGAGTCCCGTGGTTGCCCCGGACTTGGAGCGTTGCCTGGAACTGATCGGGGCCGAAGTGCCCGTCGACAACCAGGGGAAGACGTCCACCGCGGAGGAGCTGTTCTCGACGTTGGGCGTGCTGACCGGCTACTACACCGGTCGCGCCGATCTCAGCCGCGCGACCAAGGCACTAGAACTGCTGCGCGCCGCGCTGGAGCAATGGCAACCGGGGTCCTGGCCGCGTACCGACGCCTGGGCGGGGGTGCTGGCCTTTCTGCGAGGCGAATTTGGCTCCGCGCAAACACAATTGGAGCTGGCCACCGAACCTGGGCCGGCCGCCGGTCGCAGCACGGAGACTGTGGGCTACCTACCGATAGACCCGATCGTCGCGGCGCGCATTCATCTGGCTCTGGTCCGATTGATTCGGGGGAGCCTGCCCGCGGCCGAGGCGGAGTTGGCACGCGCCGCGAAATCGGTTGAGGGGACCGGGTTTCCGCAAGGTCCCTACAGCCTCGCCTACCTGCGGTTTGTAGAGATCTGGGTGCAGATCGAAACCGGTCAGTTCCACCGTGCATCGGCGCTCGCGGTCGAACTCGTTGAAGACGCCCAGCGCCACGGCTTCAATCAGTGGCGTTTGCGAGGCACGATCCAGCACGCCGTCGCGGAAGTTCTGGCCATGACAGACCGGCCATCGCCCGCAGTCGACGATCGAATCGCGGAGATCACCGCGCTGGTCGACGAATTGCGCGCCGCCGACCTCAACGTCTACCTCCCCTTCTTCGAGGGCGCGCTCGCCCGGGTGATGATCGCGGCGGGCCGCCACGACAGTGCCCGGCTCGATGCGGCCCTGGCGATGGCCCACGAGACGGGGATGTCGTTCTATGACTCCGAGCTGCTGCGGCTTCGAGCGCAGCTGCAGACTGATCCCGCGGCGCGTCGCGCCGACCTCGAGAGCGCGTTGCAACTTGCCCGCCACCAGGGCGCTAGCCTGTTTGAATTACGTTGTGCCCTAGATTATTTCGAACTCGGCGGACAGAGCGCGAGTGCCGCTCTGGCCGCCGCGATGAGCGGTGTGCCAGCCGACAGCGCCCTCGCCGAATCAGCTAAAGCCGCCGACGCGCTGACCCATCAGGACCACTGAGCTGCCCGTGACCCGGGCTGACCGCGCCGATACTCAGGACGCCATCGGCATCCCGAAGCCTGGGCTCTGGATGACCGGCGATGCTGCGGCGAGCACGTTTGGCCGACAACATGCTCAGCCGGGCCATGGCGCACCGAATGCCCCAGCGTAGTTCGGCCCGCAGCGTGTAGTCGTGGCGCAGGTTCATCGAGCTGGAGGTTTTCGCAATGCCGGTGACGGCGGGCCCCATGCCGGGGGCCGCTCTTCAGCGCCCACGGCCAGCAATTTCAGGCGCTCAACGCCCGGCTCGCAGCATTTCAAAACCAGTTCATGCAGACGCTGACGGCCGGCGCGAACTCTTACGCCTCAGCCGAGGCCACCAACACGCTGTAACAGGAGCTGGTCAACGCAATCGACACACCGACGCAACTGCTGATGGGGCACAGCCTCATCGGCGATGGCGCCAGCGCGACGACGTCCCGCGGCCGGCGCGGCGACGGCGGATCCGCATGCAGCCCGGAGCGGGAGGCAACGGCACACCTGCCGGGGAGGGCAGTCTCGGCAGCGACAGTCCGCGTTGAGGGCTGCTGATTCTGAGCGACTCTGGCTCAAACACCGGTGAACAGCGGGTTCCGCAATTGGACAACCTTTCTTCAAGCGCCGGTCGACACCATTTGCCCCAAACCGGGGATGTGCTCAGTCAGCAAGGAGTCATCGATGTCGTTTGTGTTTGCCTCGCCCCACGCGGTGAGCGCCGCGGCCACCGATGTCGCCGGGATCGGCTCGGCGGTGTACATGGCCGCACGCACCGCGTCGGCGTCAACGACCCAGCTGCTGGCCGCGGCCGGCGATGAGGTATCCGTTCAGGTCGCGGCGTTGTTCAGCGCCCATGGACAGCAATTCCAGGCACTCAGCGCTCAGGCGGCCGCCTTTCATGACCACATCCTGGCCACCCTGGCGTCCAGCGCCCATGCGTACGCCACGACCGAAGCCGCCAACACCGTCCAGCAACAGCTGCTGGCCGTCATCAACGCCCCGACCCAGGCGCTGCTGGCCCGCCCGCTGATCGGTGACGGCGCCAACGCAACCACGCCAGGCGGTCGCGGCGGTGACGGCGGATTGCTGTGGGGCAACGGCGGCAACGGTGCCCCCGGTGCGGCCGGACACGCCGGCGGGGCCGGCGGCTCGGCGGGATTGTTCGGTAACGGCGGAGCCGGCGGGGCGGGCGGATCCGGGGCCAATGGCGGGGCCGGCGGTAACGCTGGGCTGCTGTACGGCACCGGCGGAGCCGGCGCCAACGGCGGCGGCGGCGCACCCGGCGCCGCGGGTCAATCCGGAGCGGCAGGCGGTGACGGTGGGGCCGGCGGAAGGGGCGGTCTGTGGTACGGCCAGGGCGGTGCCGGTGGCCTGGGCGGAGACGGCGGAGCCGGTGGCCTGGGAGCATCAGCGGCCGCCGGTACCGCTGCCGCCGGTGTGAGCGGCGGCGCCGGTGGGGCCGGCGGACATGGCGGGGCCGGTGGGGCAAACGGGCTGCTTTTTGGCCGCGGCGGCAACGGTGGCATCGGCGGCAACGGCGGGGCCGGCGGCCTGGGCGGTGACGGGGCCTCGGGCATCGGCACCGGAGGCGGTGACGGCGGCGCCGGCGGCAATGGCGGGTTCGCCGGTGCGGGCGGTGCGGCCGGGGCTGGCGGCGGCCTGGCCGGTCCGGCGGGCCATGGCGGCCAAGGCGGCACCGGGGGTAGCGGCGGAACCGGCGACAGCAACACGGCCGTGGCTGCCGACGGCACCGGCGGCTCCGGTTTTGCCGGCGGGGCCGGCGGCGCAGGTGGTGCCGGCGGCAACAGCGGCGCGGGGGGCACCAACGGCAGCGGAGGCCACGGCGGCAACGGCGGCAACGCAGGCAACGGTGCCGCCGGCGCATCAGGCAACAGCTCAGGCACAGCGGGCGCCGCTGGCGGCGACGGCGGCTCGGGTGGTAACGCCGGCGCCGGCGGCCAAGCCGGCAACGGGGGCACCGGCGGCACCACCGGCGGCGCGGGCCGCGGCGGCAACGGCGGTGCCGGCGGCGTGGGCGGCACTGGCGCCGAAGGCGCCTTCTCTACCCGCGACGGCAGCGCCGGCGGCACCGGCGGCCACGGCGGCGCAGGCGGCGCCGGCGCGCAGGGCGGCGACGGTGGCATCGGCGGCCAAGGTGGCGCGGGCGGCGCCGGCGCGCCGTTCGGCTCAACCGGTGCTGGCGGTAGTGGCGGCAACGGCGGCGCCGGCGGCGCGGCAACCGGGACCGGCACCGGCGGCACAGCCGGCAACGGCGGTCTGGGCGGCGACGGCGGGAGCGGCTCCACCGGAGGCACGGGCGGCACCGGCGGTGTGGGCGGCGCAGCGCTCGGCAGCGACACCGCCGGCGCCGGCGGCGCCGGCGGGCAAGGCGGCCATGGCTACAACGGCGGCGCCGGCGGGACAGGCGGTACGGGCGGCACGAGCAGCTCCGGCCAAGCCGGAGCCGGCGGCATGGGCGGCCAAGGTGGAACCGCCTCGGCGATCGGTGGCGCCGGCGGAGGCGGCGGTCAAGGCGGCGCCGGCGGCGTGGCAACCGACGGCGGCAATGCCGGCTCCGGCGGTACGGGCGGCGACGGTGGCACGTCAACGGTCGCTGGCCAGGGCGGTAACGGAGGCCGGGGCGGCGTCGGCGGCACCGCGACCAACGGCGGGTACGGCGGTGACGGCGGCAACGGCGGTCAGGGCGCAGCCGGCGGCGACGGCGGCATCCTCGGCAATTCCACCGGCGGCAACGGCGGGGATGGTGGTGCCGCCGGCATCGCCAGCGGCAGCGGCGCCGGTCACGGCGGCAACGGCGGCGACGGTGGCAACGGCGGTAATGGCGGCACCGCAGCCAGCGATGCCCAGGGCAGTTCGGGTGGAATGGGCGGCCAAGGCGGCGCTGCCGCCGACGGTACCGCCGGGAAAGGCGGCGCCGGCGGCAACGGCGGCGGTGGGGGCAACGCCAGCAGCCTCCAGTCCGACGGCGGCAACGGAGGCGCCGGCGGCCAAGGCGGCGCCGGCGGCGCCGCAGGCCTCGGCGGCGACGGCGGCACCGGCGGCAACGGCGGCATCGGCGGTATCGGTGGGGGTGCCGGCGGCCTCGGCGGCGACGGCGGCACCGGCGGTGACGCCGGAGCGGGCGGCCTCGCCGCCGACGGCAGCGGCGGTACCAACGGCTCCGCGGGCACCGGGGGTGCTGGCGGCAACGGCGGCACCGGAGGCCTGGGCACCGTCGGCGGCACCGGCGGCGACGGCGGCCAAGGTGGCGCGGTCACCGCGACCGGCGGCAAAGGCGGCGCAGGCGGGAACGCGGGCAACGGCGGCGACGCCTTCTTGGCCGGCGCCGGAGGCGGCGGCGGTCATGGCGGCAACGGCGGCGACGCATACGCCGCCAATTCCACCGCAGGTACCGGCGGCGATGGCGGCTTCGGCGGCAAGGGCGGCAACGGGGGCCTCGGCGGCAACGGCGGGTCAGGCGGCAACGGCTTCAATGGCGGTAACGCCGGTAACGGCGGTTTTGGTGGCGACGGCGGTAACACCGTTGGTGGTAGCGACGTCGCCGCGGGCAACGGAGGAGCAGGCGGGGCCGGAGGCACCAGCCTGGGCGGCGGCAAGGCCGGCGACGGCGGCCAAGGCGGCCAAGGCGGCCTCACCCTCAGCGCGGGCAACGGCGGCAACGGCGGCGACGGCGGCGTAGGCGGGACCGCCATCGGCGGCAGCAGCAACGGCGGCAACGGCGGACGCGGCGGCGATGGCAGCGGTGCAAACTTCAGCCAGAACAGCGGCGGGAACTACACCGGCACCGGCGGCCACGGCGGCACCGGGGGCGTCGGGGGCGCCGCAACCGGCAGCGGTGACGGCGGCACCGGCGGCCAGGGTGGTACGGGGGGCACCGGCGGAGTCGGCAACACAAATTCCCTGAGCTTCGCCTCCGGCGGTACGGGCGGCGAGGGCGGTGCTGGCGGGGCCGGTGGGGCCGCAACCGGCAGTGGCAAAGGCGGCACCGGCGGCATCGGCGGCATGGGCGGTGACGCCGGCGACGGCGGTCGACTCGTTTCGGGTCCCGTCGGCGGCCCGGGCACCGTCGGCGCTACCGGCGGCGTCGGGGGCAACGGTGGTGCCGGCGGCAACGGCGGTGGTGCGGCCAACGGCGGCAGCGGCGGCACCGGCGGTGCGGGCGGCACGGGTGGCAGGGGTGGATACGGCGAGTTCAGCGGCGGCGCCGGGGGCAACGGGGGCAACGGCGGCAACGGCGGCACCGATAGCGAGGGCGGCGACGGCCCAGGCGGTTCGGGTGGCAACGGCGGCCACGGCGGCGGAAACGGAGGGGGCGGCGGTCTCCACGGCAGCGGCGGCGCAGGCACACCGCACGGCAGCGAAGGCAACGACGGCGCTGCCGGACGATCCGGTCCATAGGCCCCACGACTGCCGAACCGCCCGATTTCACACCCGATCAAGTCCGCAGACGAACCGGTCGCGTTCTCCGTGCGGCCGTACCGCGCTATCGCCGCCCAACTCGACGCGCTGCGAAAATCTCCCCGCCGCCGAGCGGGCCTGCGGCCCAATTGCGTCGGTATCGCCGGACCGGATTATGTGAAGTCTGAATTAGGTCATTGGGTCGCATTTGGAAAATAAGCGTTATGGCTCTATTCAGCTTCAACCGGAAAATTGGAACATATGCTCCACGCTCGTTAGCATGGGGAATCTGTACCAAAAGAATTTTCAATCGCGTTGGCTGAGTGACGCTTGTACGCAAATCCCGGGCCGGCGTTTTCAGGAGCTGAAATGTCGGTGCCGCTCGTATTCGCATCACCAGAAATGCTGACCTCCGCGGCCGCGGATTTGAGCGAGCTCAGCGTGGCGATCAGCGCAGCCAATCGGACGGCGTCAGCAGCCACCACACAGGTGCTGGCAGCGGCCGGCGACGAAGTATCCGCGGCCATCGCGGCCTTGTTCGCCACGCACGGGCAGCAATACCAGGCGCTCACCACGCAGGCGGCGGCGTTTCATGACCGGTTCATCGCCGCCCTGGCAGCCGGTGCGAACTCCTACACCCTGGCGGAGGCTGTTAACACCTCGCAGTTGCAGACTCTCGAGCAAGACCTGCTCGCTGCGATCAACACTCCGACTCGGCTGCTGGTTGGGCGAAACCTGATCGGTGACGGCACAAACGCGACTGCGCCCGGTGGCGCGGGCGGTGACGGCGGACTGCTATGGGGCAACGGCGGCACCGGCGCGGCCGGCGCTGCAGGTCAGAACGGCGGAGCCGGCGGTTCGGCCGGACTGTTCGGCAACGGTGGCGCCGGCGGCGCTGGCGGGGCGGGAGTTGGCGGCGGGGCGGGTGGCGCCGGCGGGGCCGGCGGCAACGGCGGACTGCTGGGTGGCCGGGGCGGTGTGGGCGCCAACGGCGGTATCGGAGCGTACGGCGGCGCAGGCCTGGCCGGCGGGGCCGGCGGCGATGGCGGCGCCGGCGGCAAAGGTTTAGCACTGTTCAGCGCTGGCGGGGCCGGCGGCATGGGCGGTAACGGCGGAGCCGGGGGCAGTGCGACGGCCGACCACGCAGCCGGGAGCGCCGGTGGGGCCGGCGGCCACGGCGGTGTCGGTGGCGCTGGCGGCGTCCGCGGCACCGGGGGTCTGGGCGGCAGCGGTGGCGCCGGTGGCCTCGGTGGCGATGGCTCGCACACGGGCGGGACCGCCGGCAACGGCGGCGCGGGCGGGGCCGCCGGTGCGGGTGGGGCAGCGGGCCTCGGCGGTGTCGCGGGCGCCTCGGGCAACGGCGGGCATGGCGGCAACGGCGGCAATGGCGGCAACGGTACCGACGGTGCCGACGGCAACCTCGGCTTGATACCCGGCGACGACAGCATCCTCAACCAAACGTCGCAGTCCTATGACACCAGCCAGTGGGTGGGTCGGGGCGGCTTCAACGGGGGCGCCGGCGGCGCCGGCGGCGCGGGTGGGAGCAGCGGCCCCGGCGGCCTCAACGGCAGCGGCGGCCAGGGCGGCAACGGCGGCGGCGGCGGGCACGGCGGTAATGCCTACAACTTCGCCGGCGACCTAGCCCAGGCGAACGGCGCAAGCGGGGGCGGCGGCGGCGCGGGCGGCAATGGCGGTGCGGGCGGACTGGCCGGAACCGGCGGCAGCGGCGGCACCGACGGCGCCGCGGGCAACGGCGGTCGAGGCGGTGACGGTGGCAATGGTGGCCAAGCCCCCCAGGTCGCCCGCGTGCCGCGCGCCGGCATCTCGCTGACAACCCTCAACGGGGGGTCCGGCGGCAGTGGAGGTGCGGGCGGGGACGGCTGGCAGGCCGGCGATGGCGGCAATGGCGGGACCGGCGGCACCGGCGGCGACGGACGCATCGCCAGCGGGTTCGCGGGCGGAGTGGGCGGCGCTGGCGGCGACGGCGGCCAGGGTGGCGATGGCATCGGCGTCGGCAGCACTGCAGGCAATGGCGGCACTGGTGGCGCGGGCGGTTTCGGAGGTTACGGAGACTTCGGGAACCGGAATGACCCCACCGCGGTCGGCGGCACCGCCGGCGACGGCGGTCAGGGCGGCAAGGGCGGCGCCGGCGGCCAGGCCCCGTACTCAACCGGCATCCGGGAAGGTCAACCCGGTATCGCCGGGGACTTCGGCACTACCCACGATGGCCCTACGCCCGGCAGTGGCGGCAGCGGCGGCAGCGGCGGCGCGGGCGCCGGCCCATAGCCGATCGGCGTGGCGACCACTGGCTGTCGCTAGCCGCCGAAGATTTCCCGCATCCGTTGCGCCGCTCCTTCGTGACACCGGACCGCACCCAGCGTTCGAGCAAGTGCCGAACCGACAACCGCCCGAGCTCGGCCGGGTCGGCATCACCCGGCAAGGGAAACCGCAGATCGAAGTCGACTGGGGCAGTAGCGCATCACCATCGCAACGATCACCCGAATGGTGGCGCCCGGAAAGCCGACCTCGACCGGATCGGCCAGGAAGCTTTTAGAAGGACGCAAGAAAGCCACAAGGTCTGCCCCACAGACTCACTTCACCAGGAATCATCCCTCCACACCGAAGTGACCAAGCAGGCCAACATGACCACTCTCCGAACGATCGATCTGCACGGTGACCGTGTCGCATACCGCGACGAAGGCGCCGGTGAGGTGCTGTTGTTGATCCACGGGATGGGCGGCAACTCGAACAACTGGCAGGCGATGATCCCGATGCTGTCCCAGAAGTATCGCGTGATCGCACCGGACCTGCTCGGCCACGGCCAGACCGCCAAGCCGCGCGGCGACTACTCGTTGGGCGCCTTCGCCGTGTGGTTGCGTGATTTCCTTGACGCGCTTGGCATCCCGCGCGTGACCATCGTGGGTCACTCGTTGGGCGGCGGCATCGCGATGCAGTTCGCCCACCAGCACCGCGATTACTGCGAGCGGCTGATCCTGCTCAGCAGCGGCGGCCTCGGCAACGAGGTCAACCGGGTGTTGCGGCTGGCTTCGCTGCCCGGGTCGGGGATGCTTCTTCAGCTGGCGTCCTCGAAGCCGGTGATCAAAGCCCGGATGGCCCTGTCGGCACTCGGCAGCCACGCGGACCTCAGCCACCACTGGGAAGCCCACGCCGCGCTGGCGAACCGGGAGAACCGGCAGGCATTCCTGCGCACGCTGCGGGCCGTCGTCGACGGTCGCGGGCAGGCGGTCTGCGCGCTGAGTCGCCTGCACAGCAATGCCGACCGGCCGGTGCTGATCATCACCGGCGATCAGGACCCGGTGATCCCGGTCGCTCACGCCTACGCCGCCCAGGAGGCGATGCCGCACAGCCGACTGCACGTGATTCCCGGCGTCGCGCACCATCCCCACACCGAATGCACCGAGACAGTGGCGCGGCTCATCGACGACTTCATCGGTTCGGACGAGGAATACGCGAACTCGGCGGCGGTGTCGTTGGCCGACTGGTCAACGGCGCAGCGCAAAGGCACCCGGCGACGCTCTCGGCGGCACCTGCGGGCGGTGCCCACCACCGACGAATCCCTTTGCGGCTGATCATCTTCCGGGAACCAGGCCGCCGACAGCAGACCTGTGTGAAATATATGACTATTCCCTGAGTCTCCTCGGCAGTCGCCCGGTAGCTTCGCTTTGCGGCTTCAATCGGTTCCCAAAGATCGTGACGTTCGGTCCAAGGAGAGTCGTGAACGACGAAGGCACGCCGTTCGGCCGCTATCGGCTGATCGAGCTGATTGGCCGTGGTGGCATGGGCGAGGTCTGGCGGGCCTTCGACACCGAGACCCAACGCGTGGTCGCCGTCAAGGTGTTGTCGGCGAATCTCGCCAACGACCCGAGTTTCGTGCAGCGATTCCGACGGGAGGCATTGGCCGCGGCCGGGCTCAACGACCCACATGTCATCCCTATTCACCATTTCGGTGAAATCGACGGCCGCCTCTATGTGGACATGCGCCTGATCAACGGCCGGGATCTGCAAAGCATCATCGCCGAGAGCATCATGGATCCCGGACGCGCCGTGACGATCATCGAGCAGGTCGCCTCGGCACTGCACAGCGCGCACCAGATCGGACTGGTGCATCGCGACGTCAAGCCGTCGAACATTCTGGTCACTCCCAATGACTTCGCCTACCTGATCGATTTCGGCATCGCCAGCGCGGCGGGGGAAGCACGAATGACCAATACCGGCAGCGTGATCGGCACCTGGGCCTATATGGCTCCGGAGCGGCTGAACCAGGGCCAAACGGACCCGCGCAGCGACACCTATTCGCTCGCCTGTGTTCTGCACGAGTGCCTGACCGGCACTCAGCCGTACCCGGGGACCAGTATCGAACAACAAATCGGCGGCCATCTCGGATTGCCGACGCCGCGTCCCTCGGCTCTTCGCAAGGGCCTGCCCATACAACTCGACGGCGTGGTCGCAATCGGGATGGCGAAGAATCCCGACCAGCGCTATGCGACTCCCGTCGAGATGGCCGCCGCGGCGCGTGCGGCGATCACTCCACCGGCGAAGGCATCCGCCCAACACCACACCCAGGTGGTGCCGGTGCAGGCCAGCGTGCCACGCAACTACTATCCGGCGGCGCCGGCTTCCAACACCGACGCGACCCAGTACCGGCAATACGTCCCACCGACCGGTTCAGATGTCCCGGCCGTCCCCAGTCTGCCGCCGGTCGGCCCGTCCCGGTCCCCGGCAACGACGTCATCCCCACCGCCGAACCGCAGACGTCGACGTGTCGTCCTGGCAAGCAGCATTGTCGCGGCGATGGCCGTGGTCGCCCTCGTCGCTGCATTCGCGTTGATCCCCAATGACAAATCCGCTCCCGCGACTACTCCGCTAGCCAATTCCGGGCCGATAACCGGCACCTACACCGCGAGCTTCGGCCCCAGCATCAGCCTGTCCGGTAAGCCTGAACCAGGTACGGAGCCGCCGGGTCAAGAAACGTGGACGCTGCGGTCGGTGTGCGGCGCGAAAGGGTGCGTGGCTACCGCGGCCAGAAGTTCGGGGTCCTTCAAACACCCGTCGAACCTGACATTCGATGACGTCAACGGACGCTGGATCGCGGTGGCTCTCGATACCGAGAGATGCGGCAACGAAGACATCGAAGAGTGGCATTGGGTCTATCTGCTACCGCGTCCGGACGGCAGTTTGGCCGGCGAATGGATCGACGACTCCGTCAAGTGCTACAGCAAACGCAGTGTGACGTTCACCCGGACCGGTGACGCCGATGTCACCGGACTGCCCGACCCGGCCGCCCTGCCTACCCGAGTGGCGTCCCCGGCGTTGGGATTACGCGGCTTCTACCGCTCGCGAGTGACGACGGCAACCGGTCAACCCAAGTTGGGCGACCAAGACTTCAGCGTCGATACGTTCTGTCTGCGCGCCGGGGACCGATGCCTGAGCCGTTTCGTGCTGACTGATTTCAGCGACCATCAGCTGTTCATTTTCGCCAACAACGCATGGACGGAGAACTCCGAGGAGGACGTCCCTTGCCCCGCCGGCGGCACGAGTCGCGTCAGGATGACCGGAGTGTTCCCGCTGCCCAAGCCGGCGCAGGACCCGATCACATCGCTCTCCGGCCACGGCATGGAGGACGTTTCGGGTAGTGCGTGCAAGGGCGGACCCTACGATCAGGTCTTCAACCGGATCAGGGACTGAGCCGGCTAGATCGGGACGGACAGACCGGTCAGATCACTGAGGCTCGGTTGCGTCAACGAGTCGATGAAGTCCTCGGCCACCGCCAAGGGAAAGTTCAACGTCGCCGTCCCCACTCTCTCGACGCCGTCGCGCACCGCGATGGCGAACGTGGTCGGGTCCCCGGACAGCAGGCCCTCCCAGGCGCTCCAGACTCCAACCTGCGGCGCCACGATCAGATTCCGGAAGTCGACGAACAGCTTCGTCGGAAGATTCGCCGGACCGACAGGCACGCCGTCCCAGCTCACCAGGTTCCAACCACCGGTGGGGTCACCCCGCACAACGACAACGCTGGTGTTGTTGAGCGGGTGGGTGAGCATCAGCAACGGATTGGGGTTGTTGACGTTCATCAGCGTGCCGGCCTCGATCGTGAAGGCGCTCGAGTACGCCACATCGGTGATGTGCCCGGTCGACGGTGAGACGATCGGGTTGCCCACGGCGGTGTTGTACATCGTCTGCATCGACGCCGTGAAGGCGCGGTTGAACACGATTCCGTTGATGTCGGTGGAACCCGGTGCCAGCATCGGCATCAACGGAAAGCCGAGCGTCCACGCGACGGGGCCGACCAGATAAAGCAGGCCTGCGGGGCTGAGCTGCGGTGACCCCTCGAAGATTCCAGCGTTGATTTCGTTGAGGCCGGGCATGATCTGCGGGTTCGGGGTCAGCGCCAGGGCGGTCAGCTGGGTGCGCATCAACTCCGAGGAGAAGACTCCGGCGTACTGGCTCGAGGGCGCAAGCACATTGGCGATCGCCAGCGCCTGCTGGTGGCCGAGCGCGGTCAGTGCGACGCCGGGCACCGCGGTGTCGATCCAGCCCGCCGCGTTGGCGATCGATTGGGCATGGCGTACGAAGTCGATTTGAATCGGGATACCCGGACCACCGGTGGGGACCGTGCCGGCACCCGGTACACCGACGAACAGACCGCCCCGGCCGGCGAACCCGCCGGTTCCCGCAGCGCCACCGTTGCCGAAGAACAACGCCTGGCCACCGGCACCTCCGGCACCGCCGGCACCACCGTTGCCCATCACCCAGCCGCCGACACCGCCGGTGCCACCGATCGCGCCGCCGAACCCGGCCCCACCGGTGCCGCCATTGCCGATGAAGCCGGCGTTCCCACCGTTGCCGCCCGCCACGTTGCCCGCCGTCGGCGAGTAACCGGTCCCGCCGTCGCCGAACAGGATGCCGCCGGCCCCGCCGGTGGGATTGGCCGCGGTGCCGGGGGCACCGTGGCCGATCAACCCGCGCCCGAGGAGCACAGTCGTCGGCGCGTTGATGATCGGGTCCAGCGTCTGACCAAACGGGCTGGCTATCCAGGCGTCACCGGCGGTGTGGATTGGACCGTAGACCAACGTCTGAAATCCATTCGCGGCAACCGAATCCAGCGCACCCAACGCGTCCGCGCTCGCCGCCTCCGCGCCCGAATACGATGTCGCGGCGATGCCGAGGTCCTGCAGGAACCGGTCGTAGTACGACGCCGCCCGGGCCGCGGCCGCCTGGTACTGCAGGCCGTGGGTACCGAACAACGCGGTTATCGCCGAGGACACCTCATCAGCGGCGGCTGCTGCCAGCTCGGTGGTCGGAACGAATGCCCCGAGACTACCGACCCGCAGTGCCTCGCCGATCTGTGCCAAGTCCGTCGCCGCCGTCGTCAACAAGCCCGGCGCCGTGGTCACAAATGACATCGCCCACCCTCGTTGGTATCACGCTTCTGGTCATCATCTCGCCCAGCACCGGAAAATGAGCGCATATCGGAGAATTGGGTGAACACCCGGTGAGCGTGCGGTTGCGACTACGTTTTCCCGTTTTCTCGGACTTTTCGGTCGAGAAATGACCGCATGTGCCGCTGAGGTTCGCCGGTCAGGAAGGCCTGTCCGAACTCTTCCACGCTGTCTTCGATCGCCGTGTGGACCGACATGTCGAACCACTTGTTCAGCAGCCGCTTCTGTTGGCGGACCGCGGCCGGACCGAATCCGCTGAGCCGCGACGTGAGCTGCGCGATGCGGGCGTCCAACGCATCGGGTGCGACTGCCTCGTGGACCAGGCCCCAGGCCACCGCGGTCCCGGCATCGATCGTCTCCCCGGTGAGCAACATCCACGCCGAGTGCCCGGCCCCGATCAAGGCCGGCATCAGGGCCGCGTGGATCACCGAGGGTATTCCGACGGCCACCTCCGGCATGCCGAACTTCGCGCCGGATTCGGCGATCCGTAGGTCGCACGACATCGCGACCTCCAGACCACCGCCGAGGCAATAGCCGGCGAGCCGCGCGATGACCGGGACCGGGCATTGCCGAATCGCCTCGCACAGGCCCGCGAGCCGGTGGATGAACACCTTGCCGCCGGCCTGGTCGAGGTTGACCATCTCGTTGATGTCCGCACCGCCGATGAACGCCTTCTCCCCCGAACCGCGCAACACGACCACGCGCACATCACTGCCTTGTCCGACCGCGCGCAACGCTTCGGTCAACGCCGAAATCGCCGGGCTGCCAATGATATTCAAGGCCTTCGAGTTGATCAGCTCGATCGTGGCCAGACCACCGTCGTGGCGGAGCCGGACGAATCGATCGTCGGTCATGGTCACCTCCCCGATGTGGCGTCCTCCAACTCGTCGAGCGCCTCCCCGGTGTAGACGGCAAGCCGCTGCAGGTGCGGCAGGGTGTCGCGGCAGCCGATGAACCCGAAGTTCAGTGTGCCGGCGTAGCTCTGCAGCGTGATATTGAGCGCCTGGCTGTGTGCGACGAGGGATACAGGGTATGACGCCTCCATGCGACTACCCCGCAGATAGAGCACGTCCCGGGGGCCTGGCACATTGCTGACGGTCAGATTGAAGGCGTGCGGCAGGGGCGTCTTGATGCCGGTGAGCGCGCTGGCCACCTGCATGGTGAATGGCGCCAGCAACGCTCCGGTGTAGGCAAGGATCGCATCCTTGTTCATCTTCGCCAATTCGGCCTTCGCCATCCGGGTCGTCGCGGTGATCGCCGCCAACCGCTCCTGCGGATCGGCGATGTTGGTGCCCAGCGAGCCCAGGATGGCGGCCACGGCGTTACCGCCGCCTTCGTCATCCTTGGGGCGCACGTTGACCGGCAACATCGCGATCAGAGACTTCTCCGGCAGCTCTCCCAGTTCGTCGAGGAAGCGGCGCAGACTGCCCCCGCAGATCGCCAACGCGACATCGTTTAACGTCGAATCATTCTCTGCCCCAATCTTTTTGAGGCGATCCAGCTCGTACTGCTGGGTGGCGAAACGGCGGTTGCGGCTGATCCGGGTGTTCAGGATGCAATGCGGTGCCTGCACGGAACCGATCAGGTTCCGGTATTCGTTGTCGCTGCGCAACTGCGTGTTGACGAGCGCCCTGGTGAGGTCGAGCGTGGACCGTCCGGCACCGGCGACCGAACCGAGCACGCTGCCCACGCCAGTGACCACGCCACCCAGGCTGCTCACCGCTCCACCAAGGCTGTTCAGTAGTCCGCCGGCGATGCCACCGCCGTTGTCCCCGTTTTCCGCCGACGCCGTTGTGGGTGTGGGGATATTGAAGAACAGCGGGTGCGTGGTGTCGTGCGGGTCGGTCGACATGCTGCGCGCCAGCATCTTCTGACCGGTGTACCCGTCGATCAGCGCGTGGTGCATTTTGACGTAGATGGCGAACCGGCCGCCCTCGAGACCCTCGATGAAGTGCATCTCCCACGGCGGGCGGCGCAGGTCCAGGGCGTTACTGTGCAAGCGCGACACCAAAATTCCCAGTTCACGCTCGTCCCCGGGACTTGCCAGCGCTGAGCGCCGTACGTGGTAATCGAGGTCGAACTTGTCGTCGTACACCCAGGACTGGATCGGGCTCAGCAGTAGGTCCGGATGGCTGAGTTTCAGATTCCACGGCTCGACAACTTCGTTGGCTTTGCTCTCGTCGACAAGCTGGCGCAGGAAGTCGCGCGGCGCATCCGGCGGCGGGGTGAACGGCATCAGGCCACCCACGTGCATCATCGTGCTGGCCGTCTCGCCGTAGAGGAATAACAAGTCTTGCGGTCCCAGCCGCCTGGCGGTCTTGCTCACGGGCTACTCCTTGTCTGGCGGTGTCACCGGTGATTGTGACCGTAGCCCAAGCCCGGCGCGACGGACCCTCCGATGCCGAGTTCACACCGCCACGGCCTTTGCGCAGGCACGCTCGCGGTGAAGACCTCTCAGCGTGCCGGGGCCGGCCTCGGCAGTACAGCGGCAGCGCATACCCCGTCAATCCTGGCCAACAACCTCATGCACAGTTCGGATACCGCCGGCCGGCCAGTTCAGTCACCCGACGTGACGGGCCAGAAAATCCAGGACCGCGTCGGCGAAGATGTCGTTCCGGTCGCCGGCCACCATGTGCCCGGCGCCGCGCACGTCGGCGAACTCCACCTGTGGGAAGCGTGCCAGGAACTCATCCGCTCGCTCCTGGCTGACCAGGTCGCTCATCTGGCCTCGAATCAGCAACATGGGCAAGCCATTTCGCAGTATCGCCGAAACCGCGGTGTGCATCCGGTCGGCGTCGGTGACCTCGAGGGGCGGGAAGGCCGCGGTGCCGCTGATGAACCGCGGATCCCAGTGCCAGTACCAGCGCTCGCCGCGGCGGCGAAGGTTGGTGGTCAGCCCCTCCAGGTCCGTGGGCCGGGGCCGATGCGGGTTGTACTCGGCGATCGCGTCGGCGACCTCTTCGAGTGACTCGAACCCCGAGTCGACCCGCTCAGACATGAACGCATGAATGCGGTTCGCGCCGGACTGTTCCATGTTCGGCACGATGTCGACCAGAACGACGGCGCCGACGCGATCGGGTGCGAGCTCACCGGCCAGCAGCATCGAGGTGAACCCGCCGAGGGAGGCGCCCACCAGCACCGGCCGGGCCGGCAGGCCACGCAGCACTTCGATGACGTCGGCGGCGAAGCTGACCACGCGGTAGTCGCCTTCGGTCGACCAGTCTGATTCACCGTGACCCCGTAGGTCGACGGTGACGGCCTGGTACCCGCGGCGCGCGACGGCGGCCGCCGCGCGCCCCCAGGAACGACGCGTCTGGCCGCCGCCATGCAGGAACACCACTGCGCGCGCCGCCGGATCCCCCTGCCGATCAGCGACGATGCGGACGCCGCCCACCCCCTGGGTGGCGAACGGCTCGGGTTCGCTTGCCATCAGTCGGGATCCTACGGTGATCGCGTGGTCTGCCGAGACAGCTGCCCCCATTAGGCTGTACGGACGGACCGGGCTAGACCGCGAGCGGTGCGGACGCCTGCTGGCCGCCCGGGTCGAACACGCCGAGGTGGTAGGGGCTGTCGGCGTACTCTTTGGAACCCACCAGGCACGACAGCGGGGTGTGCACCGGCCCGGCGGCGGCCACTCGCGCGGCGATGGCGTTGAGGTCGAAGCGCGGGCACCAGCCCAGCTGATGCCGGGCGCGGGCGTTGACGTATACGCGGTCCAGACGGTCAGGGAAGCGCCAGCCACGTTCTTGCCACACCGCCGCCGCCAGTGGCGCCCGCTCAGCGAAAACCGCTGCCGCGTCGGTACGCAACCGGGTGAGGTCGTCGCGGTTGAAAGGGGTGGTGGCCGATACGACGTAGCGCCCGAATCCGAGATGTGGCGCACATGCAGCGGCCCGCAGGTGCGCATCGACCGCGTCTTCGAGTGCGACTCGGCGGTAGGCGTATTCGTTGGCCTTGATGTTGTCGTCGCTGCGCCCGCCGCACTGGTGTGGCATGTCATCACCTTCGGCGAAGAACCGGGAGGTGCGCAGCACTATGCAGGCGAGCCCGCGGTTGCGGTGCGCCAATTGGCAGAGGTCCTCGGCAGCTACCTTCGTCACGCCGTAGATGTTCTTGGGCACCGGCGCCATCGACTCGTCGATCCACGCGGCCGGCTGGTCCTCCGGCGGCACCAGCGCGTCACCGAAAACCGTTGTGGAGGAGGTCATGACGAAGGAGCGCACTCCTGCCGCCGCTGCGGCCTCCAGCACCGCGTGGGTGCCGCTGATATTGGTGTCCAGAAATGCCTGACCGGGCAGGAAGGCCAGCTGTGGCTTGTGCACGGCCGCGGCGTGGAACACCACGTCCACTCCGGTCATCACATCGGGCACCAGGTCTGGATCATTCACCGAGCCAACGACATTGGTGAACGGAGAGGGTCGGGTGTCAAGGCCGACCACGTCGGCACCGCGGACACGCAGCGTCCGCACCAGCGCCTCCCCCAGGTGACCGGAGCTGCCGGTCACGAGGACTCGGCGCCCGCCCCAGCCCGTGGCGGGGGCCGAGGATCCCAGGTGCCGGAGCAGTGGGCCGGGCGAAGTCCCGGTCATCGAGCGCATCCCGTTGTTACTCTTCATAAATCCGTGCGCTCGAGTGAGCATCTATGGCTTCCCTTCGATCCGAGACTGTGGTGGGCTGGTTCCAGGGTCCGGCGACGGCCTGTGTGGTCCCTTGACGAATTCTTGGAGCGCGAGGGGTTCACGCCCGCATTCCGGCGACCACCCGATCGATGTCTTCCGCTGACAGCCAGGGACCGTGGGCCTTGTCCGCGATCTCCCGGATGACCCGCGGAACCGACAGCTCCGCATTGCCGGCCGACCTGCGGATGTGCTCGAGCTGTTGGGAGTCCAGGCCGTGCATGCCGAACGAAATCTCCCATGGATCAACGCCGTACGACTCGGACACCCGGCCCAGCATGCTCGCGCGCGCGGCATCGAGTATCCGGTCCAGATCGATTTCTGCCAGATGTCCACGTCGTTGCAGCGCAGCCACCAGGCACTCGGTCTGACAGTTCCCCGCACCGCGGCCGAAGCCCATCAGCGTTCCGTCGAGGATGTCGGCGCCGGCATCAAACGCCGCCAGGGTATTTGCCACCGCCAAGCCGAGGTTGTTGTGGCCGTGGAAGCCTACGGTGACGTCGGCGGCGTCACGCACTGTCTCGACGTAACGGCGCACATCCTCGGGCAGGAAGGTCCCGGTGGTGTCGACCACGTAGACGATCGCGACGCCCATGTCGGCGGCCTGCCGGGCGGCGGCGGCCAACACGCGGGGTGCGAAGAGATGCGACTTCACCAGCTGAATCGAGACCTCGAGCCCTTTGGATTGGGCGCGCCGAACGAACGGCGCGTAGTTCTCCAGTTCGGTCGCGATCACGCACATGCGCAGGAAGTCCAGGTAGTCAGCCGCAAGGTCGACGCGTTCGATGGGCGCCAGCGCCGGAACGATCACGGCGCCCAGTTTGGCGTCACGCACCACCGAACGGCCGGCGCGGAAGTACTCCTCGTCAGACTGGGCCGCACGTCCGTGCGCGGCCGCGGCACCGATGGTGACGCCATGTCCGATTTCGATGTACGGGATGCCGGCGCAGTCGAGTTCACCGACGATGGTCTGCAGGTCGTGGTCGTCGAACTGGAAGTTGACGGCGTAGCTGCCGTCGCGGATGGTTGTGTCGAGAATGACCGGTTCTCTGTTGATGTGCCTCATTTGCCTACTCCGATTTCTGGTTTGTTGATTTCCGGGTCGATGACGATGTCGAGCACGCACGGGCCGGATGCGGTGAGTGCCTTATCCAGGGCGGCTGCCACTTCCGAGCGGTCGGTAACCCGGATTCCCTCTGCGCCAAGGGCACAGGCCATGGCGGCCAGGTTCGTCGGTCCGATGCCGGCGATGGACGACGGATCCATCCGCCCGCGGACCGGAGCGATCGTCGCGCTCAACCTGCCGTCGTTCAAGATCACCCAGGTCACCGGAAGCTCCTGCGCCACAGCCGTGGAGACCTCGGTACCGTGCATCAGGAACGCACCGTCGCCGGCAATGCAGACCACCCGTTCGTCGGGGCGGGCCAGCGCTATGCCGATGGCGCCGGCGATGCCGCACCCCATCGGGGCGAAGTCGATCGTGGCGAAGAACGTGCCGGGCCGGCGCACCGGAATCCCCTGGAATGCCCAGAAAATGCAGGTTCCGGAGTCGGTACACAGCGTCGCGTTCGGCGGGAGGTGAGCGTCCATCTCACGCATCACCTCCAGCGGGTGGATGCTCGATGTCCGGGGCGGGCCGATCGGCGTGCGCGCCGGGAGTGGCACCGCGTGACTCGCAGCGATCTCAGCCGAGGCCAGTGACCGCACCAAAGTACCTGCGGTGGCGGTAATCCCAAGTGTGGTCGGGACCAGTCGACCGAAGGTTCGAGGATCTGGATCGATGTGGATGACATCAGCCCGCAGTCCGGACCAGCGCGACGAGAACGAGCGGGTGACCAAGCCGTCGAAGGACACACCGACCGCGATCAGGAGATCACATGGCGCATCGAACAGGTAGTTCTCGGCGCGTCCCTCACCGAACAGGCCCAGCACACCGAGCGACAGCGGATGCGTCTCGGGGACAACCCCGCGGCCATTGGGCGTCGTCGCGAAGGGCAGGCCGGCCTTCTCACAGAACGTGATGATCTGCTGGTGGACAACGTCGTACCGACAGCCGTTGCCCAGCAGCAGCATGGGAGCACGGGCCTCGCTCAACCGGCTGATCACCGCGTCGGCGATATCGGACCCGCCCGGGGCCAGCGTGACCGGAGCGGCGGTGTCGGCGCCCAATGGCTGGGCCGGGATGGCCTCGTCAACGAGGTCGCGCGGGAGGGCGATGTGCACGGGACCGTAGGGAACGCTCGCCAGGGCCCGAAAGGCGCGATCAATCTTGTTGCGTGCGTTGGCAACCGACTCGAGCGCCACAGATTCCCGGCACAGACGGCCGAACGCCGCGCCCAGACCCAGACCGTCGGCGCTGGTGTCCTGCTGCGAATGCAGACCGAACTCGCCGACTGAAACCTCTCCGGTCAGCACCAGCATCGGGACGTGATTGGCTGCCGCGTTCGCCACGGCGGTGATGACATTGGTAGCACCCGGCCCGGCCGCGAAGACCGCCGCAGGTTTGCCCGATGCTCGGGCGAAGCCGTCGGCGAGGAAGCCCGCGCTCCCCTCGTGGCGGGCGAGCACGGTGCGCAGACGCCGGTCGCGGGACAGCCGTACCAACAACGTGTCGAGCCGTGATGTCGGCAGACCGGTTACGACGGAAATGCCGGCCTCATGCATCCGGCTGACCAGATGGTCGCCTACCGTGATCATCGTCGTACCTCAGCCATGACCCCCGCCGGGAGATCGCATTCCCGAACGTAGGCCGGACCGCAGACACACAGAAAGACCAGTGGGCCCGAGCCGGTGTTCGCAATTCGCTGCCGCACGCCGGCCGGAACCCACACGGCGTCACCGGATCCCACTTCACGACATTCGTCGCCCACCGACATCAGTCCACATCCGGACAGCACGAAATAGATCTCGTCGGTGTCTTGTAGCCGATGCCACACAGTCTCGGCGCCTGGGGCGACGGTGGCATGGGCCAGGCTCACTGACGAGATGCCGGTATTGACCCGGTCGACCAGGAGATGGATCTCGGACAGGTCCGCGGCCAAAAATGGACGCGCGTCCCGGACATTGCTGACGAACATGAAGCCAGAGTCCGGCGCTGCTCTCCGCGGATCCTTGATGGATCCTTGGAACACCGCCTCGCCGGGTGGTTACAGTGTCACGATGGGCCGCCAGATGGATCGGCCGGCACGCGGGACGTTCTCCGACATGCCAGATGCCGGCCGCCGGCCGGATTCCGAACTTTTGATGATCACCGGGGTGTGCATGCTGCTGCCGGTGATGGCCACCCTCGACACCACGGTCGTCAACGTGGCCCAACGCACTTTCGCCGACCAGTTTTCTGCCACCCAGGCCGTCGTCGCCTGGACCGTGACCGCCTACACGCTGTCACTGGCCGGCGTCATCCCGCTGACCGGTTGGGCGGCCGACCGATGGGGGACCAAGCGTCTGGTCAGCGCGTCGGTGCTGTTGTTCACGCTCGGCTCACTGCTGTGCGCATTGGCACCGAACATCATTCTGCTGGTGGCATTTCGGGCGTTGCAGGGTCTCGGGGGCGGAATGCTCATGCCGCTGCAGCTAATCGTGCTGGTGCGCGCGGCCGGTCCCGAGCGACTCAGCCGGGTGCTGACCATCAGCATCATCCCGGTGTTGCTGGCCCCTGTTTGTGGTCCCCTGCTGGGTGGCTGGCTGATCGACTCCTACGGCTGGCCGTGGATTTTCCTGATCAACGTGCCGATCGGGTCAATCGTGCTGTTGTTGGTGAAATTCATTCTCCCCGAAGACGATTCGGGGCCCACGGAATCACTCGACGCCGTCGGTGTGGCGCTGTTGTCGCCGGGGCTGGTGCTGTTGCTGTACGGCGTGTCACGGCTGCCGGATCGCTGCGGAGTCACCGACGCCCGGGTCTGGTTGCCCTGCGTCACCGGAGTGGTGATGATCGTCGCCTTCGTTGCCCACGCACTGCGCCGCGACGGTCGCGCCGTGATCGATCTGCGGCTACTCCAGAAACGAGAGATCGCGGCGGCTAACGCGACCAGATTCCTGTTCGCCGTCGCCTTCTTCGGATGCTGCCTGCTGTTCCCTGCCTACTTTCAGCAGGTAATGCGAAAGACGCCGTTGCAATCCGGCATGTTGCTGCTCCCCCAGACATTGGGCGCCGCGGTGGTGATGCCGGTCGTGGGGCGGGTGATGGATCGGCGCGGACCGCGTGGGGTCGTGCTGACCGGGACGGTGTTGATGGTCGCCGGCCTGGCGCTTTTCGTCTTCGGCATCCACCGCCCACAGCTGCCGACCCTGTCGGTCGGACTCGCGGTATTCGGCATCGGCAGTGGTTGCCTGATGATTCCGGTGGCCTGGACAGCCGTGCACGGGCTCAGCCCGGACGAAGTGTCGCACGGTTCCGCCTTGTTCAACGTCAACCACCACACTGCCGCAGCGATCGGTGCTACGACGTTGTCGGTGATTCTGACCAGCAGGCTCGGTACCGATCAACCACCGCGCGCTTACGCCGAGGTGTTCCTGATCGCGGCGGCCCTCGTCGTTGTGACAGCGATTCCGGCGTCAATGCTGCCGACGGCGGTGGCGCAGCGCGAAGCGGCACATCCCGGTCCGCGCTAAGGGGTGACCCGTAATTGTCTGTGGGTTTTGAGGTTCCAGAGTCCGGTGATGATGTGGAGGCTGTGGTTGATGGCGTCGCCGCGGCGGCGGCATTGCCGAAGGATTCGCCAATCTTTGGTTCTGGCGATGACGTGCTCGACGCGGGCGCGGATTGGCCGGTGGGCTCGGTCGTGGTCGTCGTGGACGGTACGGCCGTCGGGTCCGCGGCGCGGACCGGTGGTGGTGGTGATGCCACGGTGTCGGCTGTCACCGGGGACGACCCGGCCGTCGAGCAGTCCGGCCACGGTGTGGCGAGCCACGATGACGTCGTTGCGGTTACCGGGGCGGCATCGGCCGGCGACGAGCACGCGGCGCCGGTGCGCGCAGATGATGATCTGGGTGTTGATGCTGCGGCGGTAGTTCTTGCTGACGGCGGTGATCGCCTGATCATGCACCGGGATCAGGGTGCCGTCGATGATCCACGGGTGGTCGTTGTTGTCGGGTGCGGGCCGCAGTGTGCTGGCCAGTACCGGCATCAGATGATGGATGATCCGGTCCACCGAGGATTGGCTGGTGGCGAACAGCGCGGCCAGCGCATGGGTGGTCAGGTTGGTGCGCAAATGGATCAGTACCGGTAGCAGCCGGACGGGCAGTGGGAGCCGTCAGGGGCGGCCAGGAGCCGGGGGGATCTGTCGGGTGATCTGTGTGAGCACACTGCCGAACTGGTGGGCGGTGATGCCGGTGAGCGGCAGCCAGGTTCGGTAGCGGCGCGCTAGCGGCTCGGTGTCGGTGGCGTGTGATTGCATGGTTTTCATGGCAGCTGCGGTCACCGACACCACCGCCGCGATCAGCGGTGACGTGGTGGCGCCGCGGCGACGGGGCAAGTCGAAGGTCCCGAATCTCAGCTACGGGGGGCCGGTATCGGTGATCCGCCTGCAACTTGAGGTGTCCGATGAACGGATGCGCCGACGCCTGCAGCGGCAAGTGGGAGGCGGTGTTTGGGCTGCGGCGGGCGCTGCAACGCGACGCCGCGGCTCGGTGCCGAGCGTATTGGGCCGCTCATCGCGAGCGCGCGGCTGATCCAGAGGCGCTGCGTGAGCGGCTGGGGTTGACACGCACAGGCATCGAGGCCGCGGCGAAAGCCCCTATTGAGGCCAGCGGGTGGATGCGCGATCACCTCACCAAAGCGGTTGGCTTGCATGTGGCCGGCGAGGTGTGGGAGACGATCGACCGGCATCTGTTCGCCGATTCCTCGGGGCGCCGGCACGGGCCGCCGCGGGTCGGTTCGTGGTGGGATTTCACCCGCACTCCCGGCCGGGCGCGCTCACATTCCAAGGCCGCACCCACATGGGAAACCTACCGGCTGGCCGGCACGCTGGACGGGCACCTAAGGGCCTATCGGCACCCGCAGCTGCCGGAGTCGATCCACGTGCGGGAGGCGGCCGGCCAACCGGGCGCTACCTCCATACTGACCCAGCCGGCCCGGATGCCAGCTCCGGTGCGGCCTGCCAGCCGCTCGTGGGCCGATCACGACGGGGCGCTGGCGGTGGTGTTCACCGGCCTGCCCGGTGGAGACATGGTGCTGCCGGTGCGGCTACCGCAGGGCGCGGGCCAGTGGGCGCACCGGACCCATTTCCTGGCTGACCCGGCAATGTGGCACAAGATCGACCTGGTGCGCGTGCGTGACCGTAAAGCCCCCGGCGGGTGGCGCTACTACGCGCACCTACTGGTTCACCAGGCCGGATACGCATCCGATGCGACTCGGGTGCGCGTGCCCAGATACCGATGAATCGTCGCGCCGGGGTGGATGCGAACGTGTCGAACCTGGCGCTGGCCTCGTTCCCCGAAGGGCATCCCGAGCAGCTGGCTACCGACCAGATCAGCTGCACCGCACAACAACAGGAAACCGCCGCCCGCGCGGCCCAACGGGCGCGGGCACGTCAGCGAGCCCTGGACCGGTCGCGACGCAACACCAATGCCGACCAGTACAGTCCCTCAGCGCGGCAGCAGAAACGGGCGGATCGCCGCGCCGAGGCTGTGCTGCCCACCCGGCAGGTCAGCAATCCGGGCGGCCCGCGCCGCGCTCGCGCCGACGGGGTGCCGCTACGCGCCTACCGCCACGACAAACTCTCACAGCGCTATCACCGCACCCGGTGTGATCACGCCGCCGACACGCGCTCCACCAGTCACGCCAAGCAGGGTCGCGCCGCTCAGATCGCCGCCAGAATCGTCGCCGCCCACGGCAACACCATCACCGTTGAAGACTGCCGCATATGCACCTGGGCGCGGTTGTGGGGCAAGCGGATCGGCTTGTTCAGCCCCGGCATGCTTGTCGCCGCCCTGTCCGCTGAATGCGCAGCCAGCGGCGGCCGGTTGTACCGGGCCGGCACGCGGCCCACCGCGATGAGCCAGCATTGCCTATGCGGAACGCGGGTCCCCAAGACCCTCGACCAACGCACCCACCATTGCCGGGCGTGGCGGACTGCGTGGTGACCGCGACATCGTCTCGGCCGCCTTGGCCGCCTGCGTCGAATTCACCAATCCCGACGATCCACGCACCGCGCGCGTCGATTACCGACCTGCCCACACCCTGCGCGATGGGCTGGCCTCACAGAGCGGGAGGGTTCAGTCAACCGGCACCAACCACCACCATCACCCGATGAAGGACTGGCCAGGACCGGCCGCCACCACCCGGTGGCCCCCGCCGAACAAGCAGCACCCGGCACAACCCCGAACAGACCAAGCACGCCTGGACGTCGCGGGAACAGCCGAAAACAACCAGCCCTCAAGCCGATTGGCGCTGCATGACCCATTACAGGTCAACTCTTGGGTGCCCCGGATCGTCACGCCTTCGCAGCGCCGGGCAGCAGCTTGCGCAGCCGCCTGCCGATGCGGGCCACCGGGTTCCCCGCGCTTCGCATTTCTTTGATCCTGCTCAGCGTCTGCTCGCCCTCGGCGGCGTAGTCCTTGACACTTTCGTCGCCTTCCTCAGCGCGCATTCCTGGCCTCCATTCGATTAAGCCGGGGCCCACCGCTCCGGCTGGTCTTGCGGTTGCAGCCGCTCCGGTGATTCGGTCGGCGTCAGGCGTTCCGGTGTCTCAGCCGGCGTCAGACGTTCCGGCGTCTCCTGCGGTGTACCCCGTTCCGGCGTCTGCGCTTCGGCCGATCGCCGGTCTGTTATTCCTGGGTTGGACATACCGGTGCCTACCCGCGCAGCCGGTGTTCCAAAACTGCGACCGTGGCTTCAGCCTCCGGTGCGGTTGAACGTCATGTCGTAGGGGCCGCCTTTGCAGGCGCTTCCCGACTCGTCCTTGGTGCCGCTGCCGGTGAGCACGAGGATCGGGTCCTGTTGCGGTTCCGGCAAGGGAAAAGTGCCCTTGATCCTGACGTGCGAGGTCCCGCCCGCCGGGCATGACGCGTCGTACTCGTCGTCTCGCGTCCAGACGTTGTTGGCGAACAGCAGCAGTTGGGTAGCGCTGGTGCCGTTGCGGACGAACCGACTCAGACAGCGGTCACCGGTGCGCAGGCAGATGGTGTCCACGTTGTAGTCCGCTT
This sequence comes from Mycobacterium sp. ML4, assembly GCF_054515735.1. NCBI lineage: Bacteria > Bacillati > Actinomycetota > Actinomycetes > Mycobacteriales > Mycobacteriaceae > Mycobacterium > Mycobacterium sp. ML4. The sequence continues at coordinate 69,198 of NZ_JBTNSY010000008.1, forward strand.
CCTGCGGCTTCGGCGCGCTGGGGCCGGTGTAGGTGGTGACCAGGTGATAGAAGCCGTGCAGCGCCTCCGCGGCAGACGTCTGGCGGGCCGGCTGGTCAGCCGGGTTCGGCAGGCTGGGAAGGTCCGCGTCACCGACCCGGGTGAAGGTCACCGACCGCTTGCTGTAGCAGTCCAGGGAGTCCGATATCCATTCCCCGGTCATGGTGCCCTCTGAGTGCCGTTGCAGCCAGACGTAGTTCCATTTCTCGATCGACTTGTCGTTGCATTTGCCGCCTTCGAGTGCCACTGCTATCCAGCGTCCGCGGACGTCGTCGAAGACCAGCTTCGGGATGTGGTTGTAGGGCCCGTCGGTGCGCTGGGCCGTCGCCACGCAGCCGCTGCCGTTATTTCCGGTGCATACCGACCGCAGTACCCAGGTCTCCTGAGCCGGCGGTTCGGAATTGGGCACCTCGGTTCCGGCCAGGGACAGCTTCGGACCGAAGTCCGCGGTGTAGGTGCCGGTGAACGGACCGCCGTTGCCGGCCGCAGCCGGAGGCTGCGCGGTGCCCGCATGCTGGGCGCCTTCGCTGTCGCGGCTCTTGCCGTCGTTGCTCAACGCGATGCCGGCGACGACGGCGATGACGACCAGCACCGCGCCGACGCCCGCCAGTATCAAAGGGGTGCGGCGTTTCTTGCCGGGTTTGGCGGACGGGGTCTCCGCGGACGCCGCTGACAACCGGGCGGCCGGTAATTGCGGCTCGCTGGGGGCCCGGTACCGAGTGGCGTCTTCATTGGCGGAGCGATGCTGATTCGGGTCGAGGTTGGGACGACGTTGGGTGGGGTCGGTCGCGGGCCGCTGCGGGCTCGGCTCCGGGGGCGCCGGCCGATGCAGTTTCGGGTCGGAGGGCGGACGGTACTGGTTGGGCTCCGGGCCGGGGCGGCGCTGAGGCGGGTCAGGGGGCGGGCGCCGCGGTATCGGGTCGCCGTACCCGCTGCCACCGCGCATCGGCGGGTGCTGACGTGGCGGGGGTGGGCCGGGCGGGGGGCCCGGCGCGTGCTTGGGCGGGGGTGCCAGTTGGGTTCGTTGCTGAACGGGCTCGGGCCGGCGCAGCGGAATGGGCCGGGTGCCGGTGACGGCGTCGCGGGCGGCCGCGGCCATGTCGGTCACGGTCGCATAGCGCTGTTGAGGAGTCTTGGCCATCGCGGTGGCGATGACATTGTCGAGTTCTTCGGGAATGCCCCGCCGAATGGTGGACGGTCGCGGCGGCGGCAGGCTCAGATGCCCGCCGATTTGTTGCTCCAGGCTGGCGCCCGGGAACGGTTGGCTGCCGGTCAGGCATTCATGCAGGACACACCCCAGCGCGTAGGTGTCACCGCTGGGGTCGGTCTGGCCGGTGGTCACCCGTTCCGGTGCCATGTAGGCCCAGGTACCGATCACGTTGCCGGTCCCGGTCATGTGCGAATCTCCCGCCGCGCGGGCGATTCCGAAGTCGATCAGATAGGCGAAATCGTCTTCGGTGACCAAGATGTTGGACGGTTTGACGTCGCGGTGTACCAGTCCGATCCGATGAGCGGCGCGCAGCGCCGAGGCGATCTGCTCGATGATGCTGACGGCACGTTCGGGGTCGAGGGGGCCCTCGGCGATGATCGCCTGCAAGTCGCGGCCGACGACGAGACGCATGTCGACGTACAGGCGGCCTTCGATTTCGCCGAAGTGATGGATCGGCACCACGTGCGGGTCGTTGAGCCCGGCCGCCGCCAGCGCCTCCCGGCGAAACCGTTGTTCGAACGTCGGGTCGTTGGCGAGGTTGGCAGGCAGGACCTTCACGGCGACGACACGCTGGGTCTCGGTGTCGTAGGCGCGCCACACCTCGCCCATACCGCCGCGGCCCAGCAATTCGAGGAACTGGTAGCGGCCGAATGTCGTACCTTGCACTCCGCTCCCCTCAGCGAAAGTCCGGGTTTATCGCCAGCAAAAACATTAGAGCCGCGCCAACGGGGATGCACGACCGTAATGCCAAGCTAATCACGAAACCGCGAAAGCCGGGATGGTGAGGCATTGCTTCGCCGGGACGGGTAGCCGGGCGCAGACTGAAACGAAGAGCCGGGTTCTCCCGATGTAGGTCGAGGGGGTGCGCCAATGGCATTCGACAGACCGTCACCGGTGACGGAGTTGACGCAGGAGTTGCGACTCGCCACCACTATGACCGGCGGGGTGAGCCTGGCGATCTGGATGGCGGGCGTGGCGCGCGAGATCAACCTGCTCGCCCAGGCGTCGCAGTGGCGGCGGGCAGGTGGCGGGTTCCCCGCCGACAACCGACTGAGTAAGGAGTCGGCCGCATCGTTACGGCTTTACGCGAGCCTGATCGATCTGCTCGACGTCATCGTCGACGTGGACATCCTGTCCGGGACGAGCGCGGGAGGCATCAACGCGGCGCTACTGGCGTCTTCGCGGGTTTCGGGTTCCGACCTGGGTGGCTTGCGCGAGCTCTGGCTCGACCTCGGAGCGCTGACCGATCTGCTGCGCGACCCGCGCGACAATTACACCCCGTCGCTGCTGTACGGCGACGAACGGATGTTCGCCGCACTGGCGCGTCAGATCCCGAAGCTGGCGACGGGACCGTTTCCACCGACCGACTTCCCCGGCGGCGCGCGTGTCCCGTCCACCACGCTGTATGTCACGACCACGCTGCTGACCGGGGAGGCCGGCCGGTTCACCGACTCGTTCGGCACCCTCGTCCAGGATGTCGACCGGCGTGGGTTGTTCACCTTCACCGAGACCGACCTGGCAACGCCGGGCACCGACCCGGCCCTGGCACTGGCCGCGCGTAGTTCGGCGTCGTTCCCGATCGCGTTCGAGCCGTCGTTCCTGCCCTTCGCACACCCCACGCCCGCCAAGGGCAGGGTGCCCGCGCGACCGGCGATGTCAGCGTTCACCAACATCACCCGGCCGCACTGGGTCGCCGACGGCGGACTGCTCGACAACCGCCCGATCGACGTGCTGCTCAAGCGCATCTTCGATCGCCCCGCCCGTCGTCCGGTGCGGCGGGTGCTCCTGTTCGTCGTGCCCTCGGCCGGCCCGGCACCGGACCTGCTGACCGAACCCGCACCAGATGACGTCGACAAGCCACTGGGACTCATCGACGGACTTCTGAAAGATCTGGCCGCCATCACCACCCAGTCGATTGCGGCCGATCTGCGTGCCATCCGGGCCCATCAGGACCGCATGCAAGCGCGCACCGACACCAAGCTGCGGCTGGCCGAACTCGCGGCGGTCCTGCCGGCGGGTACGCGACTGTTGAGCGCCGCCCTGCTGTCCGACTATGCGAACCGGGAGGCCACCCGACACGCGCAGCTGCTCACCGATGCGCTGATGCGTCAACTCGGTACCTGGCCACCGGCATCCGACGCGCCGGTCGCCGAAGCCGCGAGCATTCCCACGAACTGGGAACCCGAAATCGCCGTCGGGGGTGACTCCGACCGGGTATGTCGGCGCCAGATCATCGCATCCATCCTCAGTCGCTGGGCCATGCCCCCGAATCAGGTGCTGCCGCATGGAGCAACCGACCTGGCCCGGTACGGCCGGCCCGGCTACGACCTCGCCAAGAGTTGTGCGCTGGCCATCGTCCGTGCGGCATACCGGGTAGCCCGGACCGATGCCGATGTCGCCGACCTTGCCGAACTCACCAGGAAGATCCATGCGGCCTGCCCACCGCCGTCACCGGTCGACCCGGGCGAGTTGGTGCGCGTGGTCTGTGCCAATTCCACTGTGCGGCAGGGATCGTTGAAGAATGCGGCCGCGTTGATCGCCGCCGATTATCTACAGCAATCCTCGGTGCCCGCGGAGGTCTGGAGCAAGCTCGGTGACGCGCTTTCCGGCAGCCTGCGAAAACTGGACAGGCTGGCATCCGACGGCTCGTCGGCCGATGGCGCAGCGGCGGAACCACTGCGCACCTATCTCACGTATCTGGGGCGGCAGGCGGACGCGGAGGGCGTCGCGCTGAAGCTGTTCGACCTGGCCGCCGCCCAGCGGGCGATGCTGCCGGCGGAAGCGGACATCGAACAGTCCGTGGAACTCGTTCAGGTCAGCGGCGATACCCGCACCCTGCTTGCTCCGGACTGGCAGATCGCGCAGGAGAAGCTCACCGGCATGCAGTTCCATCACTTCGGCGCTTTCTACAAGCGGTCGTGGCGGGCCAACGACTGGATGTGGGGCCGGCTGGACGGCGCCGGCTGGCTGGTCCATGCGCTGCTCGACCCGCGACGGGTGCGGTGGATCGTGGATCAGCGAAGCCCAGCGAGCAGTGGCGGCGACGTTGAGCCGCGCCGGGACGCCGGCTCGTCCGGCGCCCGGTGGTTCCTCAACCGCCTCAAAGCGCTTGGCGCGGCCGACTTTCCCAAGGCCGGCTATCGGCTGCCCGGCGCCGGGGGCGATTCGGGCCGGTTGACCGAAGACATGGTGCTGGCCGAACTGGCCTTCCTCGACGATGCGTCGGCACCGCTACCGCCGAGCCTGCCGGCGACATCGATGTGGTTGGCACAGGCGTGGCAGCAGCGAGTTCTCGACGAAGAACTGGACGAGCTGGCCGGCGCAGTGCTCGACCCCAAGCCTGGCGAACGGCCCGACTGGAGTCCGTCCACGTCGCGGGCATGGGCCAAGAAGGTGCTGGCCGCGCATCCGGGACCCGCGAAGTACGCTCTGCTGAACGATGATCCGGTTGCGGCGGAAACTCTTGCCAGTGACAGGGGTTCGCCGCTGATGGCACATACGGTGTCCAAGGCGGCCGCGACGGCGTCCGCGGCGGCCGGCTCGATCCGGCAACTGCCGGGCGTCGTCAAACCACCGTTGGCGACGGTGCGGACGCTGGCGCTTGGCGGATACCGGGTGGTCTCGCTGACCCGGGGGGTGGCCAAATGGACCCTGATTGCCGGTGCCGCGCTGCTCGTGCTCGGCGTGGCGGCCGCGATCGCGTCGGCGACGACGCTGGGAGCCATCGGACTCGTTACGGCCGGCATCGGCGGCTACCTCGTCGTATTGGGAACGTGGCAGTTCTCCAGCCGGCTACCGTTCGCCCTGTTGTCGATAACACTTGTTGGCGCCGTCCTTTCGCTGGCCACGCCGGTAGCGCGGCGCTGGCTGTTCGGCGACGCGACCCGTCCCGGCTGGGTGGGGGCGAACGCTTATTGGCTTGGGGCGCAGTGGTGGCACCCACTGGTCGTGGTGGGCGCCATCGCGTTAGGGGTCACCGTGGTGGCCGTCGCCAAGCCCGGTCGACGGTGACAGCCGGGGTCAGCGCAGCCCACCCGCCACCAACGCCAGGCTTGCGGCCGCGGTGACGGCGGCGGGACGCCGGGTGTCCGGAAGTGTCACGTGAGGGCGCTGAGTCCGTTGTAGAGCACCATCAAGCCGATCAGCACCAGGACGGCGGCCAACATCGCCGCGTGGTTCTTCTGCATCCATTCCTTGAGCCGCTCCAGCGGTTCGTCAAGACGGTCACCGGCAGCCACATAGGCCAGGATCGGGATCGCGACGGTGGACGCCGAAATCGCGACGAACACTCCTCCGGCTACCCATCTGCCCACCGGGCCGAGTCCGTTTGTTCCGATGGCCAACCCGGCCGCGACGCACAGCAGCGAAACTTCCGGCCGCAACACCGTCAGCACCGCCGCCGTCACCGCCGCCCGCTTAGGGGTGATGGTGTCGAACGCCCGCATCCACCGCGGGGCCTCGGACTCCCGATGCCGGCTGAACCACCGGTAGATGCCGAACAGGATCAGCACCGAGCCCAGCACCACGCGCAGCCAGGACGCCCAGGCCGGCGGCGACTTGTGCAGGCCGGCCATCGCGCCCGACGCTGTCACGAAGATCCCGGTCAGGACGCAGAGCCCCAGCACCCAGCCGCCCAGGAACGCCAGGCCCGTCGGCCGGGGCCGTGGCGCGTGCAAGACAAGGACCGCCGGGATGATCGTCAGCGGTGAGACCGCGATGACCAGTGCCAGCGGAATGAGAGCCGTCAGCAGTGTGCCCCAATTTCCCGTCACGGGCAGCAATCTTCGCATTGAATGGGTGCACTCACCCGCGAAACGGGGTGCGGGCGCGTCCGGACATGCAATGATCCGGACCTGTGGGCGAACCGCCGCCGCGCCGTCTCATCCCGATTCTGTTGTTCGTGGTGCCGCTGAGCCAGATTCCGCTGGATCTCTACACTCCGGCGCTGCCGCAGATGGCCGACGATCTGCACACGACGACCGAGGCGATCCAGAACACGGTCACGGCGTACATACTCGGGATGGCCGTGGCCTTCCTTCCGGTGGGCATCGTCGCCGACGCCCGGGGCCGCAAGCCGGTGCTGGCCGCTTGCCTGGCCATCGTCGTCGCCACCGGCGTGGTGTGCGCGCTGGCAGGCTCGGTGCATGTGCTGCTGGCCGCGAGATTCGTACAGGGAGCGGCCGCCAGTGCCTGCATGGTGGTGTCCTATGCGGTGGCCGCCGACTGCTTTGCCGGCGGCCGATTAACCCGGGTGGCGGGTCTGCTGGGCACCGCGTGGGGGTTGGCACCGGTGCTGGCGCCCCCGGCCGGGGGTGTGCTGGTGCAATACCTGTCCTGGCGGATGGTGTTCGCCGGCATCGCCGGTATCGGCGCCGTCGCCGCGCTCATCGTGTTGACGGCGTTACCGGAAACTCTTGCGCCGCAATATCGTTCGCCCATAAGGACGTCGGCCACGGCCCGCGCGGTAGTCGACACGCTGAGCAATCCGGTGTTTGTGTGCTTCGTGGTGGCGTTCGGCGTCATCGCCTCGGCGCAACTGGCTTTCGGGGTGGTCGGACCTTTTCTGTACCAGCAGAATCTGGGGCTTTCACCCGCGGCCTACGGGTTGATGGCGTTGATCGTCGGAGCGGCGAACCTGGCCGGCGAACTGGCCTGCGGCCTGTTTGCTGGACGCATTCCTGCCCGGCGGCTCGCCATGACGGCTCTGGCCGTGTTCGCGGCAGGCACCGTCGTGCTACTGGCATCGGGATTGCTGGTGGGAAATAACCTGTGGGCGATCACCGTCGGTTTCGGCTTGGCGCTGGCGGGGTGCGGGTGCCTCTGCCCGCAGATGTACGGCGAGGCGTTGGGCCTGTTCGCACGGAACCTCGGCCTGGTCGGTGGCCTGGTCAGTGCCGGCGGCTATCTCATCATCACAGCCGCCATGGCGATCGTCGGTGCGCTGCCCGAGGATTCGCAGACTCCGGTCAGCTGGCTCTACCTGGCTTGCGGTGCAATCGCTTTCGCAACGATCACCTGGGCGACATCCACCCGCCGGAGACGACTGCGCCGTGTTTAGAGCCTCTCGGGGCGGTCACCTCGGTCTTTGCTTGCCCTGACCGGATCCGAGCTTGGCGGGAGTGTCAGCAGGTTGCCGCGCACGCTTCCGCGCGCGGTACGGACGGTCACCAGAATCCAGGTCAGCAACAAGCCGAAATAGGCCACGAGGCCCGCTACCTTGAAAGCGGGAAGGTGGGTGTGCACGGCCAGCTGCGAGGTTCCGGTGACGAACGTGCCGACCGGAAATGTCAGACTCCACCACGTCAGCGCGAAGGGCATGCCGCGGCGCAACGTACGCACGGTAAGCGAAGTGGCAAGTGCGATCCAGAGCACCGCAAAACCCCAGACCGGCACCCCGAAGATGATGGCGAAGTCGTTCATGGCCGTCGCGAGTTGGCGGTCGACCGCACCGGTCGACGCCGCTGTCGCGAGAAGCCCTGCGGCGGTGATGGATTGACCCAGCGGGCCTAGCACGATCCACAATGTGGGCACCCGCGCCGAGCCGGAGGTGCCGTACAGCACCAGCCTGCTCCAGATCATCGCGATGATGTTGAACGAGGCGAGAAGCGACAGCCCGAACATCGCGTAGCAGCCGTACAGCATGGTCTCGCGGCCGGTGCCCGGCGGCAGATGAGGCAGCAACAGCGCGCCCGTCGCCGCGGAGACCATCGGCGGCACCACCGGCATCAGCCATCCGCCGAACGCCGCGTCGGGTTCAACGTGCAGCTGGGTGAACATCAGGAAGGGAATGCTGACGGCGGTGAACAGACCGCCGACGGTGCCTGCCGTCCACAACACCCAGTCCAGGTCGACGGCGATGCGCTCGCCGATCAGGTCCCCGCTGACCAGGACCGCTCCGGCACCGACCGTCATCATCGCCATCGGCGCCGCACCGTAGAAGTGAGCCATCTGCGGGTTGCGGGCATGGGTGCGTGCGACGCGCGGATTGCGCAGCCAATGGCCTCCGACCAGGACAATCAACACTGCCAACAGGACCGCGGCCAGCACCCAGACACCGTGAGTGAACCCGCGCAACCCGGGCACGTGCACGGGCAAGGTGGCACCGGCGATCGCGACGATCCCGGTGCCCATGACCGAGGCGAACCAGTTGGGACCGACGTTGCCGAGGACCTCGAGGCGCGTGTGCGACTCCGTGGGCGCCAACGGCGCAGCTTCCGGGCTCGGGGTAGCCATAGCTGAGCAACCTACTGGCGAGCGCCGCACGCCGCAGCAAGCGGGCCGACTCTGTCGCTCCCTGCCTGCGGTGACGGGCCTTCCAGCACCGCACGTCGCCTACACTGCCGTGGGTGCATCCGTGGCGAAGCGAGGTTCGCATTTCCATGACAAAGCCACTGGTGATCGGAGTCTCGGCACTGATGTTGCTGGTGGCGTTGGCTATGCCGATCAAGCAGCGTTGCGGGGCGCCGGGGCGCTCCTGCGCCACCACGGTCGATGCATTCGGGAACGTACACTATTACTACGAGGTCGAGCCATTCGGCATATTTCTCATGGAAAGTGTGATTGGTTCGAATATTCCGTTGTGTTACACCTCCGGCGAGGAGATCGTGAGGGTCCGCTGAATGGCAGGGCACGCGCGCATAGCAGCATTGGTTGTTACGGCAATGGTGATCGGCGGTGCAATCGCGTCGGTGCCGGCGACCGATATCGCGCTCGTCACCGCGCACGAGAACTTCTGCGGAGCGAGCTATCTGTGTCCGGCAGATCCCGCGCCCGACGGTGCCGATCAGGCCACCGCGGAACGCCGGATCCTTGACGGTTACCTGTCCAAGCAGGCGGGGTGCACGCCCGAGCTGCAGGCAAATCCGCAATCCGTCACATGGGATCCGCCCGGGTTCACGCCCGGCGCCGGAGGTTCGGGGAACATCAAAGACTCCGATCCGCGACTGGGCGGCCACTTCGTCGCCGACTATGTCAACGGCCGCTGGCACATCGACTACCAGTACTGCTGACCGACGCCGAGTCGTCAGCAACCACAAGTCACGGCCTTTATGAGACCCGAGCGCGCCCGCCCGGTCCGGACCCCACGGGCTCCGCGGATTCTAGCCCAAAACTCGTGGCAACACGGATTTCGACGGCGCCGACACGCGCGGCGTTCTCAGGTGAATCTGCCCACATCAGCAACTTTTTGTTGGGGGGTTCCCAGCAAGCTATCGCATACTGGACGGCATGCGTCCGACGACTTCACCGCAAACCGCCGGCCCGGCACCGGCCGGTGCGCTGGTGTTCGGTCGGGGCCGCTAGTGGCGCGTTCCGGCGGCGCTCACCGTCGCCGTGTCGTCAGGCAGCCGTCACAAATCCGCAAGCGGCTGTCGCGCGGCTTCATGACGCTGGTCTCGGTGGTGGCGCTGGGAATGACCGGCGCGGGCTATTACGTGGCGCACGGCGCACTCGGCGGTATCACGATTTCGCAGGCCCTGACCGCCGAAGACCCCAGGTCCACCGGCAACACCATGAATATCCTGCTGATCGGTCTGGACTCCCGCAGAGACCAGGAAGGCAACGACCTGCCCTGGTCGATCCTGAAGTATCTGCACGCCGGCGATTCCGACCAGGGCGGTTACAACACCAACACTCTGATCCTGGTGCACGTCGGCGCCGACGGGAATGTCGTCGCCTTCTCGATCCCCCGGGACGACTGGGTCGCCTTCAACGGCGTTCCGGGCTACAACCACATCAAGATCAAGGAGGCCTACGGCCTCACCAAGCAGTACGTCGCCAACCAACTGGCCAACCAGGGCGTGAGCTCACAGCGTGAACTCGAGGCGCGGGGCCGCGAAGCCGGGCGGGCCGCCACACTGCGCGCGGTACGCAGCCTGACCGGGGTTCCGATCGACTACTTCGCCGAAATCAACCTGGCCGGTTTCTATGACCTGGCCCAGACGCTGGGCGGCGTCGAGGTGTGTCTGAACCACCCCGTCTACGACTCGTATTCCGGGGCCGACTTTCCGGCCGGCCGGCAACGCCTGGACGCATCGCAGGCGCTGTCGTTCGTCCGGCAGCGGCACGGTCTGGAGAACGGCGACCTGGACCGGACCCACCGCCAGCAGGCCTTCCTTTCGTCGGTCATGCACGAGCTGCAGGACACCGGCACCTTCACCAATTTCGACCGGCTGAACAGTCTGATGGCCGTCGCACGCAAAGACGTCGTGCTGTCCGCCGGCTGGGACGAGGCGCTCTTCCGCCGGATGGGCGACCTGGCCGGCGGGAACGTCGAGTTCCGCACCCTGCCCGTGGTCCGCTACGACAACATCGACGGGCAGGACGTCAACATCATCGATCCGGCGGCGATCAAGGCTGAGGTCGCGGCTGCGCTCGGGACGGCCTCCCCCTCGGCGGCGCCCACCACGACGAGCACCAGACCAAACCCGTCGACGATCGTCGACGTCGTCAACGCCGGCAGCATCAGCGGCATGGCAACCCAGGTATCCAATGCCCTCAAGAAGCGCGGGTACACCGCCGGACAGGTGCGCGACCGCGAATCGGGCGACCCGTCCACGACCACCATTCAATACGGCACGGGCGCGGAGAACGACGCGCAGAATATGGCCACCCTGCTCGGTGTCGATGCCCCCAGGCAAGCCGACCCCGGCATCGCGCCCGGGCACATCCGGGTGACCGTCGACACTAATTTCTCGCTGCTGGCGCCCGACGAAGCGCTCGACGCGACCAGCTCGAGCAGCACCACCACAACCACGACCACAACCAAGCCCAGCAGCAACGGGTACTACTACAACGGCACTTTTACCACTTACCCGACACCCGACCAGGGCAAGCCGATCGACGGCGGCGGGGTTCCGTGCGTGAACTGATGCGTGCCGAGCGCAGTTAGGCGTGCGTCCCGCCGTCGATGCGGATCTCGGTCCCGGTGATGAACCTGCCGTCCTCGGACACCAGCATCGCGATGACGCCGGCGATCACCGACGGGTCGGCCATTCCGGCGCCGCTGGATTTCTCCGTGGTGGGCAGGATCGGCATCAGCCGGCGCAGCAGCGACCAGTTGGCGTCTTTCGGAATGTAGCCACCGGTGGCGTCGGTGATGCCGGACTTGATGCTGCCGGGGGCCACACAGACCGCGCGCAGGCCGGCGGCGGCGTATTCCAGTGCCAGCGAGTGGGTGAACGCCTGGACGCCGCCCTTGCTGGCGGCGTAGGCCGCCATGTACGGGTGCGCGAAGCTCGCCGAGGTGGAGCTGAAGTTCACGACGGTGCTGCGCGGGTTGTCCAGCAATGTCGGCAACGCCTCGCGGACGACCAGGAACGTGCCGGTCAGGTTGACGGCGAGAATGCTGTTCCACAGCTCGAGGCTGGTCTGGTGGGTATGTGCGGCGCGCAGGATCCCGGCGGCGTTGACCAGTGAATCCAGCCCGCCGAGCGTGTCGATGGCGCCGCGCACCCCGGCGATGACCGAGCGTTCGTCGGCGACATCGATGACGCTCGTGGTGAACCGTTCGCCGGTTGCCGCCGCCCTGTCGCTGGTGACGAGCAGGCCGTCTGCCGCGATGTCGGCACCGACCACCACCGCACCCTCGTCGAGCAGCCGCAGCGCGGTGGCTTGACCAATCCCCGAGCCGGCGCCGGTCACCAGGATCCGCTGACCGTCCAGTCGCTTCATGCGGCGAGCGTAACGCGGGTAGCGAGTCCTAGTTGACCGTGGCGGAGAAGGAGTCGACACCGAGGCCCACGCCGCCATTCCACGGTTCGAAGCCGGCCTGGATGCTCGTCAGGTACCACGAGTTGTTGATCGGCTCCATCGTGGCCGTGTGGTCGACGAAGTCCAGCACGTCGAAGCTCCACACCTCGATGGGCGCGGTGGCGACGTAGGACATCACGTTGTTCTGCCCGTTGCTGCCGTCCCAGACCACGAAGGTCTTGCCGTTGATCGTGGTGTTGCCCACCGGCGAACCCACCGGCTGGATGGGCCCCTGGTGGTTGAACCAGACCATGATCTCCTGGTTGTTGACCCCGGTGGTCTTGGGCGTGGGATCCAGCCAGATGTCGTAGGCGGCGTCCCAGGTGCCGCCGGTGACGTAGTTGTAGTCGATGCTGGTGATCGCGCTGTTGATCTGGCCCAGCTGGATCGGCAGGTTGGTGCCCGTCGACGCGTTGCCGTAGTGCACGCCCGCATAGACCGAGGGATACCCCAGCGGGGCGCCGTTGGTGGGGGCGGAGCCGTTTTCGGTGGTGATGGTGAAGCCGGTTTGGCTGACGGTGATGGCCTGACCGCCCGGGTTGTTCCACGCGTTGTTCTGCACCACATAGCCGCCGGTGATCGTCGTCGATCCGTACTGGGTCGAGATGACGGTGCCGCCGGTCGGGACCGTCGGGGGCGTGGTGGGGGGCGTCGGGTTCGTCGGCGGCGCCGGCGTCGTCGGCGTGATCGGGCTGCCGTTGACCAGCAAATTGGTCGGTGGCGAGTAACCGCCGGTCTGGGCGGCCTGGAAGCCGACCGAAACCGATGAGCCGGGCTGGATGGTCGCGTTGTAGCTCTGCGGAGTCAGCGTGTACTGCGGTGCGCCGGAGGTGATGAGTCTGGCGTCCCAGGCACTGGTGACGGCTGAGCCGGTCGGCATCGTGAATTGCAGCTGCCAATTGTTTACCGGGCTGGCGCCGGAATTGGTGATCGTGTACTTCCCGATGAAACCGCTGTCCCATTGCGAGGTCGTCGAGTATGTCGCGGATAGTCCGGCGGGGGTGCTCGGCGGAGTGGTAGGAGTGACCGGCGTGGTGGGCTCGGACGGTGTCGGCGTGGACGGTGTGGCCGGTGTGGCCGGCGCCGGCCGGCCGGTCAGCAGGCTCACCACACCTTGCAGCTGGCGCTCCGCATTGTGCAACGTGGCCGCAACCGCCGTCTCGGTGTCGGCATACCACTGCGCACCTGCATTGAGCAGCTGCCTGATCCGGGCGTCGAGGCCGGCTACGATCTGGGCGCTGATGGCCTGGTACTGCGTGGCCTGCAGGTTGAAAAACTGATTCACGGCCGCGGATACCTCGTCGACGCCGAGCGCCGCCAGGCCCGTCGTGGGAGCCACGGCCGCGGCGTTGGCGGCGCTCAGCGTCGAGCCGATCCCCGCGACATCCGCCGCAGTGGTCGCCAGCAGCTCGGGTTCGACAATCACCGACGACATGTCTGGTTCCTTAATTCATACGACATACGTTGCCGATCACGGGCATATATCGAACGGATAACGAACATATCGCAACCTAGCACGCTTTTGTCCAGCAGCAGGACCGAAAATCATTTTATTGAACATCAGGGCGCATTCTGTCGAAGCTCTTGACAGACGGCCCGATAAGCACGCGCGTACCAAAAACGTGCGCTACGGAATAAACGAATGCAACCGCCTGGAATCAGACGACGCCACGCAGAGCGTCGGCGCCGAACATCTGTTCCATCATCGACGAGTAGTCGGGGCCGCGGCGCAACATGTGTCCGCCGTCGACGTTGATGCATTGTCCGGTGATGAAGCTGGCCGCATCACTGAGCAGGAACATCGCCAGGTTCGCGACGTCCTCGACTTCCCCCACCCGCGGCAGGGGCGTGCATAGCGCGTAGTCGCCGCTGATCTCCGGCGACTGAATGACGCTGGCGTCCACCAGATCCGTGCGGATCAGGCCGGGACGGATGCTGTTGGCCCGCACCCAGGACGCCCCGAGTTCATCCGCGGCCAGCTGCATCATGTGGTCGATGGCGGACTTGGTGACCCCGTACGGCCCGAACCAGCGGTGCGTGTTGCTGGCTGCGATGGAGGAGATAGCGACGAAGGACCCACCGCCGCCGCGCACCAACTCGCGCGCGGCGTGCTTGAGCACGTACATGGTGCCGTTGACGTTGAGGTCGACGGTGCGACGCCAGGCCTCCGAATCGGTGTGGGTGATCGGCCCCACCGTCAGGGAGCCGCCCGCGCTGTGCACGACACCGTACAGACGGCCGTGCCACGCCGTTGCGGCGTCCACCGCGCGGGCGACCTCGTCTTCGTTGGTGACGTCGGCGGGTTCGTAGCGAATCGAGCCGGACAGTTGCAGACCCTCGATCTCCTCGACGGCTCCCGCCAGCCGGTCGGCGTTGCGGCCCACGATCATCACCGACGCGCCGCCACCGACCAGGCCGGTCGCCACAGCCTTGCCGATACCGCTACCGCCGCCGGTCACCAGGTAGGTCCGGTCGGTGAACGAAAGCTCCACGAGGGCCCCTCACGCCGAGAGTTGAAACATCGCTATCGAACCACGGACGTCACGGCGTATCGCGGCGGGCGACCTTGGTCGGTTTGGCGGTGCGCCAGTCCTCGACGTCGGGCGGCATCCCGACCGGAAATCTGTTCTCGTTGTGCGCGGCCCAGTGCGCGTGCCCGAGTTCGTGGACGTGGAACGCGTGGCGCAGCGCTTCGGTGAAACCCATCGCGTCGGCAGCGGCATTGACGGAGGCCTTCACCAGAAGCGAGGCCATGGTGGGTCGTTCGGCGATGCGCCGCGCGAACTCGAGGGTCTTGTCCTCGATCTCGGCGACCGGGAATACCTTGGACACCATGCCCAGCCGGTAGGCTTCGTCGGCGTCCAGCGAATCACCGGTCAGCAGTAGTTCTTTGGCCTTGCGGGCACCGAATTCCCAAGGGTGGGCGTAATATTCGACGCCCGGCATGCCCAGTCTCACCGCGACGACGTCGCTGAACCGGGCGTTGTCCGCCGCGACGATCAAATCGCAGGCCCAGATCAGCATCAGCCCGGCCGAGATCGCATTGCCCTGCACCGAGGCGATGGTGATCTTGCGCAGGTCGCGCCAGCGACGGGTGTTCTCGAAGAAGAAGTGCCACTCCTGGTGATAGAGCTTTTCGACGATCGGCTCGAGCGTGGCGCCGTGTGAGCGGAAGGTCGGGTGCTGTTGCGGCCCCGGCTTGCGCTCCAGCATCGCCTCTTCGGAGCCGAGGTCGTGGCCCGCCGAGAAGTTGCGGCCACGCGCCGCAAGGATCACCACCCGCACGGTGTCGTCGGCCTCCGCTCGCGAGAAGGCCTCGTCGAGCTGCACCAGCAGGGTGCGGTTCTGCGCGTTGTGGGCCTCGGGCCGGTTCAGCCAGATCCGCGCGATGCGGCCCTCATCGAGGGTTTCGTAGACCACCATCTGCGGTGTTTGAGCCTTCTCCGACCCTGCTGCAGCGCTGGTCTGATCGGAAACTGTCATTCCGCCCACCTCACTTGTCCTGAGCTTGGCTTTACACATTACGGCGAGTGTGTAAGTGGGGTGCCGCTGGGTCGCGGACTCGGAGGGGGGCGCGACCAGGCTTGGCATAGCATTAACGGATGCCCACAAAAACTGACCATGGTGACATCGGCGACGTGGAACCGCTGGCCGACAGCACCGCGAGCCAGGCCCGGCGGGTCGTCGCCGCTTACGCCAACGATGCCGATGAGTGCCGCATCTTCTTGTCCATGCTCGGTATTGGTCCGGCGAAGCACGACGGCTAATGGCCGCCAGGCGCGGCCGGGCTTCGCAAGAGCCTGCCGGGTTCGGAGACTCCGACTTCGTGGTGGTGGCCAACCGGCTGCCGGTCGATATGGAACGGGCTCCCGACGGCACCACCACGTGGAAGCGCAGCCCCGGCGGTCTGGTCACCGCACTGGAGCCGCTGTTGCGCAAACGCCGCGGCGCCTGGATCGGGTGGCCCGGCCTGGTCAGTGACGATATCGCGGAGCCCGATCGGGAGCCGATCGTCCAGGACGAGCTGACCCTGCACCCGGTGTGGCTGAGTTCGGACGACGTCGCCCAATACTACGAAGGCTTCTCGAACGCCACGCTGTGGCCGCTGTATCACGACGTCATCGTCAAGCCGATCTACCACCGCGAATGGTGGGATCGATACGTCGACGTCAATCGCCGTTTCGCCGAGGCCACCGCCCGCGCCGCGGCCAAGGGCGGAACCGTCTGGGTGCAGGACTATCAGCTGCAACTGGTGCCGAAGATGCTGCGCACCATGCGCCCCGATCTGACCATCGGCTTCTTCCTGCACATCCCGTTCCCACCCATCGAGCTGTTCCGTCAGCTGCCGTGGCGCACCGAGATCATCGAGGGTCTGCTGGGGGCGGACCTGGTGGGGTTCCATCTGGCCGGTGGCGCCCAGAACTTCCTGTACCTGGCGCGACAATTGCTGGACGCCAATACCTCGCGCGGATCCATCGGGGTGCGTTCGCGGTTCGGCGAAATCGAGTTCGATTCCCGGACCGTGCGGGTGGGCGCCTTCCCCATCTCCATCGACTCCGGGGCACTCGACCACGCGGCCCGCGACCGCAACATCCGGCGTAGGGCCCGCGAGATCCGCGCCGAACTCGGCAACCCGCGCAAGGTGCTGCTCGGCGTCGACCGGCTCGACTACACCAAGGGCATCGATGTGCGGCTGCGGGCGTTCAACGAACTTCTCGAAGAGGGCCGGGCCAAACGCGACGACACCGTGCTGATCCAGCTGGCCACGCCCAGCCGCGAACGCGTGGAGAGCTACCAAATCCTGCGCAACGACATCGAGCGGCAAGTGGGCCACATCAACGGCGAGTACGCCGAGGTTGCCCACCCCGTGGTGCACTACCTGCACCGCCCGGTCCCCCGCGACGAGCTCATCGCGTTCTTCGTGGCCAGCGACGTCATGCTGGTCACCCCGATGCGGGACGGAATGAACCTGGTCGCCAAGGAGTACGTCGCCTGCCGCAGCGACCTCGGCGGCGCCCTGGTCCTGTCCGAATTCACCGGCGCCGCAGCCGAACTACGTCAGGCGTATCTGGTCAACCCGCACGACCTCGAAGGCGTCAAGGACGCGATCGAGGCGGCACTCAACCAGACCGGGGAAGAGGGCCGGCGCCGGATGCGCGCCATGCGCCGACAGGTGCTGGCCCATGACGTGGACCGTTGGGCCCGTTCGTTTCTCGATGCGCTCGCTTCCCACGGGGAAGAACCGAAACCCGGTCGCAAAGACTGACCGGGCCAACCGATGGTTTTCGCGCCCGATCGCTGTGATACTCAGTTGCAGCGCTTGGACATGCAGACCGAACCGGGCAAGGGGGACGCGTGAGAATCCGTCGCGGGCTGGCCATCGGTGCCGCCGTCGGCTCGGCCCTTGCAGCAGGCCTGGCATTGGAATCGGAAAACCCGGCGTATGCGATCGGTCCCCCGGCGGACGGCGCCTACACGCTGAATGAGGCGGGCGTCTCGGGCGCTACCTGGAACATCACCGCGCTGTGCGCGCAGCCGTCGGGCACCCGCAATATGAACGACTACTCGGACCCGATCGTCTTCGCGATGAACTGCGCGCTGAACGTGGTGAGTACGACCCCGGCCAACAACAGCCGCGCCGAAAACCTGCAGAACTTCAGCGCGCGGGCGCGGATGAGCAGCATGCTGTGGACCTTCACCGTCAGCAAGGCCGAGGGTGTGGCATGCCCGAGCGGCGGATTCGGCGAGACCACCGAAACCTATGCGTTCAGCGACGAAACCCTGACCGGCACCCACACCACCTTGCACGGGGCGGTGTGCGGCCTGCAGCCCGACATGAAGAAGGAACCGTTCTCACTGCAACTGGCCGGTCCGCCGCCCAGCCCGGTGCAGCGTTACCCCATGGACTGCAACGAGATTGCGATCTGCTTCTAGATCGGCGTGATGTAGGAGATCAGCCACTTGCCGTCGATGCGCTGGAACTCGACCCGTAAGCGGCTGCCGTCGTAGTGCGGCTCGCGTGACTTGTCGGTCACCGTGCGATTCATATACACCATCGCGGTCGCCGAATTGCGTTTGGCGGCCATCACTCCCACGCCTACGACATCCGCCTGGACCACCATCTCCCGCTTCTTGGCCTCGGGAATGATCTGGGCGTTGACGACCTTCCTGAACTCCTGCCGGTAGTCGGGCGTCAGCAACGGATACACGTCGTTGAGGCTGCGCTCGATGGTCTGGAAGTCGTACCCGAAGAACTGCGGGATCTCCTTTTCGGCCAGCTTCGGCAACTCAGCCCGGGCTGCCCGTTCACCTTGGGCCTCCACCCGATCCCAGTAGAACCAGCCGCCGACCGCCGACAGCCCGACGATCACGGCAGCCGCAAGGACGCCGGCGACCGTGATAAGCCAGCGCAACGAGCGCATCAGTTGCCTCCGTTGGGATACATCAGGTCATACGCGGTCATCTGGCCGCGCTCGTCCTGGTGCACGATCACCCGCAGCCGGTACGGCTCGGAGGGCTTGTTCACTCCGTCGACGTCGGCCACGGTCACCCGCACCGCGACCAGAACCGACGCGTTGTCACTGACGTTATCGATGCTTTCCAGCGCGGCACCGTTGATCACCGCTTCTGAAGTTGCGTTGGTCTTGCGGTACAGCTGCTTCAGAAACTCGACGTTGTCGGCGCCAAACTTGCTGCGCAGCGGTCCGCTGGTGCCGTTGACGAACCGGTTGACCGACTCGTCGATGGTGTCCTGGGTGTAGCTGTACATGTTGACCACGGTCTGCGATGCCGTGTCGACGAAGCGTTGCTCGCGGGCCTGCCGCGCATCGGCTGCGCGGTGCTGCGAAACCAGCACGACGACACCCCAAACCAGGCCGGCGATCACCAGGACCGAGGCAGCCAGCAAGACCCAGCCGACCATCGGTCCGTGCGGCCGTCGCCGCCGCGGCGGCCGGACGGGCTTGGTCAGGGACGCACTCTTCTTCTTGGCGGGCCGCGTTGGCGCCGCTTTCCTCTCGACGGCCGTGTCTGGCCCGGGCACAGCCTTGCCCGGGGCCGCTGCGTCGCTGACCGACGCGTTCTCCGGCGGACCCGCCGCGCGCGATGCCCGGCGGCGAACGCGCTGGGGCCTCGTTTGTTCTTCTGTCACCACTGAATCCACTAAGAAGGCTTCGGAGCGAGCATCAGGTCAACCCAGCTTTCGGCGCTGGATGTGCCGGTAACGCCGGACGCGAAGATACCAGTGCCTCCTGCCGGGTCCCTGAACCTGCCGGTGGAAGGGTCATAGGTGGTGGTGTACGCGGCGCCGTTGGCTTCCGGACCGGTGCCCACCGGCGGCCCCGGCGGCTCGATGTACTTCGGGTATGGGATCTGCGGCGGCACCGGGGGATAATTCGGCGGCATCCACGCCGGATTGCCCGGGGGCGGCGGCGTGTTGTTCGGCGGCGGCGGGTCATAGGCCGGCTGATTCGGCGCCGGACCCGGGCCGGGGGTTACACCGGGCGGCGGCGGGCCCGCGATCGGAATGCCCGGATCCGGATCGGTTCCCGGCGGGATGAACGGGAAGTGGTTGGGCGGCAGGATATTCAGCCCGTTGGTCACCGGGGTGCCGTAGGGAATCGGCGGACCGCGCCATGGGTTGGTTCCGAGCGGGATGTAGCCCTTCGGGTCGCGGCATAGCTGCACCGTCGGGGCGCGCTTGCCCGGGAACTCCTGGCACGGGTAGTTACGGGCACCACGCACAGCGCTCGGGTCGTTCGGCGCGGTCTTGCAGTACATGTCCCGCGGGACTTCGCGCACCGTTTCATCGGCGGGCGAGCGCATCAACGGTGACGGGATGAAGCCGGTGCTGCACGGGGGCGGGTCGTTGAGGTCGACCTTGAAGTCCAGCTTGGCGCCCTCGTCCTGTGGCACGCCACCGGCGGCGGTGGTGATCGCCGCGAACAGAGCCGGGAAGACGACGAGCAGCTGCTCGATCGACTTGTGATAGATCACGCCGACCCGGCCCAGGTTGGCCATGTTGGCCGCCAGCGCCGGGAACGACGGGCGGATGCCGGTGAAGGTGTTGCTGGCCTCGTCGAGCGCGCCGGGCGCCGTGGCCAGGGTGTCACGCAGCCTCGGATCGGCCCGGCGAACCTCGGAGGTGAACCGCGCCAACCCGTCGGACAGCGACTTGATGTCGGCGCCGGCGCGCACCTGGGCCTGCAGGAACGGGCCCGCCTGATCGATCAACTGCGATACCTGCGGGTAATCGGCGTTGGCCTCGTCCACGAGCAGCCGCGCCGATTCCACCAACCTGGCCAACTCGGGGCCGGTGCCGTTGGTCGCGAGGAAGGCCTCGTGCAGCACCTCCCGTAACCGGGTGTCGCCGAGGCTGTTGACCAGCTTCTCCGCCTTCTTGAGCAGGTCGGCGACGTCCTGACCGATGCGGGTGTTGGCACGGTCGATCTTGGCTCCGTTGCGCAACTTGCCGGGCGCCGGGTCGGCCGGTGGGACCAGGTCGATGTACTGCTCGCCGACCGCCGACACGCTCTTGACCGTCGCGGTGACGTTCGCGGGAATCGGCGTTCCGCTGTTGAGTCTCATCTCGGCGGTGACGCCACTGGGATTGAGTTGCACCGACTCCACCCGACCCACCGCGACACCGCGGTAGGTCACATTGGCGTTCTTGTAGATTCCGCCGCCGGCGACGAAATCGGCGCTGACGCCGTAGGTTCCGATGCCGAACGTGGCCGGCAGTCGCAGGTAGAAGATGGCCATCACGGTCAGGGTGATCACGGTGATCACCGCAAAGATGGATAACTGGATCTTGGTGAGTCTGTCGATCATCTTCCCCGCCTCTACTGGGTCGCCGTGCCGGGCGGGATCTTGAACGGGTCAGCGGCTTGTCCGGACAGGTTGGCCAGTTCGCCCATCAGGAAGTCGGGCGCATTGAGAACCTCGTCCATGTGCATCATGTTGGGATCGAGGGCGTAGCTGGTGGTGAAGAACGTCTCACCGAGGCGGCGCAGGGTCAGGTCGAACGTGGTGAAGACGTTGAGGTAGTCGCCGCGCACCGCTTGCTTGATGCCGAAGTTGGGGAACGGGAACGTCAGCATGATCTGCAGCGAGGTGACGAAGTTCTTCTTGTTGTCGTTGAGCGCCTTGAGCGCCGAGTACAGGTCCTTGAGGTCGGCGGCGAAGTCGGTCTTGGTCTTGGACAGCACGTGCGACGTGACCGTGGCCAGCCTGTTCAGCGCGCCGAATGCCTGAACGATGTTGTCCCGGTTCTTGTTCAACACGCGCAGCGCTTCTGGCAGCGTGTCCAGCGCCCGGCCCAGATTGTCCTTGTCCCGCGCGAGGATCGACGAGAACCGGTTCAGTCCCTCGGCAGCCGAGATGATGTCGTTGACCTGCTTGTTCAGGCCCGAGGTCAACTCGGCCAGCCGGGGAACCAGGTCGACGAACTGACCCTGGCGGCCCGCCACGGCTTGATAGGTCTCGTCGGTGATGTCTTCCAGCGCACCCACATTGCCCTTGTTGACCACCACGCCGAGTGCGGAGAACACTTCCTCGGTGGTCGGGTACCGGCCGGTCCGAGACTCGGGAATTCGCGAGCCGTTGCCCAGCCTGCCCACCGGGCGCTGGTCGGTGGGCGCGGCCAGATCGATGTGCAGCGAACCCAGCAACGAGGTCTGGGCGACCTTCGCGGTGGCGTTCGCCGGCAGCACCACGTTTTTGTCCAGCGCCAGTTTCACTGCCGCGTAGAACGATCCGTCGGAACGCTGCTCGGCGGAGATTCCGGACACACTGCCCACTGTGACGTCGTCGACCATGACCGGTGAGTTCTGCGGCAGTGTCGACACATCGGGCAATTCGACCGTGATCGTGTAGGCGCCGCCGCCGTGGCCGGCGGTGCCGGGCAGCGACAGCGAATTCAGCCCGCCGAATGCACAGCCTGACAGTAGCGTGCCGGCCGCGAAGAACACGCTGCAGCGCAACAGGATTCGCTTCATCGACCCGCTCCCTGCTCGGCGGGCAACGGACCAGGCAGCGGACCGGGCGCCGGCCCGTACCCCGGCGGCGAAGCCGGACCCGGAGCGGTCGGAACGAACAGGCTCTGCAAGTCGGTGGTGTTGCTGGGCGACGGCTGGCCCGAACCTTTGGCCGGGATCCAGGTCAGTTCCGGGACCGGGGTTTCCGCCTTCGCAGCCGTGGCGGGGGTGTCGTAGACGATCTGCCCCTTGTAGGCGGTGATCGTGTTGATCGGGTGGAACATGATCGGCGGGAAGTTCACCGTGAGCCGGCGCAGCACCGGACCGAGGCGCTCGCGGCAGATCTCGGCGCGCTTGAAGTACTCCGGTCCCGACGGCCCGGCCGCGGTGTCGAAGGACCCGCCGCAGATGAATTGCACGGGATTGAGAAAGTTGGGCAGCGACAGCAGACCGTTCAGGGTGCCCTGCGCGGGGTCGTAGATGTTGTAAAAGTTGGTGATACCGGGACCCGCGACATGCAGCACCTGCTCGATGTTCTCGCTCTGATCGCTCAGGGTCTGGGTGAAGTCGGTGAGCTGGTTGACCGTCTCGATGAGCGTCGAGTTGTTTTCGTGCAGGAATCCCCGGACGTCAGCGAGGGCCTGGTTGAGCGAACCGAGGGTGTGGTCCAGATCCCGTGAGCTGTCCGCGAGCACCTGCGACACCGACGCCACGTGCCCGGCGAACTGCACGATCTGCTCATTGCTCTGCGACAGCGCGTCGACGAGCACCTGCAGGTTCTTGACCGTGCCGAAGATGTCGTTGCGTGAATCCCCCAGGCGCCCAGCCACTTGCGCGAGCTCACGCAGGGCGTTGTGGAAGGAGTCGCCGTTGCCGTTCAGAGTGTCGGCGGCCTGGTTGATCGCCGCGCCCAACGGGCCCTGCATTTCGCCGGCCGCCGGGCTGAGTGAGACGGACAGCTGGGTCAGGGCTTCCTTGACTTCGTCCCACTCCACCGGGACCGCCGTCCGGGTCAGGTCAATGCTCGCGCCGTCCGGCAGCGCCGGTCCGCCGGTGAAGGCCGGGGCGAGCTGAATGAACCGCGCCGCCACCAGGTTCGGCGACATGATCACAGCCTTGGCGTCGGCCGGAAGCTTTACGCCGTCGGACACCGTCATGGTGATCTTCACATCGGAGGGCCGCGGCTCGATCGACTCGATCTCACCCACCGGCACGCCCAGGATGCGGACCTGGTCACCGGGGTAGAGCCCGACGACAGAGGTGAAGTAGGCGGTGAGTTTACGGCCGCCACCACCGGCGGACAACAGCACGTAGGCGCCGCCCACCAGCACCGCCACCAGCACGACGGTGGTGACGGTCCGCCAACCCTTGCTGCCGAAGCGTTTCGCCGTCGTCATGGCGATTTCGGCCTGATCGTCCAGCGCTCCTGAATCAGGCCGCGCAAATAGTCGGCGAAGCTGTCCGGCAGCTTGCCGGGCTGGAAGACGGCGTCGAACATGGTCGCCACCAGCGGCGCGGGGATGGCCCCGAAGACGTTGACGTTGAAGCCGGGTCCGGAGCCGACCACCTCGCCCAGTGTGGTGGCGTACGTCGGCAGCCTCTTGAGCGCCTCGGTGATGTAGTCGCGGCGCTCATTGAGGTTCGCCAGCACCTGATTGATCTTGGTCAGCGCGGGACCGAATTCCTTACGGTCGTCGTTGACGAAGCCGGACAGCTGCGCGGACACGTCGTCGATACCGGAGATCAGTGCGCTCAGCGCGGAGCGGCGCTCGTCCAGTGCGGCGAACAACTGGTCGCCCTGGTCCACCAGCTTCTTGACCTGCCCGGCGCGATCCGACAAGACCGCGGTCACCGACTTCGCGTGCGCCAGCAGGCCTTGCAGCGCTTCGTCGCGGCTGTTCAGCGTGCGGGACAGCGTCGTCACCCCATCCAACGCCCCGCGCAGACCGGGAGTGGCGTCGTGCAGCGTCTCGGTGAGGACCTGCAGAGCGTGTTCGAACTGCGGCTTGTTGAGGTTGTTGGCATTCTGCCCGAGGTCCTCGAGCGCGCCGGCCAGCGTGTACGGCGTGGTCGTCCTGCTCAGCGGGATGACGCTCGCGTCCCCGGAACCGGCGGGGCTGACCGAGATGGAGCGCTCGCCCAGGATCGTGTCGGTGCGGATCGCGGCCAGCGACTGGTTACCGACGACCACGTGGCGATCGACGCTGAAGCTGATCTTGGCGCTGTCGCCGGCCAGCGCCACGTCGGATACCTTGCCCACTTTGACGCCGGAGACCAGAACACTGTTGCCGGGGGTGATGCCGCCGGCATCACTGAAGTAGGCCGTGTAGGTCTTGCCCTGCGGCCAGAACGGAAGACCGGCGTAACCGAATGCGATGAGCACGACGAAAGTCACCACCGCGAGGCCGATGATGCCGGTCCGGAGCGGATCCTGGTCACGTTTACTGCCTGGCTTACTTGGCAAAGGCACACCTCCCCTTGCTGGAATCCACCTGGCCGCCGAGCCCGAGTCGGATGTCAGAGCCCGCGGGCCCGTTGATCTTGATCGTCACCGAGCAGAAGTAGATGTTGAAGAACGATCCGTAGGTGCCAAGGGCCGCCAACCGCAGGTAGTCCTCGCCGAGTTGCTCGACGTCGTTGTTGATCTCGGCCTTACGGGTGTCCAGCTCGGTGGCGAACGGTCGCGCGTTTTCCAGCACACCCTGCAGCGGCCGCCGCGAATTGCGCAGCAGCTCGGTCAGATCCGTCGTGGTGGACGCCAGCGGCGGGATCGCCCCGGCGATGATGTCCCTGTTCTTGGCGAGCCCCTCGATCAACTGCTGCAGTTGGTCGACGCTGGCCGAGAACTGCGCGCTGCGCGCATCGACGGTGCCCAGCACGGTGTTGAGGTTGGTGATCACATCGCCGATCAGCTGGTCGCGTTTGCCCAGCGCGGTGGAGAAGGAGCTGGTGTCGGCAAGCACGTTGGCCAGTGCGCCGCCCTGACCTTGCAGCAGCTCGATGACGGCACTGCTGATCGTGTTGATCTTGTCGGCATCCAGACCCTTGACCACCGGCTTGAGCCCACCCAGTAACGCGTCGAGGTCCAGGGCGGGCTGGGTGTGCTGAAAGTTGATGGTCCCGCCCGGCGGCAGCTTGCGCAGTTCACCCGGGCCCGAGGTGATCTCCAAAAAGCGGTCGCCCACCAGGTTTTCGTAGCGGATCACCGCTCGCGACGACGAGTACAAGGTGTACCGGGAATCGACGCCGAACTCCACGTCCACGGTGTTGTCGGGGTTGAGCTTGACGCCCGACACCGCACCGACGGGCACTCCGGCGATGCGGACCTTCTGGCCACCCTTGAGCTTCGACGCGTTGAGGAAGGTGGCGTGGTAGGTGCTTTCCGCACCGAACCGGAAGTCGCCGAACACCACTACCAGGGCCGCGCTCGCCAGCACCATCGTCACGACGAAGATACTGACCTTGATCACCATCGACCGGTGCGACGGCATTTTCCCGGACGCCATCAGAAGTCGTCCCGTTCCGCGAAGGCACCGTGGAAGAGAAACTGCAACGTCGAGGGGGCGTCGATCTGAACTTCGGTGAACGGCTCGTAGGGAATCAGCGCGTTGTCGGTGACCACGAACGGTGCGCGGTAGAACGACCCACCGGTCTGCTTGGTCGGGATGTCGGGCAGGCCGCGGCAGTTCGGTCCACCGGAGGCGTTGACGATCGGCAGACTCTCCGGGTACGTGTAGGCCGGCGCGCCCAGCACGAAGCTCGACGAGGTGAACAGGCCTGCCTTGCGCACTCCGATCAGCGGCGCGAACTCCTTGATGCCGCGAGCGATACCGGCCAGCAGGCAGCCGAATTCCGGCGAGTAGTCCGCCGCCACCTTCAGCGGAGCCCGCAGCCTGTTGATGGTGTCGATCAGATTCTGCTCGGCAGGCGCCAGGGTCTCGTAGCCGTTGTTGGCCAACCCGATGGCTGCCAACAACGTGGTGTTGAGATTGTTCTGCTCATCGACCACCGTCTTGTTGATCGTCGGCAGGTTCGCCAGCACCGTGTTCAGGTCGGGTGCGGCATCCCCGTACACGTTGGTCACGATGCCGGCCTTGCGGAAGTCCTCCTGAAGCGCGGGCAGCTTCGGATTAGCTTGGCGGGTAAGGGTATTGAGTCCCGACAGCAGCGCCCCCAGGTCGTCGCCGTGACCACGCAGGCCCTCGGACAGCGCACTCAGCGTGCCGTTCAGCTCGACCGGATCGACCTTGTGCAGCAGGTTGATCAGCGTCTGGAACAGCGTGTTGACCTCCAGCTGCACCGCCGAGGCCTCCACCGTTGCGTTGGGACGCAGCGAGGACTGGGCCGCGGTCGTGGGCGGAATGAACTCCACCGACTTGGCTCCGAAGATGGTGTTGCCGGCGATGTGCACCGTCGCGTTGGACGGGATGAAGTGCAGATCGTCGCTGTAGATTGCCAGCTTCAATCGGGCCTGATCGCCGCTGTAACTGATGTCTTCGACCTTGCCGATCTGGATGCCGCGGTACTTGACCTTGGCCCCCGGTTCCATCACCAGCCCGGCGCGTTTGGAGGCCACCGTGACGGTCTCGGTCGAGGTGAACGCCGCGGTGTAGGACAGGTACGTCAGGACCGCCGACGCGACCAACAGGCCGGCGAGCACCGCGGCAGCCACCCGGCCCGCGGTGCGTCGTGATCCTGTGCTAGCCATCGCCGCTATCCCGACAGGTTGAAGTTGCCGGACGCTCCGTAAACCGCGAGCGAGATGAACAACGTGATGACCACGACGACGATCAGCGAGGTGCGCACCGCCTGACCCACGGCAATGCCCACGCCGACCGAGCCGCCGCTGGCGTTGTAGCCGTAGTAGGTGTGCACCAGCATGACCGCTATCGACATCGCGATCGCCTGCAGGAACGACCACAGCAGGTCTGACGGGATGAGGAAGGTGTTGAAGTAGTGGTCGTACAGGCCCGCGGACTGTCCATTGATGAACACCGTGGTGAAGCGGGCGGCGAAGAACGCGGCCAGCACCGACAGCGAGTACAGCGGGATGATCGCCACCAGTCCTGCGATCAGTCGGGTCGACACCAGATAGGACACCGAGTGCACCGCCATGCATTCGACGGCGTCGATCTCCTCGGAGACCCGCATGGCGCCCAGCTGTGCGGTGGCGCCGGCGCCGATGGTGGCTGCCAGTGCAATGCCGGCGATGACCGGTGCGACCACGCGGACGTTGAGGAAGGCAGACAGGAACCCGGTCAACGCTTCGATGCCGATGTTGCCCAGCGATGAATAGCCCTGCACGGCAATCACGCCGCCGGAGGCCAGCGTCAGAAAGGCCGCGACGCCAACCGTCCCGCCGATCATGATCAGGGCACCGGCACCGAGCGTCATCTCTGCGATCAGCCGGATGGTCTCCTTGCGGTATTTCGTCACCGCGTTGGGGATATAACGCACGGTCTCGCCATAGAACAGCGCCTGCTCCCCGAAGTTATCGACCGGTTCGGCGAACCTCGAGAAGAAGCGCCTGACACGGAGGGTGGCGTCGTAGCTCATCGCATGTTCACCATCGCTCGCTGGCCATCATGTGTTACTCCCGCACCTACTTGGCCGAGATTCTGACGCCGATGGCGGTCATGACGACGTTGATGACGAAAAGGCAGATGAACGCGTATACGACGGTCTCGTTGACTGCATTGCCGACTCCCTTGGGCCCCCCCTTGACGGTCAGGCCGCGGTAGCAGCCGACCAGTCCCGCCATGACTCCGAACAGCAACGCCTTGACTTCGGCGAGGATCAGCTCGCGCAGCCCGGTGAGCACAGTCAGCCCGTTGATGAACGCGCCGGGATTGACTCCCTGCAGGAAGACGGAGAAAGCGTAGCCTCCGGACAGGCCGATGATGCACACCAGGCCGTTGAGTAGCAACGCGACCAGTGTGGACGCCAGCACCCTGGGCACCACCAGCCGCTGGATCGGATCGATGCCGAGCACCCGCATCGCGTCGATCTCTTCACGGATAGTGCGGGCACCCAGATCGGCGCAGATCGCGGTGGCACCGGCACCGGCCACCACCAGCACGGTGACGATCGGACCGAGCTGGGTGATGGTCCCGAATGCCGTTCCGGCGCCGGACAAGTCGGCCGCCCCGATCTCGCGCAGCAAGATGTTCAGGGTGAAAGCCACCAGTACCGTGAAGGGAATTGACACCAGCAGCGTGGGGACCAGCGACACTCGCGCGATCATCCACGTCTGATCCAGGAACTCACGGAATTGAAACGGCCGCCGAAAGGCGGCGCGTGCGGTCTCGATCGACATTTCGAAGAACCCGCCGACAGCCCGGGCCGGCACAGCGATTTGTTGCAACAAGCCCGGTCCCCCAATCTGCTGCTCGCGGCGAAGTCTCTCCCCTGCCCTGAACACACCGTTGGATGACTCGTTGCTTGGTGTGAGCCGGCTCATACTAACTAGAACAAGTTCTGAGTGTCGATGAAGCGTCGAATTTTTTGCGGCGAATACGCCGAGCTGGTATTTCTCCTCTATCTGTGCGCGGCGGCCCGTCAGTCCATCAAACCGGTGGCCGCAAACGTTCGCTCCGGATCGCGGCCGGCGAAGTATCCCTGCAGCGTGCTGCTCAAGTCGGCGGGGTCCCAGGCCGGCGCACCCGCGTCGAACCGGCGCTCCGCCGTCGGCGCCGCGACCAGGGTGACACTCGGCCCGTAAACGATGAACACCTGGCCGTTGACCTCGGCGGCCGCCGGCGACGCCAGGAACTGCACCAGGCTCACCACGTGCTCGGGCGACAGCGGGTCGATCTGGCCGTCCTCGGGTGCGGCACCGAACACGTCGGCGGTCATCGCGGTGCGCGCCCTGGGGCAGATCGCGTTGGCGCAGACGCCGTAGCGACCAAGCGCGCGCGCGGCGGACAGCGTCAGCGCGGTGATGCCGGCCTTGGCGGCGCCGTAGTTGGCTTGGCCCACCGGACCGACCAGACCCGCCTCGGACGAGGTGTTGACGATCCGGCCGAAGATTTGGCCCTCCTTGGCTTCTTTGGCCCTGGTCCGCCAGTATGTGGCGGCGTTGCGGGTGAGCAGGAAATGACCGCGCAGATGCACGGCGATCACCTGGTCCCAATCCTCGTCGCTCATGTTGAACAGCATCCGGTCCCGGGTGATGCCGGCGTTGTTCACGACGATGTCCAATCCGCCCAGCCCGTCGGCGGTGGCGAGCAACTCGTCGGCGGTTTCGCGCTGGCTGATGTCGCCGGCCACCGCGACCGCCTTCGATCCCGCCGAGCTGATCTCGTCGAGGACATCGGAGGAGTCCAGGCCGGAGGTGATGTCGTTGACGACGACGGTGGCGCCGAGCCGGGCCAGGCCGATCGCCTCGGCTCGGCCGAGGCCCGCGGCGGCACCGGTCACCACCGCGACCTTGCCGGAGAGGTCGGTCGCGTTCGTGCTGCTCACTTATGAATACCTCTAGTTTCCTCGTCCGTCCTCACGCAGCAGTGCCGCTCGCGGGCATTCCGCGATGGCCCGCTCGGCCAGATCCTCCTGATCCGGCGGGATGGGATCGGTCTTCACGACGGCGTAGTCCTCGTCGTCCAGGTCGAAGATGTCCGGCGCGATTCCCAAGCACACCGCGTTCCCTTCGCACCTGTCACGATCGACAATCACTCGCACGGCACCCTCCTCGAGAGCTGGGCCACGTAGTGGGTCGCTATGGAAACACCCCTGCATGAACCCGATCAATATCTAGCACCACCGTGGGCCGCGGTGTGCGTGACCCTACGGTCGCTGGATTCCCAGACTAGAACGTGTTACAACCGGGGGAACGAACGGGTGGCTGCCGGCGGTGCTTCGGCGGCCGGCAACACATGACGATCGCGTGATCGGAGGCGGCTGGGATGCGCATCAGTTACACCCCTGAGCAGGAGGAGCTGCGTCGCGAGCTGCGCTCATACTTCACCACGCTGATGACACCGGAGCGGCGCGAGGCGCTCAGTTCGGTGCAGGGCGAATACGGAACCGGCAACGTGTACCGCGAGACGGTCGCCCAGATGGGCAAGGACGGCTGGCTCACCCTGAACTGGCCCACGCAGTACGGCGGCCAGAACCGCTCTCCGATGGACTCGCTCATCTTCACCGACGAGGCGGCCATCGCGGGTGCGCCGGTGCCTTTCCTGACCATCAACAGCGTGGCGCCGACGATCATGGCCTTCGGCACCGAAGAGCAGAAGAAGTTCTTCCTGCCCAAGATTGCCGCGGGCGAACTGCACTTCTCGATCGGCTATTCCGAACCGGGAGCCGGCACCGACCTGGCCAATCTGCGCACCACGGCAGTGCGCGACGGCGACGAGTACGTGATCAACGGCCAGAAGATGTGGACCAGTCTGATCGCCTATGCGGACTGGGTCTGGCTTGCGGTACGCACCAACCCGGAAGCCAAGAAACACCGCGGCATCTCCGTGTTGGTGGTGCCTACCACCGCGGAAGGCTTCTCGTGGACGCCGGTGCACACCATGGCCGGCCCGGACACCAGTGCCACCTACTACTCCGACGTGCGCGTACCGGTGACCAACCTGATCGGTGACGAGAACGCAGGTTGGAAGCTGGTCACCAACCAGCTCAACCACGAACGGGTCGCGCTGGTGTCGCCGGCACCGATCTTCATGTGCCTGAGGGAAGTTCGGGAGTGGGCCCAGAACACCAAGGACGCCGGCGGCGCCCGCCTGATCGACTCCGAATGGGTGCAGCTCAACCTCGCCCGCGTACATGCCAAGGCCGAGGTGCTCAAGCTCATCAACTGGGAGCTGGCGTCCTCCGAGAGTCAGGCGCTCGGGCCGGCGGACGCGTCGGCGGCCAAGGTGTACGGCACCGAGCTGGCCACCGAGGCCTACCGGCTGCTGATGGAGGTGCTGGGCACCCAGGCCACTCTTCGGCAGGACTCGCCCGGCGCACTGTTGCGCGGCCGCGTGGAACGTATGCACCGGGCGTGCCTGATCCTGACCTTCGGCGGCGGCACCAACGAAGTCCAGCGCGACATCATCGGCATGGTCGCGCTCGGGCTGCCCCGGGCCAACCGCTGATCTCCCTGCAGAGGACGGACGTTTATGGATTTCTCGACAACCGAAGCGGCACAGGACCTCGGCGGGTTGGTCGACACCATCGTCGACTCGGTATGCACGCCCGCACATCAACGCGAACTGGACAAGCTCGACCAGCGCGTCGATCGTGACCTGTGGCGAAAGCTCGTCGACAGCGACATCCTGACCAGCGCGGCGGCCACCCAGGTGGGCGGCGACGGCTTCGGGGTACTCGAGCAGGTGGCGATCCTGGTCGCGCTGGGACACCAGCTGGCGGCGGTGCCCTACCTCGAGTCGATCGTGTTGGGCTGCGGCGCGCTGGCCCGGTTCGGCTCCGAGGAGTTGCAGCAGAGCTGGGGCGCCCCGGCGGTGCGCGGGGAGAAGATACTGACCGTCGCGCTCGACGGCGAGATGGGCGACGGCCCGGTGCAGGCCTCCGGGGGTGCCGGCGACGGCCGCCTGACGGGCAGCCGTACCCAGGTGTTCTATGGCCCCGCCGCCGACGCTTTCCTGGTGCCCGCCGAGACTGATTCCGGCACAATGGTTTTCCTGGTCGCCGCCGACGATCCGGGGGTGACAGTCACACCGTTGCAGACCACCGGCCTGGGCTGCGTCGGCCATCTGGTGCTGGACGATGTCCCGATGGACGCCGTGCGCCAGGTCGGAGGGCCCGAGGTAGTTCTGTGGCTGCGCACCATCTCCACCCTGGGGCGCAGCGCCTACCAGCTCGGGGTGCTGGAGCGCGGACTGCAGATGACGGCCGAATATGCCCGTACCCGTGAGCAATTCGACCGCCCGATCGGCAGCTTCCAGGCGGTGGGTCAGCGGCTGGCCGACGGTTACATCGACGTCAAGGGGTTGCGATTGACGCTGACCCAGGCCGCGTGGAAGGTCGCCGAGGACATCCCGGCCGAGATCGACGTGGCGTCGGCGGCGTTCTGGGCGGCCGATGCCGGGCATCGGGTCGCCCACACCATCGTGCACGTGCACGGCGGCGTCGGTGTCGACACCGACCACCCGGTACACCGATACTTCCTGTCCGCCAAGGAAACCGAGTTCGCACTGGGCGGCGCCACCGGCCAGCTGCGGCAGATCGGCCGCGAATTGGCGGAGACCCCTGCTTGAACGCGCCGCGCCTCCGACGAGCGTGAAGCCAGCTTCACACTCGAAGCCGAACGTGAAGCCAGCTTCACACTCGAAGCCGAAGAGGATAGTCACTTGAACGAACCGACGGTCACCGCATTACTGCGCCCGCTCGCCGAGATCGACGACCGCGGCATCTATTTCGAAGACTCGTTCACCACCTGGCAAGAGCACCTTCGGCACGGGGCGGCCATCGCCGCCACGCTGCGCGAACGTTTCGACCCGAACCGGCCGCCGCACGTCGGCGTCCTGATGGAGAACACGCCTTCCTTCTCGGCCGTCCTGGTCGCGGCGGGGCTGTCGGGAATGGTGCCGGTCGGTCTCAACCCGGTACGCCGCGGCGCGGCGCTGGCCCGGGACATCGGTCACGCTGACTGCCAGCTCGTGCTCACCGATTCGAATTCCGCACCGGTGCTCGACGGTATCGACCACCTCAACGTCGACTCGCCGGAGTGGGCCGACCAGGTCGCCGCCCACCGGGATACTGAGCTGGAATTTCAAACTTCCTCTCCCGCAGATCTTTTCATGCTCATCTTTACTTCAGGCACCAGCGGCGAGCCGAAGGCGGTGAAGTGCAGCCAGGGCAAGGTGGCGGGAGCCGGTATGGGGATGGCCCAGCGCTTCGGGCTCGGTGCCGACGACGTCTGCTATGTGTCGATGCCGATGTTCCATTCCAACGCGATCATGGTGGGCTGGGCGGTGGCCCTCGCCTGCCAGGGTTCAATGGCGCTGCGGCGCAAGTTCTCCGCGTCCGGCTTTTTGCCGGACGTGCGCAGGTACGGCGCCACCTACGCCAACTATGTGGGCAAGCCGCTGTCCTACATCCTGGCCACGCCCGAGCAGCCCGACGACGCGGACAACCCGTTGCGGGCCGTCTACGGCAACGAGGGCGTGCCCAGAGACATCGAGCGATTCGCCGGCAGATTCGGTTGCCGCGTGCAGGACGGTTTCGGGTCTACCGAACTCGGCGTCGCGATCGCCCGTACCCCCGATACCCCGCCCGGTTCTCTGGGTCCGCTACCCGATGGAGTCGAGATCGTCGATCCGGACAGCGGTGCGCCCTGTCCCGCTGGAGTGGTCGGCGAACTGGTGAACATCAAGGGGTCCGGCGGTTTCGAGGGCTATTACAACGACCCGGCCGCCGAGGCCGAACGAATGGCCGGCGGCATCTATCACAGCGGCGATCTCGCCTACCGGGATGAAGCCGGCTACGCGTACTTCGCCGGCCGGCTCGGCGACTGGATGCGGGTCGACGGCGAGAACCTGGGAACCGCACCCATCGAACGGGTGCTGCTGCGTCATCCGGCGGTCAATGAGGTGGCGGTGTACCCGGTTCCGGATCCGGTCGTCGGTGACCAGGTGATGGCGGCGGTCGTCATGGCTCCGGGCACGCAGTTCGACCCGCAGGAGTTCCGGGACTTCCTGGCCGGCCAGGCCGACCTCGGTCCCAAGCAGTGGCCGTCGTATGTGCGGGTCAGCGCCGGACTGCCCGGCACGATGACCTTCAAGGTGCTCAAACGACAGCTGTCGGCCGAGGGTGTCGACTGCGGCGAACCGGTGTTCCCGATCTCCCGCAGACAAGCTGCCGGCTAACCCACCAGCGACGGCACGATCGCGTCGATCAGGTGCGGCCCCGGTTCGGCCAATGCATCGCGCAGCGCGTCGGCGAGTTCCTCGCACGTGGTGGCACGGCGTGCGGGTACCCCCATGCCTTCGGCGATCTTGACGAAATCCATTGTGGGGCGCGATATATCAAGGAGGTCCTTGGCTTTCGGACCCGGCCCGGCCGCGACGCCGACGCGTTGCAGTTCGAGCCGCAAGATGTCGTAGGCACCGTTGTTGTAGATGATGGTGGTGACATCCAGCAGCTCACGCGCCTGGCTCCACAGTCCGGAGATCGTGTACATCGCCGAGCCGTCGGATTCCAGACACAGCACCGGACGGTCCGGCGCGGCCACCGCCGCCCCGACCGCGGTCGGGATGCCGTACCCGATCGCCCCGCCGGTCAGAGTCAGCCAGTCGTGGGCCGGCGACCCGGCGGTCGCCGCCGGCAACAGCAATCCTGAGGTGTTGGATTCGTCGACGACGATGGCCCGTTCGGGCAGCAGCGCGCCGACCACCTGCGCCGCAGACGCAGATGTCAAGGCTCCCGAGGGCAACTGCGGGCGGGATGCGGCCGCCACCGGCGCCACCGTCCCAGG
Source organism: Mycobacterium sp. ML4 (assembly GCF_054515735.1). Lineage (NCBI taxonomy): Bacteria > Bacillati > Actinomycetota > Actinomycetes > Mycobacteriales > Mycobacteriaceae > Mycobacterium > Mycobacterium sp. ML4. The sequence continues at coordinate 103,597 of NZ_JBTNSY010000008.1, forward strand.
GGCCACCTCGTCGGCCAGTACCGTCAAAGCGGCTGCGGCTCCGTCGTATCCGGCCAGGGCATGCACCTGACAACCAGCCGGCACCAGGTCGCTGGGCATGCCCGGGTAGGCGAAGAACGAGACCGGCGACCTGGCGCCGGCCAAGACCAGATGCTTGGCGCCGTCGAGTTGGGCCGCGGCCGCCTCCGCGAAGTAGCCCAGCCGTTCGATCGCGGGCACGCCGGCACCGCGCACCAGTCGCGTCGGGAAGGTCTCGCACAGCAAGCGGGCACCGGTGGCCTCGGCGACCCGGGCGGCCGCGGACAGTCCCGGGACGCGGGTGGCATCTCCACCGATCAGGATCGTGGCCGGCTCGCCCGAACGCAGCACCTGAGCCACCGCGCTGACATCGAAGTCGGCGCTGCGGGACGCCGCAGTGGGCACCGGGGCGGGCCGGGCACCGTCCGACCATGAGGCGTCGGCCGGCAGGATCAGGGTCGAGACAGATGAACCCGAGACGCTGGCAGCGACGGCTTCGGCGGTGTCGGCGCCGACGTCGGCCGCGGTCGTCGTGCGCCGCACCCATCCGGAGACGGTACCGGCCACCGCGTCGATGTCGGATTCCAATGGGGCGTCGTACTGTTTGTGATACGTGGCGTGGTCTCCGACGACGACGATCATCGGTACCCGGGCGCGGCGGGCGTTGTGCAGATTGGCCAGGCCGTTGCCCAGTCCGGGCCCGAGATGCAGCAGCACCGCGGCCGGACGCCCGGCGATGCGTGCGTAACCATCGGCCGCCCCGGTCGCCACACCTTCGAAAAGAGTGAGCACACCGCGCATCTGGTCGACGGTGTCCAGGGCGGCCACAAAGTGCATCTCTGACGTGCCCGGGTTGGAGAAGCAGACGTCGACCCCGCCGTCGACCAGCGTGTTGATCAGAGCCTGCGCGCCGTTCACGTGTCCACCTTTCGTTGCAGTCTGAAGACCCGCTCGGCGTTGCCGTGCAGGAAGTCGCGACGGGCCTCGTCGCTGAGCCCGAGGTCGTCAAGACCGGTCAGGGCGTGCGTGTGGCCGATCATCGGGTAGTTGGTGCCGAACATGACTTTGCGTTGTCCAGTGCGGGTTTTCATGAAGCGGACGAGTTCGTCCGGCAGGCGTTTCACGGTGTACGCGGACGTGTCGATGTAGACGTTCTCGTGCTTGCGGGCCACCGCAACCATCTCCTCGGTCCACGGGTAGCCGACGTGCCCGCACACGACCACCAACTCCGGGAAGTCGAGCGCCACCTGGTCGATGTAGGGAATCGGGCGCCCGGTCTCCGACGGCCGCAACGGACCGGTGTGCCCCACCTGAGTGCAGAACGGCACCCCGGACTCGACGCATTGCGCGAACAGCGGGTAGTAACGGCGGTCGGTGGGCGGGGCGTCCCACAGCCACGGCACCACGCGCAAGCCGACAAACCCCTCGTCCACGCGGCGCCGTAGTTCGCGCACGGCCCCCATCGGGCGGTCCAGGTCGACGGTTGCCAGACCGGCGAATCGGCTGCTGTGCAGCCGAATCCACTCGGCTACCTCATCATTGGACACCAGGTCCTGACCCGCCGGTCCAAGCCATGCGCTCAGCAATCCGAATTCGACGCCGGCGGCGTCCATCGAGGCAACCGTCATCTCGATCGGGATGTCGGCGTCCGGCATGGACCCACCGGTCCACCGGCGCAGCGACGCCAACATGTCGCTGCGTAGGAACCGCTGCGTCGGATGCTGCATCCAGACATCGATCGTCATCGCTGTTCGACTCTAGACCCCGGTGCGCGCCGCGAGATCAGGCCGTTGCAACTGTGTACGGCCGGCTTCAGGCACCCAGCGCGGAGCTGGCCGCAGCGCACGTCTGCCCCGCATACCCGCCGCCGAACAGAACGACGTGTGCCAGCAGCGGGTAGAGCTGGTGCAGCCCGATCCGGTTGCGCCAGCCCGGCTTCAGCGACCGCACCTCCTGGTATCCGGCGAGAACGGCATCCTGGTGTGGGCAGCCGAACAGCGCGAGCATCGCCAGGTCGGTCTCCCGGTGACCGGCGTGTGCGGCCGGGTCGATGAGTACCACGCCCCCGCGAGTCCACATCACGTTCCCGCTCCACAAATCTCCGTGCAGTCGGGACGGCGGGTCGTCGTCGTCGAAGTCACCGGCCAGGCACCGCGCCACCACCGTCTCGATGGCCGCCCGGGTGGCACCATCCAGTCGCGCCGACGCCAATTCGGCCATCGGCATCAACCGTTCGCTGGCGTAGAAGGCGCCCCAGCTGCGGTGCCGGCGCAGGGACATCGGCAGCGGTTGCGACACCGGACCGAAGAATCCGGGGCCCTCCCACCCGTCGGGTCCGGCGCCGAAGGCCGGGGCGCCCCCGTCGTGCATCACCGCCAGCCGAGCGCCGAATGCGCGGGCCGTCGCACTGGTCGGGTTCACCGACTCGAGTCGGCGCAACGTCAGCCTGGTGGCGTCAACCGCCAAGACCTCGGCACACGGCACACCGCCACTGACATCGGACAGCCACCGCAACCCGGCCGCCTGCCAGGCGAAGTAGCCCGGCGGAGCACCCGGATCGCGTTTGACGAAGTCGCTCACTTCGGACGCTTCCACGGCATGGGCCCAGACTGACTGGGCACGGGGACAGAAACAACGACAATCTCGGCGACGACGGCCAACCGGGCGCCGACGGCACCGCAGGCGCCCACGGCTGGGTCAGGCGGTGACGTGCGCGGCGTGCACGTCGTCGGCCGGCCGCGCGTCGGTCTGCTCCTTGGCCCACCGGTAGTCCGGCTTGCCGGCGGGTGACCGCTTCACCTCGTCGACGAACCAAAGACTGCGTGGCACTTTGTATCCCGCGATCTTCGAGCGCACGAAGCCGTCCAGCTCCGCCAACGTTGGCCGCGCCCCTTCGCGGGCCTGCACCACAGCCGCGACGTGCTGCCCGTAGCGCGCGTCCGGCACCCCTACCACCAAGGCGTCGAACACGTCGGGGTGACCCTTCAGCGCCGCCTCGACCTCTTCGGGGTAGATCTTCTCGCCGCCGCTGTTGATCGACACCGACCCGCGGCCCAACATCGTGACGGTGCCGTCCTCTTCGACCATCGCGTAGTCGCCCGGAATCGCATAGCGCACACCGTTGATCGTCTTGAACGTCTCGGCCGTCTTCTTCTCGTCCTTGTAGTAGCCGACCGGAATGTTGCCCTTCTTGGCGATGAACCCGCGCACGCCCGACCCCGGTTTCACTTCGTTGCCTTCTTCGTCGAGGACGACGGTGCGGTGGTCAATGGTTACCCTGGGGCCACCGCTGTGCGGGGCGTCCTTGGCCACGATGCTGGTGCCGCCGAAACCCGTCTCCGACGAGCCGATCGAGTCCGTGATAACCCGATTCGGCAGCAACTCGAGGAATTTCTCCTTGATGCTCGGCGAGAACAACGCCGCGGTGCTGGCGAGCAGGAACAGTGATGACAGGTCGTAATCGTTGTCTTTCTGCAGCGCATCCAACAGCGGACGCGCCATCGCGTCGCCGGTGAAGAACAACAGGTTCACCTTGTGTTCGTGAATGGTCCGCCACACCTGCTCGGCGTCGAATTCCGGTGCCAACACGGTGGTTTGACCGGAGAAGATCGACATCCAGGTCGCCGACTGCGTGGCGCCGTGGATCATCGGCGGAATCGGGTAGCGAACCATCGGCGGATTCGCCGCGGCGGCCTTGGCCAGATCATACTCGTCCTTGACGAATTCTCCTGTGGCGAAATCGGTTCCGCCCAAGAGGACACGATAGATGTCCTCGTGGCGCCACATCACGCCTTTGGGGAAGCCGGTGGTGCCGCCGGTGTAGAGCAGATAGATGGCGTCCGCGGTGCGTTCGCCGAAGTCGCGCTCGGGCGAACCCTGCTCAAGCGCTGAGTAGAACTCGACTCCGCCGTAACGCTGGTAATCCAGGTCGCTGCCATCCTCGACGACCAGCACGGTCTTGACCATCGGGGTGTCGGGTAGGACGTTGGCGACCCGATCGGCGTACTGACGCTCATGCACCAGCGCCACCATGTCCGAATTGTCGAAGAGGTAGCGCAGCTCGCCCTCGACGTAGCGGAAGTTGACGTTGACCAGGATCGCGCCCGCCTTGACGATGCCGAGCATCGCGATCACGATCTCGATGCGGTTGCGGCAGTACAAGCCCACCTTGTCGCCGTCGCGCACGCCCTGGTCGATCAGGTAGTGCGCCAATCGGTTGGCTTTCTCTTCCAGTTGCGCGTAGGTCAACTGCTCGTCACCGCAGATGAGGGCTACGCGGTCCGGCACAGCGTCGATGGCGTGCTCGGCAAGGTCAGCAATATTCAGAGCCACGGCCACCAAATTAGAACGTGTTACATTTCTTGACAAGCTCACACCCCATGTCGACGAAGAGGCGGTAGCCGTGGCGGAGCAGCCAGCAAACGAACCCGGGCCTTTGGAAGCAGATGCGCTGGTCGAGCAGCGCGGCCACACGCTCATCGTGACGATGAATCGGCCGCACCGCCGCAACGCCCTGAGCACGGAAATGATGCAGATCATGGTTGAGGCCTGGGACCGTGTCGACAACGATCCCGATATCCGCTGCGGCATCCTTACCGGCGCCGGTGGCTACTTCTGCGCGGGCATGGACCTGAAGACCGCGACGCAGAAGCCGCCGGGTGACTCCTTCAAGGACGGCAGCTACGACCCGTCACGCATCGACGCGCTGCTCAAGGGTCGTCGCCTCACCAAGCCCTTGATCGCGGCGGTGGAAGGCCCGGCGATCGCCGGTGGCACCGAGATCCTGCAGGGCACCGATATCCGGGTGGCCGGCGAGAGCGCCAAGTTTGGCATCTCCGAGGCCAAGTGGAGCCTGTACCCGATGGGCGGGTCGGCAGTTCGGCTGGTGCGCCAGATCCCCTACACGGTGGCCTGCGAACTGCTGCTGACCGGACGGCACATCACAGCTGGCGAGGCCCTGCAGATGGGTTTGATCGGGCACGTCGTACCGGACGGCCAGGCGCTGGCCAAAGCACTCGAACTCGCCGAGATCATCGAAGACAACGGCCCACTCGCGGTACAGGCGATCCTGCGGACCATCAGGGAGACCGAGGGGATGCACGAGAACGAGGCTTTCAAGATCGACACCCAGATCGGCATCCAGGTCTTCTTGTCCGACGACGCCAAGGAAGGTCCGCGGGCCTTCGCCGAAAAACGGAAGCCGGAGTTCAAGAACCGCTGAGTCCCACCCCTGATCCGCCGAACGTGTTCTCAAGGCGGATTTTCGGCCGAATTTGCGCCCTCAGAACACGTTCGGTGAAGTTGTCAGTGCCGCACGACAAAATCCACGGCGTGACGCAACCATTTATCGGTAGCGAGGCGCTGACGTCCGGTGCTCTGACCCGTCACCAGCTGCGAAGTCGCTACGAAGCGATCCATCCAGACGTCTACGTCCGGACCGGTACCGATCTCACCGCTGTTCAGCGGGCTTACGCGGCATGGCTGTGGTCGAAACGGCGCGCAGTGATCGCCGGCCAGTCCGCCTCGGCGCTGCACGGCGCGAAATGGGTGGACCGTAGGCAAGCCGCGCAGCTGCTCTACGAATGCCGTCGACCGCCACCCGGAATAAGCACCTGGTCGGATCGCATAGCGCCGGACGAGAGCCGGCTCATCGGCGGCATACCGGCAACCACGCCCGCACGAACGGCGTTCGATCTCGCCGGCCGCTACCCGTTGGGCAAAGCGGTCGCGGCCATCGATGCGCTCGCCCGAGCCACCCGACTCAACGCCGCAGACGCCGTGTTGATCGCCGATCGCTACAAAGGCCACCGCAACGTCAGGCGTGCCCGCCAAGCGCTGACTCTCGTCGACCCCGGCGCTGAATCACCGCGCGAGACCTGGCTGCGGTTGCTCGTCATCGACGCCGGCTATCCTCCACCGCGGACGCAGATCCCGATCTATGGCCGGTATGGCGAGCTAGTCGGGGTGGTCGACATGGGTTGGGAGGCAATGAAACTCGCGCTGGAGTACGAGGGGGAGCATCATCGGACGCCATGGCAATTCGCCAAAGACATCGCCCGCTACGAAACGATGACGACCGACCTTGACTGGCTGATCATCAGAGTCACCGGCCAGAACACCGCGGGCGGCATTCTTGGCCGGCTTGCATCAGCCTGGGCTCGCCGAGCGTGTAATGCGGGCGGAGAAATCGCCTGAAGACAACCCTCAGATCACGCTCGGCGTGCCGCCTACCCTCAACACCGGCGCGCTCGGCGTGAATACCACCGGCATCGACTCGAGACCGGAGACGAAGTTCGCCGCACGCAACGGCAACGCCGACTCATCGGCCAGCCGCAGATCCGGTAACCGCTGCAACACCCGAGAAGTCATCAACGATAACTCCAGCCGAGCCAGCTGATTACCCATGCAGAAGTGGGTGCCGAAGCCAAACGCCAAGTGACTGTTGGGGTTACGCCGGATATCGAACTTCTCCGGCTGGTCGAACACCGACTCGTCGAAGTTCGCCGACTCGAACAGCAGCATGATCTTCTCCCCGGCGCTCAACGCGGTGCCGTGGAACTCGGTGTCAGAAGTCAGCGTCCGGCACATGTTCTTCACCGGCGACGTCCAGCGCAACATCTCCTCGATGGCACCCGGCAGCAACGAAGGGTCGTCCACCAGATCCGACCACTGGTCGCGGTGCCGCACCAGCTGCTCGGTCCCCCCACTCAGCGTGTGCCGAGTGGTCTCATCGCCGCCGATCAGAATCAGAAGCGTCTCCATGACGATCTCTTCGTCGGACATCCGCTGACCCTCGACCTCCGCGTTGATCAGGATCGAATACAGGTCGTCGGTAGGCTCGGCGCGGCGCTTGGCGATCAGGTCCATGGTGAACGCCGTGTACCCGGCGAACGCTTCCATCACCGACTGGAACTCCACCGAGGCCGGATCGATGTGCGAGGACAGCCCGCACACCAGGTCGTCCGACCACTTCAGTAGCATCCCCCGCTCCGACGGCAGCACGCCGAGCATGTCGCCGATCACCGCCATCGGCAACGGCGCGGCGATGTCGCGGACGAAATCGCACTCCCCCCGCTCACACACCGCGTCGATCAGGGAGTCGCACAATTCCCCGATCGAGGCCTCCTTGTCCTTGACCCGCTTGCGCGTGAAGCCCGCGTTGACCAGCTTGCGCCGCACCAGATGTGCCGGGTCGTCCATGTCGATCATGTAGGGCATACCGGGCTGATCGGGACGGATGCCGCCCGTGCTGGAAAACAACTCCGGATTGCGCTCGGCCTCCAAGATGGCCTGATACGTTGTCGCGCCGGCCAATCCGTTGCGGTCCCGGAACACCGGCTGGTTGGCCCGCATCCAGCGGTACGCCTCGCGTGCCGCGACGCCGTCTGCGTAGAAAGTGCCGTCCGTCAGATCGACGTCTGGCCTGGTCTGTAGATAAGTCGAGGTCATGAGATCTCCCGTGCATCACCGAATGACGACACCACATTGGCAGCGAAGGTCGACAGCATCGCTCGCTTGGGCAAGCCGAGCGATGCGAGCTCTTTGGCGTAGGGGTGATCGCCGAGCCGCAGCCGCACACCGCCGGGCCGGTAGCGCGAACCCACCGTCGACATCGTGAACTCCGTCTCCAACGTGTGGCCATCGCGATGCGCGTAGGAACGCAATTGCCGCTCGCGGGAAGGCAACGCCGGCGGAATCGGCAGGCCGCGACGGAATTCCATGTCGACAAGGAGCTGATCGTCGGCCCGCACCTCGCACCCGAACCGGCTCGCCTCGCAAATCTTGAAATCGGCCATCACTTTCGGGAATCCCCAAATCGTCCGTCCCGCTTCGAGAGTGAAGGCTTGGTCGACGAGCATGTGATGAACGAAGGCGGACTGCAGCGCGCTGAGACCGGATTCGTTCGAGCCGGGTTGCCTGACCTGCACGACGGTGCTCAGCTCGTGATATGACCCGAGGTCGCCGTCGATGAAGTGGGCAAGGATCAGGGACACCGCAGCGCGGCCGGGCAGGACGCGGGCCACCTGCAGTCCGCTGTAGTCGATCATGCGTTGGGCGGCGCGCGCGTTCACCGAGAACATGGCCACACGGTATGTCGCCCTGCGGACCCGCACCGGCATCGTCAGTACCGTGCCGGCGATCGTATGCTGCGATGCTGCCATCCGGCCAATCTAGAACGTGTTCTAGCCAGGCCGCAAGCGCCGGCCTCAGGTCAGCGCGGCGAGGTCGCGTACCTGCTCAACGCTGCGGGCGCCCACCACCATCATGGTGACGCCGGCCGCCTCCCAGGCCACGATCTGCTTACGCACGTAGTCCAGGTCACCGACGATCATCGCGTCGTCGACGAGCTCGTCCGGGATGACTTTGGCCGCCTCGTCCTTGCGGTCTGACCGGAACAGCCTGGTGACCTCGTCGACCACCTCGGAGTAGCCCATCCGGCGGTAGACGTCGGCGTGGAAGTTGGTGTCCTCGGCGCCCATGCCGCCCATGTAGAGCGCCAGGTAGGGCTTGACCGCCTCGAAAGTCCCGGAACGGTCCTCGGTGACCACCACCTGCGCGGTCGCGCACACCTCGAAATCTTCTCGGCTGCGCCGGGCGCCCGGCCGGGCGAACCCCTCGTCGAGCCATTCGTTGTAGGTGTCTGCCATGCGAGGCGAATAGAAGATCGGCAGCCAACCGTCGCAGATCTCGGCGGCCAGCGCCACGTTCTTCGGCCCCTCGGCGCCCAGCATGATCGGGATGTCGGCGCGCAGCGGATGTGTGATGGGTTTCAACGGCTTGCCCAATCCCGTTGTCCCGGGACCCGTCAGCGGAAGCGGATAGTGCGGTCCCCCGCTGGTCACCGGTTTCTCGCGAGCCCACACCTGACGCACGATGTCGATGTACTCACGGGTGCGCGCCAGCGGCTTGGGGAAACGCGCACCGTACCAGCCCTCGACCACCTGCGGTCCGGACACACCCAGGCCGAGGATGTGCCGCCCGCCCGATAAGTGGTCCAACGTCAGCGCGGCCATCGCGCACGCCGTCGGCGTACGCGCCGACAACTGCACCACCGAGGTGCCCAGCCGCAGCCGCTGCGTCTCGCGCCCCCACCAGGCCAGCGGCGTGTAGGCGTCCGAACCCCACGCCTCGGCGGTGAACACGGCATCGAACCCGGCCTCTTCGGCGGCGGCGACCAGTTCCGCATGGTTCTCCGGGGGCTGTGCGCCCCAATACCCCAGCTGCAGTCCGAGCTTCATCGCCGCCTCCCGATCGCCACCTCATCGCGCCCAGTTGAAACCATTCTTAGAACCTGTTCTACTCGAAGGCGTGACAGCCAGCTCAAGCGGCCCGGCCCTGATCGATCACCCTGAGCCGCCCCTTTCCGCTCCATTATTCTTCTCCTTCGACTACACCCGTTCGGTGGGTCCCACGCTTGGGAAGTTTTTCACCGCGCTGCGTGAGCGCCGTGTTCTGGGAGTGCGCGGTTCCGATGGCCGGGTACATGTGCCGCCGCCGGAATACGACCCCGTTACCTACGAACCGCTGGGCGAGATGACACCGGTGGCCAGCGTCGGCACCGTCGTGTCCTGGACCTGGCAGCCCGCACCGATCGGTGGCGAACCGCTGGACCGGCCGTTTGCGTGGGCGCTCATTAAGCTCGACGGCGCCGACACCCCGCTGATTCACGCCGTCGATGCGGGGTCCCCGGACGCCATCGAGACCGGCACCCGGGTGCACGTGCACTGGGCTGACGAAACCGTGGGCGCCATCACCGACATCGCCTACTTCGCACTCGGCGACGAAGTCGAGGACGTCCCGGAGCCCCAAGCCGGCCTGGACCCGGTCACCATGATCGTCACGCCGGTCTCACTCACCATTCAGCACACCGCGTCCCACGAGGAGAGCACCTACCTACGGGCGATCGCCGAGGGAAAATTGTTGGGCGCCAGGACAGGTGAGGCAGGGAAGGTGTATTTCCCGCCGCATGGCGCCGACCCGGCCACCGGCCTGCCGACCACCGAGTTCGTCGAACTCTCGGACAAGGGCACGGTGACGACGTTCGCGATCATCAACATCCCGTTCCAGGGCCAGCGCATCAAGCCGCCCTACGTGGCGGCCTACGTGCTGCTCGACGGCGCCGATATTCCATTCCTGCACTTGGTCGCCGATGTCGACGCGCACGAAGTTCGGATGGGCATGCGCGTGGAGGCGGTGTGGAAACCCCGTGAGGAGTGGGGATTCGGGATCGACAACATCGAGTACTTCCGGCCTACCGGCGAACCGGACGCCGACTACGACACCTACAAGCACCACCTGTGAGGGGCGCAGCTACGCATGAGTGATCGCAATGTCGCGGTGGTCGGCTTCGCCCACGCGCCGCATGTTCGCCGTACTGACGGCACCACCAACGGCGTCGAAATGCTGATGCCGTGTTTCGCACAGTTGTATCAGGACCTGGGCATCAACAAGTCCGACATCGGATTCTGGTGCTCAGGCTCCTCCGATTTCCTTGCCGGGCGGGCCTTTTCGTTCCTCAACGCCGTGGACTCGATAGGAGCGGTGCCACCGATCAATGAGTCGCACGTCGAGATGGACGGAGCCTGGGCCCTTTACGAGGCGTACATCAAAATCCTCACGGGCGAAGTAGATACCGCACTCGTATACGGGTTCGGTAAGTCTTCGGCGGGTATCTTGCGTCAGATATTGTCGCGGCAGACGGACCCTTACACCGTTGCGCCGCTGTGGCCGGATTCGGTGTCAATGGCCGGGCTGCAGGCGCGGATCGGGCTCGACTCCGGTAAATGGACAGCCGAGCAGATGGCCCAGGTCGCGCTCGATTCGTTCGCTCGATCCGGCCGCAACGATTCCGAGAAGCCGGCGAAGAGCATCGACGAACTGCTGGCCCGCCCGTTCTTCAACAACCCGTTACGCCGCCACGACATCGCGCCGATCACCGACGGTGCCGCTGCCATCGTGCTCGCCGCCGATCACCGGGCCCGCGAGCTGCGCGAAACCCCGGCGTGGATAACGGGAATCGAGCACCGGATCGAGTCACCCGCGCTGGGCTTGCGTGACCTCACGGTGTCCAAGTCCACCGCGGTCTCAGCAAAGGCAGCCACCGGCGGCAACGCAGACGGCATCGAAGTAGCTGAGCTGCATGCCCCGTTCACTCACCAGCAGTTGATCCTGACCGAAGCGATTGGGTTGACCGATAAAACCCTGGTGAATCCGTCCGGCGGTGCACTGGCCGCCAACCCGATGTTTGTCGCCGGTCTTGAGCGAATCGGATTCGCAGCACAGCACATTTGGAACCGATCCGCGCAGCGAGTACTGGCACACGCTACTAGCGGCCCGGCGCTGCAACAGAACTTGGTCGCCGTCATGGAAGGAAAGAACTGATGGCAGGCGCCGGCGCGCATCTAGCCGCGGTACTCGGGACCGGGCAGACGAAGTATGTTGCCAAGCGTCAAGATGTTTCGATGAACGGGCTGGTGCGGGAAGCCATTGATCGAGCATTGGAAGATTCCGGCTCAACCTTCGATGACATCGACGCCGTCGTCGTCGGTAAAGCGCCCGACTTCTTCGAGGGTGTCATGATGCCGGAACTTTTCATGGTCGATGCGATGGGCGCTACGGACAAGCCTCTTATCAGGGTCCATACCGCGGGCTCGGTCGGCGGATCCACCGGCGTGGTCGCGGCAAGCCTTGTGCAGTCCGGCAAGTACCGCCGCGTACTGGCCCTGGCCTGGGAAAAGCAATCAGAGTCGAATGCCATGTGGGCGTTGTCAATCCCCGTGCCCTTTACCAAGCCGGTCGGCGCGGGTGCCGGTGGTTACTTCGCTCCGCACGTGCGGGCTTACATCCGCCGATCAGGAGCTCCGACGCATATCGGCGCAATGGTGGCAGTCAAAGACAGACTCAACGGCAGCCGAAACCCGCTGGCCCATCTGCAGCAGTCCGATATCAGCGTAGAGAAGGTTATGAACTCCCAGATGCTCTGGGACCCGATTCGCTTTGACGAAACCTGTCCATCTTCGGATGGTGCCGCCGCAATCATCATCGGCGACGAAGAGAGCGCCGAAGCGCTTCTGGCGCACGGTCAACCGGTTGCATGGATACATGCCACCGCGCTGCGAACCGAACCGCTGGCGTTCTCCGGACGCGATCAGGTCAGCCCGCAAGCAGGACGAGATGCCGCGACAGCGTTGTGGAAGGCCGCCGGCATAACTAGTCCAATCGATGAAATCGACGCTGCCGAAATTTACGTGCCCTTCTCCTGGTTCGAGCCAATGTGGCTGGAAAACCTTGGCTTCGCTGCCGAGGGTGAAGGCTGGAAGCTCACTGAAGCTGGCGAGACCGCGATCGAGGGAAGGCTCCCGGTCAACCCGTCCGGAGGAGTGCTCTGCTCAAATCCGATCGGCGCCTCCGGGTTGATCCGCTTCGCGGAAGCCGCCATTCAGGTGATGGGCAAGGGCGGCGACCACCAGGTGCCGAATGCCCGAAAGGCATTGGGACACGCCTATGGCGGCGGATCTCAGTACTACTCCATGTGGGTAGTCGGCAGCGACAAACCCGGGCACGGCGCCAAATGAAGTACACGCTCAGCATTGCGTTCAGCCCGATCGATCAGCTGACCGAACTCGCCAGGACCGCAGAAGAAGTCGGGTTCGACTCCATCGCGCTACCGGATTCGATCTTCTACTTTGAGAAGCAGTCCGTTGACTATCCCTACACCGCCGACGGCAAGCGGATGTTCGACGAGAACTCCCCGTGGGTGGATCCGCTGATCTTGGCCGGCTCGATGGGTGCGGTCACCTCGAAGCTGCGGTTCTACACCAACGTGATGAAGCTGGGTTCGCGCAACCCGCTGCTGCTGGCCCGACAGGTCGGCTCGGTGGCCAACCTGACCAACAACCGCTTCGGCTTCGGCGTGGGAATCGGCTGGGCGCCCGAGGAATTCGAGTGGTGCGGGGTGCCTTACGCCCGTCGCGGCAAGCGTGTGGACGAGATGATCGAAGTGATCAAGCTGGTTCTGGCCGGCGGCATGGTCGAATTCCACGGCGAGTTCTACGATTTCGATCGCTTGCAGATGAGTCCCGCGCCCAGCGAGCCGGTGCCGTTCTATGTCGGCGGCCACACCGACGTCGCCCTCAAGCGTGCCGCCCGGGTCGGCGACGGCTGGACCAGCGCGATGATGACCCATGCGCAGTTGGACGAGACCATCGGCAAGCTCAAGGCGCTACTCGCCGAAAACGGTCGTGCGGACCTTCCTTTCGAGTACCAGGCCGTTTGTATAGATAGGTTTGGCGTGGACGGTCATCGCGAGCTGGCCGACATCGGGGTGACCGACTACATCACGATTCCGTGGGTGTTCGATGGGCTGGCCTTCGACGCGCCCTTGGACAAGAAGCAGGACTCGATGAAGCGCTTCGCCGACACTTACATTCATTCGGGCTGGCAGCACCAGTGACCAATCCGGCGCACGAGGCCGGCCGGCGATCCCGCGAGGCGGTCGTCGCCCGCGACAAAGACGCCTGGCTGGCCGTCTTCGCCGATGACGCCATCGTCGAAGATCCCATCGGCCCGTCGGCGTTCGACCCCGAAGGCCGGGGGCACCGCGGCCTTGAGGCCATATCGGCGTTCTGGGACAAGGCAATCGCGCCGACCACCAAGATCGAGTTCGTCTTCCGTGACACCTACCAATGCGGCAATGAGGAAGCCAACGTCGGGCACATCCTGATAACCACCGGCGATTACCAGACCACGGCCGAAGGCGTTTTCACGTACAAGGCCAACGATGACGGACAGATGGTGGCACTGCGCGCGTACTGGGAAATGGACAGAGCAGCCGCCAGCACCAAGAAGATGTAGCCTCGCAGTGTCGCGCGACACCCGCACGGTAGTGTCCGGGGTCGCGATCAGCGTGCTGGGTGAGGGAGCTGGCTTGTGGTGTCAGGGCAGTCCGGGCGCACCGCGCCGAGCAAGCGGCGTATCACCCTCGCTATCGCGGCTGGCGCCGCGGTCGTCGTCGCCGTGGCGGTAATCGCCGGGTATCTGATCTTCGGGCGGGCGACGTCCCGCCAGGTCGCGCAAAGTCAGGCCGGATCTCCGACCACGGCGATCAAGCCCAAACTCGTGGTTCTGCCGTTCGACCTCGGGGACCCCGATGGAGTCGCGGTGGACAATGCGGGCAGTGTTTACGTAGCCGACTCCAGCCGCAACCAGGTGGTCAAACTGGTGCCGGGCGCAGCGAGACAGATCGTGTTGCCGTTTACCGGGCTCAACCGTCCGGCGGGCGTCGCGGTCGACGGCAGCGGGAGCATCTACGTCGTCGACGCATCCAACAATCGGGTACTCAAATTGCCCACAGGCTCGAACGCGCCGGTTGAGCTGCCTTTATCCGGCCTCAGCACCCCCCACGGCGTGGCCGTGGACCGCAGCGGCGGCGTATACATCGTCGACTCCGGCAATAGCCGGGTACTTGAGTTGGCCGCCGGCTCGAACACCGCCACCGAACTGCCATTCACCGGCCTCCATGGCCCGCTGGGCGCAGCGGTAGACGAGGCCGGCGCAGTTTACGTCGCTGACAGCGAAAACAATCGGGTTGTAAAGCTTGCCGCCGGGACGGATACACCGGTCGACCTCCCACTGACCGGCTTGAACTTTCCCCATGGTGTAGCGGTGGGTCCGCGGGGCGATGTCTACGTCACCGACCTGAATAACAATCGAGTGCTCAAGCTCGCAACCGGCTCAGACACCCCGGCCACACTGCCTTTCACGGACCTGACCTTCCCCTACGGTGTGGCCATCGACAGTCGCGGCGACGTTTATGTCGCCGACTTCCGCAATCGAATCCTGGAGCTGTCGGCAGGCTAGTACGCCATCTGGGCCGGCAACTAGATCGCTTCGACCCCGGCGATATGCCGCTGCGCCAGGTCCCGATAGGCCTGCGGGTTGACGTTGACCCATATCTCGGCCCCGGTGCCCTCGATCGGCCCCTTGACTTTGGCGGGCGTTCCGGTCACCAGCATTCCGGCCGGAACCTGCGTACCCCCCACGACCAGAGCACCGGCCGCGACCATGCAGCGCGCGCCGATGACCGCGCCGTCCAGCACCGTCGCGTGGTTGGCGATCAATGCCTCAGAACCGATGTGCGCCCCGTGGATGACGCACAGATGCGCCACGGTGGCCCCGGGGCCGATGTCGACGGGGATGCCCGGCGGCGCGTGCAATACCGACCCGTCCTGCACGTTAGCGCCCTCACGGATCACCACGGGCGCGTAATCGCCGCGCAGCACGGCGTTGTACCAGACAGACGCCCCCGCCTCGACGGTGACGTCACCGATCAGGGTGGCGGTCGGCGCCACGAACGCGGTGGGATCGACCTTCGGTGAACGACCTTCGAACGAAAACAGCGGCATCAAATACATATACCGCAATGCGCATACGGCCAGGCTCGCCGTCGTTGCGCTTCCCCACGCGAAAACTGTAACGTGTTCTAGTTAGTACCCGCGATCTGGAGGTGACAGGTGATTACCGACACAAGTGGCGTCGGTGTCCGGGAGATCGATGCCGGCGCGTTGCCGACCAGATATGCCCGAGGCTGGCACTGCCTCGGCGTAGCCGAGGACTTCCGTGACGGTAAGCCGCACTCGGTCCAGGCGTTCGGCACCAAATTGGTCGTCTTTGCCGACTCCGGCGGCGACATCAAAATTCTGGACGGCTACTGCCGGCACATGGGTGGCGACTTGTCCGAGGGCAGCATCAAGGGCGACGAGGTCGCGTGCCCCTTTCACGACTGGCGCTGGGGCGGGGACGGCCGCTGCAAGTTGGTGCCGTACGCCAAACGCACCCCGAAGACCGCCCGCACCCGGGCATGGACGACCGACGTACGCGGCGGTCTACTGTTCGTCTGGCACGACCATGAGGGCAACCCTCCGGACCCGGCGGTGCGGATCCCCGAAATTCCGGAAGCCCACAGCGACGACTGGACCGACTGGCGCTGGAACCGCATCCTGATCGAGGGATCGAACTGCCGGGACATCATTGACAACGTCACGGACATGGCGCATTTCTTCTACATCCACTTCGGGTTGCCTACCTATTTCAAGAACGTCTTCGAAGGCCACATCGCTTCGCAGTACCTGCACAACGTGGGGCGTCCCGACGTAAGTGATCTGGGCACCTCCTACGGTGAAGCCGAATTGGACTCGGAGGCCTCCTACTTCGGCCCATCGTTCATGATCAACTGGTTGCACAACAGCTACAGCGGCTATAAGTCCGAGTCGATCCTGATCAACTGCCACTACCCGGTAACGCAGGACTCCTTCGTGCTGCAATGGGGCGTCATCGTCGAAAAGCCCAAGGGCCTGGACGAGAAGATGAGCGACAAGCTGGCCCGGGTGTTTACCGAAGGTGTCAGCAAGGGCTTCATGCAGGACGTCGAGATCTGGAGGCACAAGACTCGCATCGATAACCCATTGCTGGTCGAAGAGGACGGCGCCGTCTACCAGATGCGTCGCTGGTATCAGCAGTTCTACGTTGACGTCGCCGACATCACCCCGGAGATGGTGGAGCGCTTCGAGATGGAGGTCGACACCGCTCGCGCCAACGAATTCTGGAACGCCGAGGTCGCCGAGAACCTCAAAGCCAGGGAGACCGAAGCGGTTTCCGACGACGTGCCGGCCGAGCAACACTGACGGTCATGTCTGAAGACCAGTCGGCAGTTCCTGACGTCGATCGGCTCGCCAGGTCGATGCTGATGCTGCACGGTGATCACCATGATCATGATGAACCGCACGTCACCGACGGTGTCTCTGGATCCTGGTCGAAATCAAGGGATTTCACTAATGATCCGCAGCGTGCCGCCGCGGTGGCCGAAGCGAGTCGTGCCGATCGCGAGCATTATCTGACGGCCGGGTTACGGCCGGTGGACTGCCGGTTCTGCCACGTCACCGTGTCGGTGCGCAGGCTGGGCCCGGGTCACACTGCGGTGCAATGGAATACCGAGGCATCGCAGCGCTGCGCTCATTTCGCGGAGGTACGTGCGTGCGGGGGCAACACGGCGCGCACCCGGTCCTGTCCCCGGCTTTCCGACAGCATCGAACACGCGGTGGCCGAAGGGATTCTGCAGGCGGCCGAGTAGTTGTCGCTACGAGGCGGGCAAAGACGGTGCCGCCGATCCCGGTGACGCGTGTGACCGCTGTGACGGAGCGGGAACCAATCGCCACAGCAATCACACTGGCCACCAGCGAAACTCGATGCAGCGCTGCCCGCCTAGCAGCGACAGGCAGCCTCGATCACAACCCCGCGAACCGCTCCTTGACCTCTTCGGCGGTCAGCCCGTAGTCGGCCAACGAGTACTTGTGCTTGGGGGCGCGCGGGCCGGTCTGACTCTCGGCGTGGCTGTCCTCCATCGCCTTGAGCGCCTCCCCGGAGAGTGTCAGACCGAAATGCCGGTACACCGCGGCTACCGTGCCCAACGGGTCGGCGATCAGGTCGTGGTAGTCCACGTCGCAGAACTGGGCCGGATTATGCGAAGCGCGAACGGTATTGAACCGCTCCAGCCCGCGCGACCAGGTTTCCATCGCGTCAGCGCCGATCCGGGCACCGGTGAACGTCGTCGACCAGCCCTCGGCGGTGTGCTGCGCCAACGAACACATCGATGCCATGATTGTCTCGACGGGCCGGTGGGTCTGCACCACCAAAGCGTCGGGATAAGTCGCCATCAACGCGTCCAAAGCGAACAAGTGACTGGGGTTCTTGAGCACCCAACGCTTGTCGGCGTCGTTCATACCGATGAGTTGCAGGTTGCGCCGGTGCCGCTGGTACGGCCGGGTCCAGTCCTGCCGAGACAGCCACTGGGCGTAGCTGGGGATGTGCGCCAGCGTCTCGTATGACACCGAATGCAGCGACTGGCGCAGCAGCTGCCAGCATTCCTCCAGTTCGTAAGCCGCCATGAAGTGCAGACCGGTGTACTCCGGGTTCTCCCGGTGGTGCTTGTTGAATTGCGCATTCAGCTGGCTGTACCACGGGTTTGAGTCCCAGGTGTCGCGCGGTGGCCGCGGCTGCGGGAACTCGGCCAGCCACAGGTGCAGGCCCTGATGTGCAGGATCGGCGCCCAGCAGCCGGTGCAGCGCGGTAGTCCCGGTGCGCGGCAACCCCGTCACGAAAATCGGCTGCTCGATGGCCACGTCCACATACTGTGGGTACTGCTTCCACGCCGACTCGGACAGCAACCTGGCCACCAGCGCACCGCGCAGGAAGAACCGATTCATCTTGCTACCCAACGCCGTCAGACCCGCTTCGCGCTGGTAGGAATCGAGCAGCACGCTGAGCGCTTCGCGGTAGTTGTCGTCGTCGGTACCGAAATCGTCCAGCCCGGTCAGTTTTGTCGCCGACGCGTGCAGGTCGTCGACGGTGCCCACATCTTTGCGGCCGGTTCGCTCCATCAGTTGTGGTACTCGCCGCAATTGACGTCCAAGGTCTGTCCGGTGATACCGCTGGACAGGTCGCTGGCCATGAAGAGAATGGCCGAGGCCACCTCGTCCTCGGTGGGCAAGCGCTTCAGGTCGGAGTTCGCCGCCGTGACCTGATAGATCTGTTCGGCCGTGGTGCCGTACTTGCCGGCCTGGTGATTGAAATAACCCTGCAGCGTGTCACCCCAGATATAGCCGGGTGCAACGGAATTCACCCGGATTCCCTGCTCCCCGAGCTCGGTGGCCAGTGACTGCGACATCGACAACAGCGCCGACTTGGCCATCTTGTAGGCGCCGTACTTGGCCTGGGAGTGCCGGATCACCATGGAGTTGACGTTGACGACGGAGCCCTTCGACGCGGCCAAGGCCGGTGTGAAGCCCTGGATCAGCCGCAACGCCCCCAGCGCACTGAGTTCGATTGCGTCGCGGATGTGTTGAAGCGTGGTGCCGGCCAACGGCTTCATCGACGGCACCCGGAACGCGTTGTTGACCAGCACATTCACCCTGCCGTAGGCGTCCAGGGAAGCCTTGACCAGGTTGTTCACCTGGTCGTCGTCGGTGATGTCGGTGGGGACCGCCACCGCTTTGCGGCCCAGGTCGACGACCTGCTTGGCGACGTCGTCCAACCGGTCGGCGCTGCGCGCCGCCAACACCAGGTCGGCTCCTTCGAGTGCACATCGGCGCGCCAACGTGGTACCCAGACCCGGGCCGACACCGCTGATCACCACCACCTTACCGTCGAGCAGGTCGGTCATCCCAGCATCCTTGCCGCAATCTGCAACTGGCGCAGTGCGATCCGGGCCCGCCAGTCGTCCTCGGAGATCTTGTTGTGCTCGAAATACGGCAGCGACGCCGGCACCGCGTCAGCGTCGACCAACTCGACCGTCGGGCCGTCGGCCCCGGTCAGATCCCGGGACACCCGCTGCCACCGGAACTGCAGGAATCCGCGCCGATGGCCCAGTGTCTCAACCCAATTGGTCACACCGGGGTTCTGATCGCTGACCACGATCCGGACCATGCCGTCCGGATCCGGTTGCGCTTGGGTGTTGTTCAGCGATGTCTGATGGTTGATGTAGTCCAGCGAGATGTACCACATGCTGCCCAGCTGGAAGCCGAGGTACGGGGCGTCACTCACCGGCACCGTGATGACCAGTGCCTGGTCCGGCCGTAACTCGAAATGGCCGACCGACGAATACTGAGTGGCCAGCCCACCCGGAGTCAGCCGCGGCGGCACCATGGTGTTGACGGGGATCTCGAGGTAGAACCACTGCGGGAACTGCAGCCACGTCTTCACTCGGTTCACCAGCTGCTTACCCGCTGTGGCGTATCGCTTTTCGATCAGTTCGCGGGTCAGCGGCGGCGGCGCCGTGCCCGCGGTGTCCAGCCGCTCGATGGTCAACGTGCCACGCGTGGCCGACCAGTCGCCGTAGACCTCGCGCATGACGAGCTGCCCGGCGCTGGTAGGCCGCAACCGCCATTCGAAACTGCCGTCGGGCGCGATGTCGAGTTCGCGGTCGTCGAACGCGACCTGGCTGGCGGGCACGTTGTCGTCGGTGTACTCACCACCGAGCAGCTGGAAACTCAGGTCGGTGGTGGTCCCACGGACACCGCGGACCACGTAATCACGGTCGGCATGTACCCGGGTACCGAAGTAGAGGGTGTCCGGGTTGTCCAACCCCATCTTGGTGAACGGGCCGGTGCCGGACTGCAGGAAGGGATGGTCGCGCTCGTAGTCAAAGGCCAGATGCATACAGCCGGCCACACACCCGGCCAGATACTGCAGGCCTTCGAGCAGGTCGGCTTCGGTCTCGATATGCGGCGCGGCGGCCACCAGCTTCTCGGCTTCGGCGATCGCTTCGGTGAGCGGATCAGAAAACACGTCCTCGACGCTAGAACGTGTTCCTATTTTGAGTCAACCGCGAACATTTGCGCGCGTCGCACCCGACGCTCACGGACGACGCCCGATCACCTTAGGAGGTGCACTGGTTGGCCAGTGTGATCAGCGCCTGACGCACATCGGGGTGCCGGTTCAGGTAGTCGACCAGATTCGTCCCCGACCCCGACGCCTGCGACCGTGCCGTGATTTCAGCCTTCACGTCCGGGTGCTTGTTCAGGTAGCCCTGAACCTGTTCGGACGCGGTCTGACCGAAGGTGGTGTTGCACTGCTGCCCCGGGTCGGCGTTGGCCGCGGGCAGTGCGATCAGTACAGACGCGACGACACTGAGCAGACCACCGGCGAGCAGGCCGGAAGCCCTAGGGATGCTGGTCATATGGACAAGATTACTCGCGACCGGCGTGCGGCAACTTATGGATTTTGGCCAGAGCCCTCAGCGGTTTCGCGACTGCGCGAGACGGCG
Source organism: Mycobacterium sp. ML4 (assembly GCF_054515735.1). Taxonomy (NCBI): domain Bacteria; kingdom Bacillati; phylum Actinomycetota; class Actinomycetes; order Mycobacteriales; family Mycobacteriaceae; genus Mycobacterium; species Mycobacterium sp. ML4. Next base: position 124,433 of record NZ_JBTNSY010000008.1, read on the forward strand.
CGTCGAACCGCAAGCGCCGCTCCCGCAGCAGTCAATGCGATCCCCGCGATCAACCCGCCGCCACCTTCGCCCAAAACCGGGAGGCGCGCCGTATGTGTAGGTATGACGTGCACGAGAGCCACAAACCCGATGATGGCCAGACCTGACACAACCAACCACCACAGATTGCGCTTCGACGGCGACAGTCCACGCCAACATCCGCCCAGCAGCAGCACCGCACCCAACAGCGCGATGTACTGCATCTCTTTGTTCTTGGTCGACGTCAAAACCCCGCTATAGGTGGCCAACACAAGACTTATCGAGGCGAAAACCAAAATGGCTGCGCCCGCGCGGGCGAAACGACCGGCCAGCTGCCGCCGCGTGCCCATCAGCACCAACGCAACGACAAGCAATACGGCCCCAACCACTGCCGTTGCGGTGATCACTACCTCATACCCCGTGCCGCCCAAGATCCACGGCGGCGGCCCATATTCTGGATAAGTTGGGTAGTGCCAGTTACCGAAGCTGTCGCGCCAGCTGCGAACTACCGAATGTTTCCAGGTGAACAGGGCGGCACAGACGAGCGCCCCAAGCAGGATCACGCCGACCTGCGCCATAAGCCGAAACACCCCATCGGCTCTGTCGCGTGCCTGCGGGGGCTGGGACACGGATCGTCGCGGCTTCGCGAACCGAGATATGTCGTGGACCGTTGTCGTGGCCTCGGCGTCCACGACAGGCGGCGGTCGTCGGTCCTCCCGATCGGCGTCGACAATCGTGGGTGGCGGGCTCGACCGGGAGTGCAGCGCGGCACGCGCTGCACCGGCGAACTCCCCACAGCTGGGATAGCGGTCGCCGCGTTCCTTGGCCATCGCCCGCGCCATGACGGCGTCCAAGGCGGTCGGCAGCCCGGGTCGCACCTCGCTGGGCTTGGGGATCGGCGCTTTGACGTGTCCGGCCCACAGTTGCGGCATGGTGGTGCCCGGGTAGGGAAGCTGTCCGGTGAGCAAGTGAAAAAGCGTGCAGCCCAACGAGTAGACGTCGGCGCGTGCATCGAGCTCAATGTTGTCAAACTGTTCGGGCGAGGCATATTGCAAGCTCGCGACCATCATCCCGGTCTGAGTCATCTGCGCGGTTTCGGCGAGCGCCTTGGCGATACCGAAATCGGCGAGCAGCACCCGTCCCGGCCGGCCCGGACCAGATCGTTCCAGCAAGATGTTGGCCGGTTTGACGTCGCGGTGCAAAACGCCGGCGGCGTGAGCATGGTCGAGCGCTTTGGCGGTCTCGGTGACGATGTGCACGGCGTAGGCGGGTTGTAGCGGACCGTCGCGTACGACTTCGGACGCGTCGGTGGAGTCGATGAACTGCATTGCGATCCAGAGTTGCTCGTTCCCGCGGCCACGGCGATACACGGTAACGATGTTGGGGTGCTCCAGGCGGGCAGCGTGCGCCGCCTCCAGCTCGAAACGCGACCGAATGTAGTCGTTGGCGGTCAGGTCGCGGTGCAGCAGCTTCAAGGCGACACTGCGCGGCAGATCGGGGTCCCGGGCGCGATACACCGTTCCCATTCCGCCCTCGCCGATCAGCTGTTGGATGGTGTAGCCGGCAAACACATCACCCGGTTGAAGAGTGAGCCGATCCGCCATCGCGCCATCCTTCTGAGAACACTGACCCCACGATCGTAACCAGGGCCTAACTGGTGCGCGCCCCCCTGCTCGCGCTTGATCTCCAGCGCGATGTCGATCAGCTGGTCCTCCTGGCTGCGATGAGCTTGCGCTGACCCGCCCGATGCAAGAACGCGTGAGCCGGGACACCCTACCGCTCACCCTTACCGAAGGCCTGCTTGATAAAGCTCGAGTACAACGCTCGGATTACCCCGTGATCAGCGCGTTGCGGTCCAATAGGCATTCGGCCGCTTCGAAGTCGCCGTGCACCGAGCCCTTTCGGAGGCGGCGGCCCCGATACCACCGAAAACCCAGAGACTTCCAAAAAACTAGGCGATGCGCCACTCACCTTTCGGGCTTATGCTCAATTCGGTCGGCGACGTCATTAATGCGTTGCTAGGGCACCCTTTTCGCCCCCCGAGCGGGAGTTGCCCCCAATGGTGGCCGGGCGCAGGTTCGTCAAACAGCTGTCTAGGTGCCCGGGTGGGCTATACGCTCATGCTCGTCGAGTCCACGGCGGGCTGGTGGGGCGCACTCCGTGCCGGGAGGCATGTGATGTCTTTTGTGCTCGTGACACCGGCGACGCTGGTGACGGCGGCTTCCGATTTGGCCGGGATTGGCTCGGCGATCACAGAGGCTGGTGCGGCCGCATTCACCCCAACGACCATGTTGCTGGCCGCTGGCGCCGACGAGGTGTCCAACGCCGTTGCGGAACTATTCCGCTCCTACGCCCGGAGCTATCAGACGCTGGGAGTGCACGTGGCAGCGGTTCACGACCAGTTCGTGAACGCCCTGGCCACCGCGGGGGGCTCGTACGCGACCGCCGAGGCTGCCAACGCGCAGCAGGCTCTGCTCAACCTGATCAACGCGCCTACGCAGACACTGCTGGGACGCCCGTTGATCGGTGACGGCGCTAACGGCGCGCCGGGCCAGCCCGGCGGGCTCGGAGGATTGCTGTACGGCAACGGCGGAACCGGCGGCAGCAGCACCACCGCCGGGGTGGCCGGCGGGGCCGGCGGAGCGGCCGGGATGATCGGACACGGCGGCGCCGGCGGCGCGGGCGGCGCGGGGGCAGCCGGCGGGGCCGGGGGGGCCGGGGGTTGGTTATCCGGCAGCGGCGGGGCCGGGGGGGCTGGCGGGATCGCCGCGACACCGACCACCAACGGCGGCGCCGGCGGCGCGGGCGGCAACGCCGGACTGTTCGGCACTGGCGGGGCCGGTGGAGTAGGCGGGGCCGGCGCAACGGGGACGCAAGGCGTCAACCCCGGCCCGGCCACCCCGACCACCCCCGCCACCAACGGCGCCAACGGCAATACATTTCCCAATGGGACCACCACCGGCGGCGGGCCCGGCACGGGCGGAACCCTCACCGGACAGGCCGGCGGCGCCGGCGGCAGCGGTGGTATCGGCGGCACCGGCGGCAGCTTCGGTGGCGGCGCGGGCGGGGGGGCCGGTGGCAATGGCGGCCCCGGCGCCCCCGGCGGCGATGGCGGCGACGGCGGCGCCTCACAGGGCAGCGGAGTGCAGCCTGGTGGGGGCGGAGGCGGCGGGGGCCTCGGTGGCAGTGGCGGTGCCGGCGGATGGACCAATCCCGGCCAGCCAGGCGGCGGTGTCGACGGCGGTGCCGGCGGTGCCATCGGCGGCAAGTTCGGTCCCAGCGGCGGCGGTAACGGCGGTGGTGTCGGCGGCGGCCTCGGCGGCGGAGGCACATTCCAGGGCGGTAACGGCGGCGGCGGCGGCGGCGTGGGCGGCACCGGCGGCGGCGGCGCACCCGGCGGCAACGGCGGGGCAGGCGGGGCCGGCAGCGTAACTCTTAACCAAAGCGGTGGCGGCGGCGGTGGCGGCGGCGGTGCCGGCGGTACCGGCGGTCTCGGCGCCACCGGCGGCATGGGCGGTCTCGGTGGCTCGGCCACAGTCGGTGCGCATGCCGGCGGTGGCGGTGCCGGCGGTACCGGCGGCACCGGAGCTGCAGGCGGCACGGGTTCCGACGGCGGCGCCGGGGGCGCCGGCGGTCGAGGCGGGCTGCTGTGGGGCACCGGTGGAACCGGTGGTCTCGGGGGCGCCGGCGGGGCCGGCGGTCTCGGCGCCGGCGGAGCCGCCGGCGGCCAAGGCGGCCCCGGTGGCTTCGGCAGCTTCGGTGCGACCGGGGGCGACGGCGGCGACGGCGGCGACGGCGGGGGCGGCGGCGGGGGCGGCGGCGGGGGCAATGGCGGCGCCGGTGGCGCGCCCGGCGCGGGCGGGCTGTTTACCCAGGCTGGCGCCCCCGGCACGGGGGGCGCCGCGGGCAACGGCGGCTCGGGAGGCACCGGCGGCCTCGGCGGCACGGGCGGTATCGGTGGCCCAGGCGCTCCCCCCGGCAAAGCCGGCATGACCGGCCATACCGGTGCGATCGGCCAGACCGGGGCATCCGGCGTGCCCGGCCCATCCGGTTAACGCGAAGTCATTTCCAAGCCCTCAGCCGAATCGGCGAGATCGACTCAATTCGTCTTGGCCCCCGTTACCGCAGCACCACTTTCTTGTTCGCGCCTGATTTCCAGTGCGATGTCGATCAGCTGGTCTTCCTGGCCGCCGATCAGCTTGCGTTGGCCGGCTCGGTGCAACAACTCGTGAGCCGGCACACCGTAGCGCTCACCCTGACGGACGGCGTGCTTGAGGAAGCTCGAGTACACCCCCGAGTACCCCATGATCAGCGCGTTGCGATCCAGCAGGCACTCGGCGGGCATGGCAGGACGCACCACATCTTCGGCGGCGTCGGCGATGTCGAAGAAGTCGATGCCGGTCTTGACGCCGATCTTGTCGAACACCCCGATCAGCGCCTCCACCGGCGCGTTGCCCGCGCCCGCACCGAACCGGCGCACGCTGCCGTCGATCTGCTTGGCCCCGGCGCGCACCGCTTCCACCGAGTTGGCCACGCCCAGTCCGAGGTTCTCGTGTCCGTGGAAACCCACCTGCGCGTCCTCGCCGAGTTCGGCCACCAGCGCCGAAACCCGGTCGGCGACGCCTTCGAGTACCAGGGCGCCGGCCGAGTCGACGACGTAGACACACTGGCAGCCGGCATCGGCCATGATGCGGGCCTGCGCGGCCAACTTCTCCGGCGCGATGGTATGCGACATCATCAGGAATCCGACAGTTTCCAGTCCCAGCTCGCGGGCCAGCCCGAAATGCTGAATGGAGACGTCGGCCTCGGTGCAGTGGGTGGCGATGCGACAGATTGAGCCGCCGTTGTCCTGCGCCTCTTTGATGTCCTCTTTGGTGCCGACGCCCGGCAGCATCAGGAAAGCGATTTTCGCCTCCTGCGCGGTTTCGGCGGCCAGCTTGATCAATTCCTGTTCGGGTGTTTTCGAGAAGCCGTAGTTGAACGACGAACCGCCGAGTCCGTCGCCGTGCGTCACCTCGATCACCGGAACCCCCGCGGCATCCAGCGCCGTGACGATGGAGCGCACTTCCTCCTTGGTGAATTGGTGGCGCTTGTGATGGGACCCGTCGCGCAGCGACGTGTCAGTGATTCGGACGTCCCAGATGCTCTCGGTCATCGTGCGCCTCCCGTCACAGCCAGCGTCTCCTTGGCGATCTCCTCGCCGACCTTGGTCGCGGCCGCGGTCATGATGTCCAGGTTGCCCGCGTACGGCGGCAGGTAATCTCCGGCGCCCTCGACTTCGACGAACGTCGTCACCACCGCCTGACCGCCCGAGTTCATCGACGGCTCGTCGAATTGGGGCTCGTTGAGCAACCGGTATCCGGGCACGTAGGTTTGCACCTCGGCGACCACCTCGTGAATGGACTTGGCGATCGCGTCCCGGTCGGCGCCCTCGGGGATCGCGCAGAAGATGGTGTCGCGCATGATCATCGGCGGGTCGGCGGGGTTCAGAATGATGATGGCCTTGCCGCGGGCGGCCCCGCCGATGGTTTGCACGCCGCGCGACGTGGTCTTGGTGAACTCGTCGATATTGGCGCGAGTGCCCGGCCCCGCGGACACCGAAGCGACCGATGCCACGATTTCGGCGTAGGGGACCTCGACGACCCTGGAGACGGCATACACGATCGGGATGGTCGCCTGCCCGCCGCAGGTGATCATGTTGACGTTCGGAGCGTCCAGATGTGCGCGCAGGTTAGCCGGTGGGATCACCGCCGGGCCGACGGCGGCCGGGGTCAGGTCGATCGCGCGAATCCCGGCCGCCTCGTACTTGGGCGCCGCCGCCTTGTGCACGTAGGCGCTGGTCGCCTCGAACACCAGGTCAGGCTTCTCGTCCTGTTCCAGCAGCCAGTCCACGCCCTTGTGGCTCGCTTGGAGCCCGAGCTTGCGAGCCCGTGCCAGGCCTTCGCTCTCGGGGTCGATGCCCACCATCCAGCGGGGTTCCAGCCAATCGGATCTCAGCAACTTGTACAGCAGATCGGTGCTGATGTTCCCCGATCCGACAATGGCCACACTCGCCTTGGTCGGCATCCCAACGCTCCTAACCCCTCGGTCGCGACCCGCTTCGCCCGGCTTCCGCGCTTGCGATCGCTCCATATCGAGACCTATTCAAACGACAGACGAACGGCACCCAGCCCCGCGAACTCCGCGACGAACTCGTCGCCGGCCCGCGCGTCGACCGCGAAGGTGCACGATCCGGGCAACACGATGTCACCCATTTTCAGCCGCACGCCAAAACTCTCCACCTTGCGGGAAAGCCAGGCAACGGCGGTGACCGGATTACCGAGTACCGCGTCGCTGCGGCCCTCGGCGATCAATTCGCCGTTGCGGGTCAGCTTCGCGTCGATCGCCTTGACGTCGATGTCGGCCGGCGATACCCGCGCCGACCCCAGCACGAAGCCCGCCGAGGAGGCGTTGTCGGCGATGGTGTCGCAGATCTTGATCTGCCAGTCCTTGATCCTGGTGTCGATCAGCTCGATCGATGGCACCAGTGCCTCGGTGGCGGCCAGCACATCCTCTTCGGTGCACTCCGCACCCGGCAGGTCGCCGGACAGGATGAAACCGACCTCGACCTCCACCCTCGGCAACAGGTATCGCGACGTCTGCACCGGGACGTCTTCGAAGACCTGCATGTCGTCGAGCAGGTGCCCGTAGTCGGGTTCGTTGACGCCCATCATCTGTTGCATCACCGGCGACGACAACCCCACTTTGTGCCCCACCACCCGGGCACCCGCGGCGGCCCGCCGGCGGATGTTGATCAACTGGATCTCGTAGGCGTCGACGACGTCGATATCGGCGTAGGCGGCTGTCAGCGGTGCGATGCCCTCGCGGCTCCGCTCAGCCTGTGCCAGTTCGGCGGCAAGCTCTTCCCGGGTCGCATCACTGAGCATTTACCGAAGTTCCTTCGTCCGCTTGACCGGGCCAGTAGCGCCCAGCCCGGGCAATTCTATAACGTGTTCTACATGACAGCACAGGAGTACGACGTCGTCGTGGTGGGAAGCGGCGGCGCCGGCATGGTGGCTGCCCTCACCGCCGCACACCGCGGCCTCTCGACAGTAGTCATCGAGAAGGCTCCGCACTATGGCGGCTCGACCGCGCGCTCGGGTGGCGGTGTGTGGATCCCGAACAACGAGGTCCTGCAGCGCGACGGGGTGAAGGACACCGCCGAGGCCGCCCGCACCTATCTGCACGGCATCATCGGAGGTGCCGTGGAGCCGGAACGTATCGACACCTACTTGCAGCGCGGGCCCGAGATGCTCTCGTTCGTGCTCAAACACACCCCGCTGAAGATGTGCTGGGTGCCGCGCTACTCCGACTACTACCCGGAGGCACCGGGCGGTCGGCCCGACGGCCGGTCCGTCGAGCCGAAACCGTTCAACGCCCGCAAGCTGGGCCCGGACGAGGCCGGTCTGGAACCTGCCTACGGCAAGGTGCCGCTCAATGTGGTTGTCATGCAGCAGGATTACGTGCGGTTGAACATGTTGAAGCGCCATCCCCGCGGCGTGCTGCGCAGCCTGAAGGTGGGCGCGCGCACCATGTGGGCGAAGTCGACCGGCAAGAACCTCGTCGGCATGGGGCGGGCGCTCATCGCACCGTTGCGAATCGGGTTGCAGCGGGCGGGAGTTCCGGTGTTGCTCAACACCGCGCTGACCGACCTCTACGTCCAGGACGGGGTGGTACGCGGTGTGTATGTCCTAGACGCCGGAGCCGCGGAGTCTTCTGATCCGCGGCTGATCCGGGCCCGGCGCGGGGTGATCCTGGCCTCCGGCGGTTTCGAGCACAATGAGCAGATGCGGGTGAAGTACCAGCGCGCGCCCATTACCACGGACTGGACGGTGGGCGCGAAGGCTAACACAGGCGACGGTATCATCGCGGGCGAAAAGCTCGGCGCCGCACTTGATTTCATGGAAGACGCCTGGTGGATCCCAACGGTGCCCCTGGTGGGCGCGCCGTGGATCGCCTTGTCCGAACGCAACTCACCGGGCGCGATCATGGTCAACATGTCCGGCAAGCGTTTCATGAACGAGTCGATGCCATACGTCGAGGCTGGGCATCACATGTACGGCGGCGAGTACGGCCAAGGCTCCGGTCCCGGCGAGAACATTCCCGCGTGGCTGGTATTCGACCAGCAGTACCGGGATCGCTACATCTTCGCCGGATTGCAGCCGGGGCAACGCATCCCGCGTAAGTGGATGGAGTCCGGCGTCATCGTCACCGCAGACACCCTCGAGGAACTGGCCATCAAGGCAGGTTTACCCGTCGACGAATTCATGGCGACGGTAGCCCGTTTCAACGGGTTTGCGCGCTCCGGTGTCGACGAGGATTTCCATCGCGGTGAAAGCGCCTACGACAAGTATTACGGGGATCCGACCAATAAGCCTAATCCCAACCTCGGCGAGCTGACCCATGCGCCGTACTACGCCGCCAAAATGGTGCCGGGCGACCTGGGTACCAAGGGCGGAATCCGTACCGACGTCCACGGGCGGGCCCTGCGTGACGACGGCAGCATCATCGAAGGCCTCTACGCCGCAGGCAATGTCAGCGCACCGGTGATGGGGCACACCTACCCCGGCCCAGGGGGCACCATCGGTCCGGCGATGACGTTCGGGTACCTGGCGGCACTACACATCGCGGGAGAACGCTGACATGCCGATCGACGTCGACGTCGCACTGGCCGCGGAACTGGATCCCGTCGAATTCTCCTGGACCAGTAGCGACGTCCAGCTCTACCACCTCGGCCTGGGCGCGGGTGCCGACCCGATGGATCCGCGGGAGCTGCGCTACCTGGTCGACGACATCCCGCAGGTATTGCCGACCTTCGCCAATGTGGCCGCCACCTTCCACATGACCAAGCCACCTACGGTGCAGTTTCCCGGTATCGACATCGAGTTGAGCAAGGTGCTGCACGCCAGCGAGCGGGTGGAAGTGCCTGCGCCGCTGCCGCCTTCGGGCTCGGGTAGGGCGGTCACCCGGTTCACCGACATCTGGGACAAAGGCAAGGCGGCGGTGATCTGGAGTGAGACGACGGTGACCAGCCCTGCCGGTGACCGTTTGTGGACGCAGCGGCGCTCCATTTTCGCTCGCGGCGAAGGCGGCTTCGGAGGCGAGCGTGGGCCATCGGGTGCGGATGCCACACCCGACCGCGCGCCGGATCTTGAGCTCGCAGTGCCGATTCTGCCGCAGCAGGCGTTGCTGTACCGATTGTGCGGCGACCGCAACCCGCTGCACTCCGATCCCGAGTTCGCCGCTGCCGCAGGCTTTCCCCAGCCGATCCTGCACGGGCTGTGCACCTACGGGATGACCTGCAAGGCCATCACCGACGCCCTGCTGGACGGCGACGCCTCGGCCGTCGCGGCCTATGGCGCCCGCTTCGCGGGGGTGGCGTATCCCGGCGAGACGCTACAAGTGAAGGTGTGGAAGGAAGACGGTCGTTTCCTGGCCGGCGTTGTCGCGCCGGCGCGCGACAACGCCGTGGTGCTATCCGGCGTGGAGCTGGTCCCGGCGTAACCTACCGCTTTTCGCCGATCGTGAAGCTAGCTTCACAATCGCCGCCGAGCGTGAGACCAGCTTCACGCTCGGCGAGCAAGCGCGCCGCGGACCCGACGGACAATCTCCGCCGGCCGATCGCCCGCCAGCACCCGGACAACGATCCAGCCAAGTCGTTCGAGGCCTTCTCGTCGTCGGCTGTCCCATCTGTACTGCCGCTGATCGGTCCGATGTTGTTCACCGTCGTACTCAACCGCCACCTTCAGCTCCGGCCAACCCATGTCGAGATAGGCGAAAATTTCCCCGAATTCGTCGCTGACCGGAATCTGAGTCTGCGGTCGCGGCACCCCCGCCTCGATCAAGACGACGCGCAACCAGGATTCCTTCGGCGATTGCGCACCCATATCGAACAGAGTCGCCGCCTTACGTGCCCGGACGATGCCTCGGCGGCCGGCATATCTGTCGATCAACAGTTCAAGGTCAGCCGACTTGACCTCTGTCGCCCGGGCCAAAGCGTCGATGGCGGCCACCGCCGTCATGGTGGGGTACCAACAGCCGAGGTCGAGGGCTGTCCGCGCGGGCGTCGTCACCACTATGCCGTCGATGATCTCGATCTCGTCGTTGTCGATGTGGTTACCCCGCGGTTGTATGCCGGGCAGTCGGTGTCGGTTGTCGCAGATCAGCTCGACCGGTTTTGCACCGTCAACCCAATTGCTTCCGTGCATCGCCGCGGCGGAGAATCCCGCGACCACTCCTTGCCGGCCAGCCCACAACCAACCTGCATGCGCGCGTAGGTCGGCCGTGGTCTGCACATGCGGATCCACGTAGACGTCGCGGAACAATCGCCGATAGCCACTCAGCAGTTGGCTCTTGGTCAGGGTCCCGGCGGCGACCGCCTCACTCCCGATGAACGGATCTGCCATACCCGCAGCATGGCAACTGCCGATTGCGGGCTCATTCAACCATCCACAGGCCGACGAGCGTGAAGCCAGCTTCACAGCCGTCGGCGAACGTGAAGCCAGCTTCACGCTCGCCGCCAAGCCAGAGAACTCAGCCCAGAATCAACCCCGAGGTAGGCACACCCGTCCCCGCGGTCACCAGCACATGCTCGACGTCAGACACCGGATTCACTGAGGTACCACGCAATTGGCGCACGCCCTCGGCGATCCCGTTCATCCCATGGATGTAAGCCTCACCCAATTGTCCACCGTGCGTGTTGATCGGCAGCCGCCCGCCGATCTCGATCGCACCGTCGGTGATGAAGTCCTTGGCTTCACCGCGGCCGCAAAATCCCAACTCCTCCAACTGAATCAGAGTGAACGGCGTGAAATGGTCATACAGAACCGCGGTCTGAATATCGGAAGGCGCCAAGCCGGATTGAGACCACAACTGCTCCCCTACCACACCCATTTCGGGCAGGCCGATCTCAGGCCGGTAATAGCTGACCATCGTATACTGGTCCGGGCTGGATCCCTGGGCCGCCGCCTCGATGACGGCCGGACGGTGCTTGAGGTCGCGGGCCCGCTCCACCGACGTCACCACGATCGCCACCGCGCCGTCGGTCTCCTGGCAGCAGTCCAGCAGCCGCAGCGGTTCGGCGATCCACCGCGAATTCTGATGATCCTCAATGGTTATCGGCTTCCCGTAGAAGTATGCCTTCGGGTTCTTGGCGGCATGCCTTCGGTCGGCCACCGACACCGCACCGAAGTCACGGCTCGTGGCGCCCGACCAGTGCATGTACCGCCGGGCGATCATCGCCACCTGCGCGGCCGGCGTCGACAGCCCATGAGGATACGAGAACGAGTTGTCCACGCCCGTCGAATCAGCCGGAGCGTCGGCGTTTCCTGCCAACCTCGTCTGCACCTGGCCGAATCGCATCCCGGAGCGCTCGTTGAAGGCGCGGTAGGCCACCACCACGTCGGCCACCCCGGTGGCCACCGCAATGGCGGCCTGCTGCACGGTCGCACACGCCGCGCCGCCGCCATACCCGATCTTGGAGAAGAACTTCAGGTCACCGATGCCGACTGCGCGCGCCACCGCCACCTCGGTGTTGGTGTCCATCGTGAACGTGGTCAGCCCGTCGACGTCCGCCGGCGACAACCCGGCGTCGTCCAGCGCGTCCAACACGGCTTCCGCAGCCAGCCGCAGCTCGGACCGACCGGAGTTCTTGGAGAAGTCGGTGGCGCCAATCCCGACGATGGCAGCCTTACCGGACAACATCTACGCGTCCCCCATCGTCAGTGTTACCGTCGCAATCACGTGGTTACCAAGACTGTTGGCACCGATCACCTTCACCGTGATCAACCCGTCCTGCACCGCGGTCACCTCACCGGAGAAGGTCACCGTGTCGTAGGCGTACCACGGCACCCCGAGCCGCAACCCGATCGACTTGATCAGCGCCGACGGCCCGGCCCAGTCGGTGATGTAACGCTGCACCAGACCCGTATCGGTCAGGATGTTGACGAAGATGTCCTTGGACCCCTTCGCGACAGCCTTGTCCCGGTCATGGTGCACGTCCTGAAAGTCGCGCGTTGCCAACGCCGTTGAGATGATGAACGTCGGGTCCCCGTACAGCTTCAACTCGGGCAGCTGCGTACCGACCTCGATAGCGGGCGCACTCATGCGTCCGGCTCCCATGCATGCAAGGTCCACTCCGGCCCGGCATCCCCGGCCGGGAAATCGATATACGTTGCGTGGACCGGCATTCCGATCTCCACCGCCGCGGGATCGACACCCCGCAGCTCGCCCAGCATCCGGACGCCCTCCTCCAGTTCCACCAACGCGATCACGAATGGCAGTGTGCGGCCCGGAACCTTCGGCGCATGATGCACGACGAAGCTGTACACCGTGCCGCGCCCGCTGGCCACGGCATAGGACACAGGATCACCCGGATCCTGCCACACTGCGGGCACCGGCGGGTGCTGCAACGAACCATCGGCCAGCTTCTGGATCCGTAGTTCGTGCGCCTTGACGCCCTCCCAGAAGAACGCGGTGTCACGCGAGGACGCCGGCCGCATCATGGCGTCGGCGTCCAGGTCTTCCGGGACGGAATCCGAGGACCCAGCGGGCTTGAATTTCAGGATGCGCCAGTTCATCTCGGCCACATCCTCGTCGCCGACCCGCCACACGATGTGCTGGTTGATGAAGAAGCCCTCACCCAACGCGGTCTGCTTGGGCCCCAACACTTCACCCATCTCCGAGGTGATGCTGACTTCCTCACCGGGCCGCAGATAGCGGTGATAGGTCTGCTCGCAGTTCGTTGCGACTACGCCGATATAGCCGTTGTCGTCGAACAGCTTCATCATCGGGCCGATGGGGTCGTCGTCCGGGCGGGCTCCGCCCAGACCGAACATGGTCCACACCTGGATCATCGCCGGCGGCGCGACAAGCCCCGGGTGTCCCACCGCGCGAGCCGCGGCCTCGTCCACGTAGATCGGGTTGCGATCACCGATCGCTTCGACCCAGTTGTTGATCATCGGCTGGTTGACCGGGTCCCGGCCGGTGCGCGGTTTACCACCGCCAGCCGCGACGATCTCCGCGATGGCTTCGTGAAGTTCGCTCATCGAGGTACCCTCGGCACCTTCAGACCCGCTGCGGCGATCATCTCGCGCATGACCTCGTTGACGCCGCCGCCGAAGGTGATCACCAGGTTGCGTTTGGTCTGCGAGTCCAGCCACTCGAGCAGTTCCGCCGTTTCGGGCTCGGCCGGGTTCCCGTACTTGCCGACAATCTCCTCGGCGAGCCGCCCGATGTACTGAATCTTTTCGGTGCCAAAGACTTTCGTCGATGCAGCATCCGCAACATTGATGTCCTCACCCGCGGCGGCCACCTGCCAGTTCAGCAACTCGTTGATCCGCCACAGCGAGTAGATCTCTCCGAGCGCCCTCTTGACGTCGTGATGGTCGATCGGGGTGACGCCGTTGCCACCCGGTTTGGACGCCCACTCGTGCAGGCGGTCGTAGATGCCGGCGGTGCGGCCGGCCGGGCCGAGCATCACTCGCTCGTTGTTGAGCTGGGTGGTGATCAACCTCCAGCCGCCGTTCTCTTCACCGACCAGCATGTCGGCGGGCACCCGGACGTCGTTGTAGTACGTCGCGTTGGTGTGGTGTGCGCCGTCGGACAGAATGACCGGCGTCCAGGAGTAGCCCGGATCCTTGGTGTCGACGATCAGGATCGAAATGCCCTTGTGTTTCACGGCTTCCGGGTCGGTGCGGCAGGCAAGCCAGATGTAGTCGGCATCGTGCCCACCGGTGGTCCACATCTTCTGGCCGTTGACTGTGTAGTGCCCGGTGGCCTTGTCGCCCGTTCGCACCGCCGAGGTCCGCAACGACGCCAGGTCGGTGCCGGCCTCGGGTTCGCTGTAACCGATCGCGAAGTGCACTTCACCGGCGAGGATCGCCGGCAGGAACTTCTTCTTCTGCGCCTCGGTACCGAACTGCTGCAGCACCGGGCCGACTGTCTGCAGGGTGACCGCGGGCAGCGGCACATCGGCGCGATGCGCTTCGTTGACGAAGATCGACTGCTCGATCGGACCGAAACCCAAGCCGCCGTACTCTTTCGGCCAGCCCACGCCGAGCTTGCCGTCCTTACCCATCCGGCGGATCACCGCACGGTAGGCCTCGTTGTGACGATCTTTCTCCATCGCCTTCGCCTCTTCGGGCGTAATCAGATTGGAGAAGTACTCCCGCAGCTCCGCCTGTAGCTGCCGCTGCTCGGGGGTCAAGTCGATAAACATCTACGCTCCAACCAAGCTGTCTGGGTGGCGACCCGCTACACCCGGGTGCACCGGACTGGCGACCGCCACCAAATCGAGACGATGCGACGGCCCACCCAATATCCGGGTCAGGTCTTTGATCGTGGAGTAGTACCGGTGCATCGGGTAGGTGATGTCCATGCCCATGCCGCCGTGCAGGTGATGGCAGGTCTGCATCGCCGGCGGCGCCTGAGAAGCCAGCCAATACCCGAGCACGTCCAGATCGCTGTCGGCATCGCGGCCCTCGGCCAGTTTCCACATCACCGCTTTGGCCGCCAAATCGATTGTGCGCGAGGCGATGTATACCTCCGCCAGCTGCGCCGCAACGGTCTGGAACGTCGATAGCGGCTTGCCGAACTGCTTGCGGTTGGCCACATAATCGGCGGTCAAGCGCAACGCGCCGGCCACCAATCCAGCGGCATAAGCGCCGATCATGGCCAGCACCAGTCGGTTTACCCGCTCCGCCGAAGCACCGGTTAGCACGTCGGCGTCGGCGACCGCGACATCGGAGAAGCTCACCGTGTACTCGTCGGAGCCGTTGGACGTCGGAGTGCGGACCAGTCGCACACCATCGGCCTTGGGCGACACCACCACAACGGCAGTGTCGGCCGTCACCAACATCCAGTCGGCCAACTCCGCATACCCGACACCGACTTTCACTCCGGACAACCGGCCGCCGCGCAACGCAACCGAAGGCCGGTCCGGCAGTGCGGACCCGGGTTCGTTGAGCGCGGCGGTCAGCACCCCGCCGCCCGCGACTGAGGCGAGATAGCGGTCCTGTTGCTCATCGGTTGCCAGGTCGAGCAGCGGTACCACGCTGTAACCCAGGGTTACCAGTGCCGGAGTAATCGCACCGTGGCGGCCGGCCTCGGTGAGCACCGTACCCACCTCGGCCAGTCCGACTCCGTCTCCACCGAGCCGCTCCGGCACCGGCAGCGCGGTCACACCTCCGTCAACCATTGCGGCCCAGGATAATTCGCGGCCCAGTACCGACTTCACGACGTCGGCAACGGCCTCTTGCTCTGCGCTGAGATCGAAGTCCATCGTGATCAGTGCGCGACCGCGCTCTTGCCCGTGTAGTCGACCTGCCAGTGCTTGATGCCGTTGAGCCAGCCCGACCGCAGGCGCTCGGGTTCCGAAATAGGCTTGAGGTCCGGCATGTAGTCGGCGACCGCGTTGAAGATGAGGTTGATGGTCATGCGTGCCAGGTTGGCTCCGATGCAGTAGTGCGCTCCGGTGCCCCCGAAACCGACGTGCGGATTCGGGTCGCGCAGGATGTTGAAGCTTTGCGGGTCGTCGAAGACGTCCTCGTCGAAATTGGCCGAACGGTAGGACATCACCACCCGCTGCCCCTTCTTGATCTGCACGCCGGCCAATTCGGTGTCCTCGGTTGCGGTGCGCTGGAACGCCGACACCGGGGTCGCCCACCGGATGATCTCGTCGGCGGCGGTCGACGGGCGCACCCTCTTGAACAGCTCCCATTGATCGGGGTTGTTCGCCATTGCGATCATGCCGTGGGTAATCGAGTTGCGGGTGGTCTCGTTGCCGGCGACCGCGAGCATGATCACGAAGAAGCCGAACTCGTCATCGGAAAGCTTCTCGCCGTCGATGTCAGCCTGGATGAGCGTGGTGACGATGTCGTCGGTGGGGTTTTTGCCCCGCTCGTCGGCCATGGCCATCGCATACGTGATCAGCTCCATCGACGATTGTGCAGGATCGACGGTGGCGTACTCCGGGTCGGTGCCGCCGGTCATCTCGTTGGACCAGCGGAACAGCTTGTCGCGATCCTCCTGGGGAACACCGAGCAGGCCTGCGATGGCTTGCAGCGGCAGCTCGCACGCGACCTGCTCGACGAAGTCGCCGCTACCAGCGGTCGCCGCGGTCTTGGCGATGTTCTGGGCGCGCTGGGCCAGTTCGGCCTCCAGTCGTCCGATGGCCCGCGGCGTGAAGCCGCGGGAGATGATCTTGCGCAACCGGGTGTGGTGGGGTGCGTCCATATTGAGCATGACGTTGCGCTGCAATTCGACCTGGTCGCGCTTCATCTCCGGCGGCCACGTCGGGATGGCGCCGTTCATCCAGCTGGAGTAGATATCGCTGCGCCTCGACACCTCCTTGACGTCGGCGTGTCTGGTGACGAGCCAGTAACCGTGGTCCTCGAAACCACCCGAGCCGTTTGGGATGTCAACCCAGTGGACCGGCTCGGCCTGACGCAGGGCGGCGAGTTCCTCGACGGGCAACCCTGCAAGGTTGACATCAGGGTCGAGGAAGTCGAAGTCGGCGGGGATGTTAGGGGGTGCCATCTAGAGTGCGCTCCTTTTACGACACTATTTGCAACGTGTTCTAGTGCCAGTAAAACACGGCTCCTCCGCAGATAAAAGGCAGGTCGCCGTCCTCGCTTGTCATAGTAATGAAACGTGTTCTAGCCTGACTTCATGGGTATCCCGGTCATCGTCGAAGCCACCCGCAGCCCCATCGGCAAGCGCAACGGATGGCTGTCAGGACTGCACGCCACCGAACTACTCGGCGCGGTCCAGCAGGCATTGGTCGACAAGGCCGGTATCTCGTCCGGTCTGCAAGCGGGCGACGTCGAGCAACTCGTCGGCGGCTGCGTGACGCAGTTCGGCGAGCAATCCAACAACATTACGCGGGTGGCGTGGCTGACGGCCGGTCTGCCCGAGCACGTCGGCGCCACCACCATCGACTGCCAATGCGGCAGCAGCCAGCAGGCCAACCACCTGGTCGCCGGTTTGATCGCGACCGGTGCCATCGACATCGGTATCGCCTGCGGTATCGAAGCCATGAGCCGCGTGGGGCTGGGCGCCAACGCCGGCCCGGATCGCGCGGCGATCCGCGCGGCGTCCTGGGACATCGACATGCCGAATCAGTTCGAAGCCGCCGAGCGCATCGCGAAGAGACGCGGCATCACCCGCGAGGAGATCGACGCTTTCGGCTTCGCTTCGCAGGCCAAGGCCAAGCGGGCCTGGGAGGAGAATCGGTTCGATCGCGAGATTTCACCGATCGTGGCGCCGGTGCTCGACGAGAACAAGCAGCCGACGGACGAGCGCGCACCGGTCACCAAAGACCAGGGACTGCGCGAGACCACCCTGGAGGGGCTCAGCCAGCTCAAGCCGGTGATGGAGGGGGGCATCCACACGGCAGGTACCTCGTCGCAGATTTCCGACGGCGCGGCCGCGGTGCTTTGGATGGATGAGGAGAAGGCCAAGGCGCTCGGACTGCGGCCGCGGGCCCGGATCATCAGCCAGGCCAACGTCGGCGCCGAGCCGTACTACCATCTCGACGGTCCCGTGCAGTCGACGGCCAGGGTGCTGGAGAAGGCCGGAATGAAGATCGGCGACATCGACATCGTCGAGATCAACGAGGCCTTCGCTTCGGTGGTGCTGTCCTGGGCGCGCGTGCACGAGCCGGACATGGACCGGGTGAACGTCAACGGCGGCGCCATCGCGCTGGGTCACCCGGTGGGCGCCACCGGCGCCCGGCTGATCACCACCGCGCTGCACGAATTGGAGCGCACCGACCAGAGCACCGCGCTGATCACCATGTGTGCGGGCGGCGCCCTGTCGACCGGGACCATCATCGAACGCATCTAGGCCGTGCACGGCTGCGAGGCCCGAGACGACGTCGTGAGCAACGCGCCGCGCGGGTCGGCGGGACCTTCGTGACTCCAGCCGCAAGCCCTACCAACAACGCCGAGATCCACCGCATCAGGGCCGGCTTCACGCCGTTCATCCAGCTCTAGGATCAGTCCATGCCCAAACCTCCCCCTCGCTTCCTGAATTCGCCGCTCACCGATCACTTCATCAAGTGGATGTCGCGGCTCAACACCTGGATGTACCGCCGCAACGGCGGCGAAGGTCTCGGCGGCACGTTCCAGAAGATCCCCGTCGCCCTGCTCACCACCACCGGCCGCAAGACCGGGGAACCACGGGTCAGCCCGCTGTACTTCCTGCGTGACGGTGACCGGGTCATCGTGGCGGCGTCGAAGGGCGGCTCCGCCAAGAACCCGATGTGGTATCTCAACCTCAAGGCCAGCCCCAAGGTGCAGGTACAGATCAAGAAGGAAGTGCTCGACCTCACCGCTCGCGACGCCACCGACGCGGAGCGGGCCAGGTACTGGCCGAAGCTCGTGGACATGTATCCGAGCTACGAGGACTATCAAGCCTGGACGGATCGAACGATTCCGATCGTCATCTGCGAGCCTTAATGGCCGCCGGGACCCTTTAGCAGCATCGACGAGTACTCCCGCAGATCAGAGTCGGGCACCGACGGAAACCCGCCATAGTCCTGGTACAACTCAATGCTCGACGCACCGAGTTGCACGCCGGAGGCGATGACGTCGCGCAGGTTGTTCGGTGTGGCCTGCAAGGTCTGGAATTCCACCTCGGAGTGGCTGTTCTTCATCGCCGAGTAGAGCGTCTGCAGTTCCGGCGTCACCACCGGTACGGCGAGGTCGTGGTTGTCGAAAACGCAACGGCCGCCGCCGCGATGCTCGCAGTCGGCCATCCACCCGAGCGTGAAATTGACGTCCTTCACCGGCTTGCCGCTGTCGGTACCGATGTACGCGTTCAGCGGCGTCTCGAAACGTGTTGCCTGCCAGGGGGAATAGTCATCGACGATGCCTTTGAGACACGTCTGGTAATTGGCGTCGGTGAGACCGTTGTGCCGGAGCGGTTCCAGGGCGCCGGGTGTCGTGTCGATGGAGAAGGGTTCGGAGGTGAACATCATGCACGAAGTCACCGCCACCTCATGTATCAGAGGATCGCTGTCATACTTGGCCGCGAGCAGTTGCTGCAGATGTGCCCACGCCGAGCGATACGCGTCGCTCCATACGTGGCCCAGAGGGCGTTCTTCTTTTTTGCCGTTGACATTGGTATGGACGACCGAGAATTTGCCCCCACTTGCGGCCATCACCCACTCGGGCGCCCAAGAAGCCCCCCAGACACGGATTTTCACCGCGAGCGGCGCGGTCGGATTCTGCTGATTGTACTTCCGGACCGCCGCGAGACCCTGATCGATTTCGTTGTCGGCCGCCAATCCTGATGTCGCTGTGGGCTCGAGGTTGCGCCAGGTAGCAATGAGGACGATTCCCTGAAGCAGCCCGGCTTTTTGGCTCACCGGGCTAATCGTGTTGACGGGCTCGCTGTTCAGGCCGAAATTGTATGCGCCCATGGAAATAATTCCGCGCAGTGGGTCCTTGATGGTTTGCGCGGCCAGCCCGACGCGGGGCGAATGCGTGGCGCAAGGCCAACAAGCCAGCACAATGATCAGCGGGAAAGGCGCGAACGACCATAGGAGACGGTGCAGCCGGACACCGATCATTCTGGCGCACAACAATACTTGCGAAACTGCGTATACCGCCGCGCCTTGCATGCACCGAGTGTACTGAGATTTGCTCACGCAAACCGAAAAGCTCAATTGTATTTGCTTATGACGCCCTAATGCTTTAAAGCTCGAATTTGCGAATTGCCAAGCTCACGAACTCGCCCCGTATACCGGAACCGGTGTGCGTGACTTGGCCAGCAGATCGGTGACCACCGGTCCCAACTCGGCGGGATCCCATCGCGCCCCTTTGTCGACCTGCGGGCCGTGCGCCCAACCCTCCGCGACCCGGATCAGTCCACCTTCGACTTCGAACACTTTGCCTGTGACAGTGCGGGATTCAACGCTGCCCAGCCACACCACCAGTGGCGAGACGTTCTCCGGCGCCATAGCGTCGAAACCGCCGTCCTCGGGCGCGGCCATGGTCTCGGCGAATACCGCCTCGGTCATGCGGGTGCGCGCGGCCGGCGCGATCGCGTTGACCGTGATGCCGTAGCGCCCCAATTCGGCCGCAGCGACGAGGGTCAACGCGGCGATTCCGGCCTTCGCGGCCGAGTAGTTGCCCTGACCGACGCTGCCCTGCAGACCGGCGCCGGAGCTGGTGTTGATGATGCGGGCGTTCAGATCGTCCGGGCCGACGGTGCCGGCCTTGATCTGCCGGCGCCAGTAGCCAGCAGCGTGCCGCAGCGTGGCGAAGTGGCCCTTCAGGTGCACCCGGATAACGGCGTCCCACTCACTTTCACTGGTGTTGGCCAACATTCGGTCCCGGATGAAGCCGGCGTTGTTGACCAGCACGTCCAGACCACCGAACGCGTCGACCGCGGTGTCGATCAGATTCTGCGCACCCGTCCAGTCGGCAACGTCGTCACCGTTGGCAATTGCCTGCCCGCCGGCCGCGGTGATCTCGTCGACCACCTGCTGCGCCGGGCTTTCGCCCGCCGAACCGTCCAGTCCCACGCCGATGTCGTTGACCACCACGCGTGCGCCCTCGGCGGCGAAGGCCAAGGCATGCGCCCGGCCGATGCCGCGACCCGCGCCGGTGACGATGACCACCCGCCCGTCCACCACACCCATATTTCAGCTCCTCTACTTGATCGCGATCGCATTGGTCGTGGCCAGATAGTGCGGCGGCTCCCCACCGCCATGCACCTCCAGCGATGCACCGCTGATGTACGACGCCACGTCCGACGCCAAAAATGCTGCGGCCCAACCGATGTCCTCCGGCTTGGCCAATCGGCCGAGCGGCACGTTCTTGGAGATCGCGGCGATCGACTCGGCGTCCCCGTAGAACAGGTCAGCCTGCTCGGTCTCGACCATGCCGACCACGCATGCGTTCACCCGCACCTTCGGTCCCCATTCCACCGCCAGCGTCTGAGTGAGGCTCTCCAAGCCGGCTTTCGCCGCCCCGTACGCCGCAGTGCCCGGACTGGGCCGTCGGCCACTGAGACTGCAGATATTGACGATTGACCCGCCGCCTGACTGGCTCTGCATCGTCTCGTTGGCGCATTGCGAAACCAGCAGTCCGCCAATCAGATTCAGTTCGATGATCTTGCGGTTGAAGTTGGGACTGGAGTCCGCCGTCAACACGTAGGGAGATCCCCCGGCGTTGTTGACCACGACATCGAGCGTGCCGTGCCGCTCGACTATCGAATCGATCAGCTCCTTGACGGCCTCGTCGTCGCGCACATCGCAGGAATGGAATTCATAGGGCAGGCCCTCCACCGCGCGTCGGGCACACGTCACGACAGTCGCACCCTGGCCGGCGAAAACCGCACTGATACCGGCACCTACGCCTCGCACACCACCGGTCACCAGCACCACCCGCCCGCTGAGACCTAAATTGATGCCATCAGCTGATCGGGATCGGGTCACTGTGCTAGCGTACCAAGCAAGTGCTTGCTTAGGTAACGGACCCCAGCGGACCCAGCAGGAAGTGCAATGACGATCACCTCCACCACCAGCGAACCCGGCATAGTCGCGGTCACCGTCGACTACCCGCCGGTCAACGCCATCCCGTCGCGGGGATGGTTCGAACTCGGCGACGCGATCACCGCAGCGGGCCGGGATCCGCAGACCCACGCGGTGATCCTGCGGGCAGAAGGCCGCGGCTTCAACGCGGGCGTGGACATCAAGGAGATGCAGCGGACCGAAGGATTCACCGCGCTGATCGACGCCAACCGCGGCTGCTTCGCCGCGTTCCGTGCGGTCTACGAGTGCGCGGTGCCGGTGATCGCCGCGGTCAACGGTTTCTGCGTCGGCGGCGGGATCGGTCTGGTCGGCAACGCCGACGTCATTGTGGCCTCCGACGACGCGGTCTTCGGGTTGCCGGAGGTGGAGCGCGGTGCACTCGGCGCCGCCACACACCTGTCGCGCCTGGTCCCCCAACACATGATGCGGCGGCTGTTCTTCACCGCCGCAACCGTGGACGCCGCCACCCTGCACCATTTCGGTTCCGTCCACGAGGTGGTGCCACGCGCTGAGCTGGACGAGGCCGCTCTCCGGGTGGCCCGCGACATCGCCGCCAAGGACACCCGCGTCATCCGGGCGGCCAAGGAGGCGCTGAATCTGATCGACGTGCAGCGCGTCAACTCGAGTTACCGCATGGAGCAAGGTTTTACGTTCGAACTCAATCTCGCCGGCGTCGCCGACGAGCATCGCGATGCATTCGCCGGAACGGCGAAGGGCACGAAGGAATGAGTGACAAGCGCACCACTCTGGACGACGCCGTCGCGCACGTACGAAGCGGCATGACCATCGGCATCGCCGGCTGGGGATCACGGCGCAAGCCGATGGCCTTCGTGCGGGCACTGCTACGCACCGGCGTCACCGACCTGACCGTGGTCACCTACGGCGGCCCGGACCTGGGCCTGCTGTGTTCGGCCGGCAAGGTCAAACGGGCCTACTACGGATTCGTCTCGCTGGACTCGCCGCCGTTCTACGACCCGTGGTTCGCCAAGGCCCGCACCAGCGGAGCCATCGAGTCCCGTGAGATGGACGAGGGCATGCTGCGCAACGGCCTGCAGGCGGCGGCACAACGGCTGCCGTTCCTGCCGACCCGCGCCGGGCTCGGCAGTTCGGTGCTCGATTTCTGGGAGGGCGAACTCAAGACCGTCACCAGCCCCTACCCCACGAACGGCGGGTACGAAAAGCTGATCGCCATGCCCGCGCTGCGCCTCGACGCCGCCTTCGCGCATCTCAATCTCGGTGATAGCCGCGGCAATGCCGCCTACACCGGCATCGACCCCTATTTCGACGACCTGTTCCTGATGGCGGCCGAAAGGCGTTTTCTGTCGGTGGAGCGAGTGGTCTCCACCGAGGAGCTCGTCAAATCCGTACCGCCGCAAGCGCTGTTGATCAACCGAATGATGGTCGACGGCGTGGTGGAAGCGCCCGGTGGCGCTCACTTCACCACCGCGGCACCGGATTACGGCCGTGACGAGAAGTTCCAGCGGCACTACGCCGATGCCGCCTCCACCGAAGAGGGCTGGCAGCAGTTCGTGGCCACATATCTGTCCGGTGGCGAAGAGGACTACCAGGCCGCCGTGCGCAGATTCGCCGAGGAGGCAGCGAAATGACGGTCACCCGGGCCGAGGTATGCGCGGTCGCATGTGCCGAGTTATTCAGGGACGCTGGTGAAATCATGATCAGCCCGATGACCAACATGGCCGCGGTGGGCGCCCGGCTGGCCCGTCTCACCTTCTCCCCCGACATCCTGCTCACCGACGGCGAGGCCCAGTTGCTGGCCGACACCCCAGCGTTGGGCAAGACCGGACCGGTCGAAGGCTGGATGCCGTTCGGTCGGGTCTTCGAAACCCTGTCCTGGGGTCGGCGGCATGTGGTGATGGGCGCCAATCAGGTTGACCGCTATGGCAATCAGAACATCTCGGCGTTCGGCCAATTGCAGCATCCCACCCGGCAGATGTTCGGTGTGCGCGGCTCACCAGGCAACACCATCAACCACGCCACCAGCTATTGGGTCGGCAGCCATTCCACGCGGGTATTCACCGAGGCAGTCGACATCGTGTCCGGCATCGGCTACGACAAGATCGATCCGGACAACCCCGCGTTCCGGTTCGTCAACGTCTTCCGGGTGGTGTCGAATCTGGGCGTCTTCGATTTCGGCGGGCCGGACCGCACCATGCGGGCACTGTCCCTGCACCCCGGGGTGGCGCCCGACGACGTCCGTCAGGCCACCTCCTTCGATGTCGACGGTCTGGACGAGCCTGGCCAGTCGCGACAGCCGACCAATGACGAGCTGCGGCTCATCCGCGAGGTTATCGACCCGAAAGCATTGCGCGACAGAGAGATCCGGTCTTGAGGCTAAAGACGCCGCTGACCGAGTTGGTCGGCATCGAACACCCCGTCGTGCAGACGGGGATGGGCTGGGTGGCCGGCGCCCGACTGGTGTCAGCCACGGCCAACGCGGGGGGGTTGGGGATCCTGGCCTCGGCCACCATGACCCTCGACGAATTGGCCACGGCCATCGGCAAGGTCAAGGCCGCCACCGACAAGCCGTTCGGCGTCAATATGCGTGCCGACGCAACCGACGCAGGTGATCGCGTCGAACTGATGATCCGCGAAGGCGTCAAGGTGGCATCGTTCGCGCTGGCACCCAAGCCGGAACTCATCGCGCGGCTCAAAGAGGCCGGCGCCGTCGTCATCCCGTCGATCGGCGCGGCCAAGCACGCCCGCAAGGTCGCCGGCTGGGGCGCCGACGCGATGATCGTGCAGGGCGGCGAGGGCGGCGGGCACACCGGCCCGGTGGCGACCACGCTGCTGCTGCCCTCAGTGCTGGACGCGGTTCAGGGCAGCGGTATCCCGGTAATCGCCGCGGGCGGATTCTTCGACGGCCGCGGACTGGCCGCGGCGCTGTCGTATGGCGCGGCGGGCGTCGCCATGGGTACCCGCTTTCTGCTCACTTCGGATTCGACCGTGCCCGACGCAGTGAAGCGCAAGTATCTCGAGTCGGCTCTCGACGGCACCGTGGTCACCACCCGCGTGGACGGCATGCCGCACCGGGTGCTGCGTACCGGACTGGTCGAGAAGCTGGAAAGCGGCTCGCGGGCAAGGGGTTTCACCGCGGCGGTGCGCAACGCCGCCAAGTTCAAGCAGATGTCGCAGATGAGCTGGCGGTCGATGATCAAAGACGGCCTCGCGATGCGCCACGGCAAGGAACTGAGCTGGTCGCAGGTCGTCATGGCAGCCAACACCCCGATGCTGCTCAAGGCCGGGCTGGTCGAAGGCAACACCGACGCCGGGGTGCTGGCCTCCGGCCAGGTGGCGGGCATTCTCGAGGATCTGCCGTCGTGCGCCGAATTGATCGAGTCGATCGTCGCCGACGCTATCGAGCACCTGCGGGCCGCCTCGGCGTTAGTGGAGTAGCTCACGCGTTCGAGTAGACTAAGTCAATGACTAAGTCGAGTGCATTGCGGGTCGGCGTCCACGAGGCGAAGACCCGCCTCTCGGAGCTGCTGCGGCTCGTAGACAGCGGGCAGGAAGTCGAGATTGCCCGCGGGGGTGAACCCGTGGCAAAGCTAGTACCGTTCCGCCCTCGGGAAATCCGACAGTTGGGCACAGACCATGGCGTGTACACCGTGCCTGAGGACTTCGATGCTCCGTTGCCGGACGATGTTCTCGACAGTTTCCACCAGTGAAGCGCTACCTCGTCGACACCCATGTGTGGCTGTGGATGCAATCAGACCCTGACCGCCTGCGCGACCAGACACGCGAGATCGTTCAGGACATCCGCTTGAGCATTCTCTTGTCGGCAGCGAGCGCGTGGGAGATAGCGATCAAGTATCGGCTCGGCAAACTCCCATTGCCCGAAGCACCGGTCTCATATGTGCCCGATCGCATGCGCCGCTCCGGAACGTCTCCGTTGCCGGTCGAACACGCGCATACGCTGAGGACCGCCGAGCTTCCGGATCACCACAAGGATCCGTTCGACCGCGTCCTCATCGCACAGGCTCAGCTGCTCGACTTGGCGATCATCACCGCCGACGAACAGCTGTCTGCCTATGATGTCGCGATCCTCGCCGCTTGAACACTGGATAGACCGCCTGCGCGCTGGTGGAGTAGTTGACGCGTGTCGACTAGGCTCGTTCAGCTATGTCCACCGTTGAGACCAACCCCGCGGCATCCGGGGCCACCGCGCAGCACGCGCTGCCCGATCCCGGTGAAGCCGTACCCAAGCTGGCGCTGCCCACCATCGGGATCTTTCTTGCGTCGCTGACCGCGTTCCTCACCACCACGGTCGGTTACCTCCACGGCTGGTCGCCCTGGTGGGTGACCATCCCGGTCAACGCCGCCGTCACGTTCGTGATGTTCACCGTTGTGCACGACGCGGCGCATTACTCGATCAGCTCCGTTCGCTGGGTCAACGGCTTGATGGGTCGGTTGGCGTGGCTGTTCGTCGGTCCGGTGGTCGCCTTCCCATCGTTCGGGTACATCCATATCCAGCACCACCGGCACTCCAACGACGACGACCAGGATCCGGACACATTCGCCTCGCACGGGAAGTGGTGGCAATTGCCGCTGCGCTGGTCGATGGTGGAGTACTTCTACCTCAGGTACTACCTTCCGCGCGCCCGCAGCAGGCCCGTTGTCGAGGTCGCCGAGACGATCGTGATGACGGTCTTGAGTCTGACCGGACTGTGCGTCGCCATTACCACCGGGAATTTCTGGATCCTGGCGGTCGTCTTCCTGATCCCGCAGCGCATCGGTCTCACCGTCCTGGCGTGGTGGTTCGACTGGCTGCCCCACCACGGGCTCGCGGACACTCAGCGCACGAACCGGTACCGCGCCACCCGCAACCGTGTCGGCGCCGAATGGCTGTTCACCCCCGTGCTGCTGTCGCAGAATTACCACCTGGTGCACCACCTGCACCCGTCGGTGCCGTTCTACCGTTACCTGCGGACGTGGAAGCGCAACGAAGAGGCTTATCTGGAGCGCAACGCGGCGATAAACACCGTGTTCGGGCAGCAGCTCAATCCGGACGAATACCGGGAGTGGAAGGAACTCAACGGCAGGCTCGCCAAGCTGCTGCCGGTGCGGATGCCTGCCCGGTCCAGCTCGCCGCACGCTGTGCTGCACCGCATTCCGGTGGCTTCCGTGGACCCGATTACCGCCGACAGCACCCTGGTCACGTTCGCAGTACCCGAGGAGCTGCAGGATGCATTCCGGTTCGAGCCTGGCCAGCACGTGACGGTGGTCGGCGCCGAGGGCGTCCGGCGCAACTACTCGATCTGCGCCCCCGCAACGCGTGCGCAGTTGCGGATTGCGGTCAAACACATTCCCGGCGGCGCTTTTTCGACGTATGTGGCCGAACAGCTGCAGGCCGGTGACGTGCTCGGACTGATGACCCCGACGGGACGGTTCGGCACTGCGCTGCATCCGCTGAACCGCAAGCACTACGTCGGGCTGGTGGCCGGCAGCGGGATCACGCCGGTGTTGTCGATCCTGGCGACGACGTTGGAGATCGAGACCGAGAGCCGGTTCACCCTCATCTACGGCAACCGCACCAAAGAATCGACGATGTTCCGGGCCGAGCTCGACCGCCTCGAGTCGCGCTACGCCGACCGGCTGGAAATCCTGCACGTTCTTTCGGGCGAGGCGTTGCACACTCCGGAACTGCGTGGCCGGATCGACCGCGACAAACTCAACCTGTGGCTGACCGGCAACCTGCAGCCCGACGCCGTGGACGAGTGGTTCATCTGCGGTCCGATGGACATGAGCACTGCGGTGCGCGAGTCGCTGCTGGAGCACCGAGTGGACCCCGAGCGCATTCACCTCGAGCTCTTCCACGGCTTCGAAACCGGTTCGGCCGCCGAACATTCCTACGAAGGCGCGACGGTGACGTTCACGTTGTCAGGTAAGCAGTGGACGTACGATCTGACGCCCGGCGACTCGATTCTCGAAGGTGCCCTGCAGGTTCGCGACGATGCGCCGTATGCCTGCATGGGTGGGGCGTGCGGCACCTGCCGGGCGAAGCTCGTGGAGGGCAACGTCGAGATGGACCACAACTTCGCACTCGGGCAGGCAGAGTTGGACGCTGGTTACATCCTCACCTGCCAGTCGCACCCGACGACGCCGTTCGTCTCGGTCGACTACGACGCCTGAACCGGGTCCCTCCTGCGCACCCCTCCTGCGCCGAGTGTGAATTTCACGACGCGACACGCCGATTGACCGTCGTGCGATTCACACTCGCCGGAGTCACCACTGCCAACCGGCCGCCTGCATCGCCGCGACGACACGCCCGATGAATGTCGCCTCCCGATAGCGGAGCAGGTCGCCGCCCACCTTGACGATCGTCCAGCCCAGATCCAGTAGCGCCGTGTACCGGTCGATGTCCCGATCACGTTGTTCAGGATCGGTCCAGTGCTGTGGTCCGTCGTATTCGATGCCGACGCGAAGTTCCCGGTATCCTATATCGATCCGGGCCACGAAGCACCCGTACTCGTCGCACACCCTGATCTGCGTTTTCGGTTTCGGCAAGCCCGCATCGATCAACGCCAGTCGGGTCCGCGTCTCCTGCGGCGACTCCGCGCCGCCGTCGACCAGCGGCAACACCCGGCGAAGTCTGACCAGTCCACGCGCGCCGCGGTGTTCGGCGATCACACTCGCCACATCGGTCATCTTGAGGTGGGTCGCGTTGGCCAGGGCATCGAGGTGCTGCAACCGGTGCAATCTGTTGGTGGTTCGCCGGCCGATGTCGAAGGCAGTGCGCGCGGGGCTGGTGACCGTGATCCCGTCGAGGGTCACCGTTTCGTGCGGCTCGACAGTATCGGTATGAACAACTATGCGCGGCGGAGGTTTTCGATTGTCGTAAACCAGTTCGGCCGGGAGTGACGGGCGGACCCACTTCGCGCCCAGCAGGGCTGCGGCCGAGTTGCCGGAGACAATGCCGCGGCGCCGCGACCACAGCCATGCGGCTTGCGCGCGTTCGCGCGCAGACAGTTCTATGCCGACCGGGCTGTACACCCCCGGGTAGACGGGTCGGTAGAGCGCGCGCATCGCGCGCTCGGGGATCGCCTTGGTGGCCAAGGCTTCAGCGCCGAGAAACGGCCAGTCCATGCGCGCAGGCTGCCACCGGACCGCCGATCTCCGCCGTCGCCCATCCCCACACCTCAGCGAGTGTGAATCCTACGACACGACACGCCGGCAAAGCGTCGCAGCATTCACACTCGGCGCCAAGGGGGGTCTAGAGCCGCTCGATGATCGTCACGTTCGCCGTGCCACCGCCCTCACACATCGTCTGCAGTCCGTAGCGACCACCGATACGCTCCAGGGTGTTCAGCATGGTGGTGAACAACTTGGCGCCAGTGGCACCCAACGGGTGCCCGAGTGCGATGGCGCCGCCGTTGGGATTGACCTTCTCCGGGTCGGCCTTGATTTCCTTGAGCCAGGCCAGAACAACCGGCGCAAACGCCTCGTTGATCTCGACGGTGTCGATGTCGTCAATCGACAGGCCCGTCTTCTCCAGCGCATAACGGGTGGCCGGGATGGGCCCGGTCAACATGAAGACGGGGTCGGCACCACGGGTGCTGATGTGGTGGATGCGGGCACGCGGCCTCAGACCGTGGTCCTTGACCGCCTGTTCGGATGCCAGCAGCACCGCGGCCGCCCCATCGGAAATCTGGCTGGCCATCGCCGCGGTCAGCCGGCCACCCTCGACCAGGGTCTTCAACCCGGCCATCTTCTCCAGCGACGACTCGCGCGGGCCTTCGTCCACTCGGAACGGCCCGGTCTCGGTTTCCACGCTGAGGATTTCGTTGTCGAAGTTGCCGCCCCGGATGGCCGCGAACGCACGTTCGTGGCTCGCCAACGAGTAGCGCTCCATCTCTTCGCGGGACAGGTTCCATTTCTCGGCGATCATCTCCGAACCCCGGAACTGAGAGATCTCCTGATCGCCGTACCGGTGCAGCCATTGCTTGGATTCGTTTGTGGGCGAGGTGAATCCGAACTGCTCGCCGACGGTCATCGCCGATGAGATCGGGATCTGGCTCATGTTCTGCATGCCACCCGCCACGATCAGGTCCGCGGTACCCGACATGATCGCTTGCGCACCAAAGGAAATCGCCTGCTGACTGGATCCGCATTGCCGGTCCACGGTGACACCGGGCACCTCCTCCGGATAGCCCGCTGCCAGCCAGGAAAGCCGGGCGATATTGCCGGCCTGCCCACCGATGGCGTCAACGCAACCGGCGATCACGTCGTCGACGGCGGCCGGGTCGACGTCCACCCGGTCCAGCAGTCCACGCCACCCCAGGGCACCGAGATCGACGGGGTGGATTCCGGCCAATCCGCCACCGCGCTTGCCGACCGCGGTGCGCACAGCTTCGATGACATAGGCCTCGGAAAACCCCGCCATGTTCAGACTCCTTCTTTCGCGATCCCGCCCAAAACGATGGCGAGGTATTTCTGACCGACCTGCTGCGCGGTGAGCGGTCCGCCGGGCTGATACCAGCGCACCGACACCCACGTGGTGTCTCGGATAAAGCGATAGACCAGGTCTACGTCCAGGTCGGGCCGGAAGTAGCCCTCTTCGATCCCCTGATTCAGCAGATCGACCCACATCTTGCGCTGCTGCTTGTTGCGTTCGTCGATGTAGGAGAACCGGGCTTGGCCCGAGAGTCGCTGAGCCTCGTCCTGATAGATGACGACTTGGGCGTGCCGGTGCTCGATAGCCTCGAAAGAGGCCATGAACAGGCCCTTGAGCCGCTCCAAGGGGTTCGGCTCACTATTGACGATCTCGCGGTAGCGCGCGAACAGCCAGTCCAAGAACCCGCGCAGTAGCTCGTCGACCATCTCCTCCTTGGAGGCGAAGTGATGGTAGAGACTGCCCGACAAGATGCCGGCACCGTCGGCGATGTCGCGCACCGTGGTGGCCCGCAACCCGCGCTCGGCGAACATCACCGCGGCGAGCTCCAGTAACTCGTCTCGGCGGCTGTTAGCGTGACCGGCCACTCGCTCCACCCGCTCAGCGTATCAACCAAGCGCTTGCTCGGCCAACGACGCGGCTTGCTGCGGCAGGCTTCAGTTATTCGACGACCGCCAATCCGGCCGGCCAAGCCGGGCCCGCTTGGCACTCGACTTTGCTGAAAGGTTGGGACCAAGAGCCGTCGACGGCGGAATCTCGGCTTCGGAAACACCAGCCATCAGAGAACGGACTCCAACATTCGACGCTAGCTGGAGACCACATCGGGCAACTCCGGTGCATGCCACATCGGTTTGGAGAACTCCGCAGAATCCAACCGTTGCGCCTGTGTTTTCGGTCTCTGGCCAGACGACCTAGCGCTTCGGTCGGCAAAGCTCGTACCAGCGCCAAAGCGCGGAGCGTGCACTCCAAACAGATACTTCGAAATATTTTGGCAATACGGAACAAAGTCGGATGGCTGCGGCGTATGGTCTCTCCGTCGGGTTCGCTCGTCACAGGTGACGGGATTAACGGAGGTCAAGGCCATGAGTTTCGCAATGCTTCCACCGGAGATCAATTCCCTTCGTATGTGCCTGGGCGCGGGCCCCACTCCCATGCTGCAGGCCTCGGCGGCCTGGTCGGGCCTGGCCGAAGAGTTGGACGCCGCGGCTCAATCATTTTCGTCGGTGACCTCGGGGCTGACCGGCCAGGCCTGGCAAGGCCCCGCCGCCGACGCGATGACCCAAGCGGCCAACCCTTATGCCGCGTTCCTCAAGGCCGCCTCGCTGCGCGCTCTCACCGCCTCCGCCGGCGCCAAAGCGGTGGCCAATGCATTCGAGGCCGCCAAAGCAGCCACCATTCACCCGCAGGCGATCGCGGCCAACCGCCAGGCCTTCGTGCAGGCGGTGCGCAGCAACTTCTTCGGCCTCAACGCACCCTTCATCGCGGCCGCCGAGGCCGCCTATGAAGAATTCTGGGCCGCCGACGTCGCCGCCCTGACCGGCTACCACGCAGGGGCGTCGGCCGTGGCCGCGCAGTTGTCGTCGTGGACGCAGACGCTGCAGGGCCTGCCGGGCCTCGGCAAGCTGGTCGGTGGACCCACCGCCGCACCCACCGACCCCAACTTCGGTCTCGGCAACAAGGGTGGCGGCAACATCGGCAGCGGCAACAACAGCGGCACCGGAGCCGGCAACTTCGGGAATGGCAACACCGGCAGCTCAAACGTAGGCGCGGGCAACAACGGTCTGAACAATGCCGGCTTCGGCAACCGGGGCAACTACAACTTCGGTTTCGGGAACAACGGCAGTGGAAACATCGGTTTTGGAAACCTCGCAGAGAGCAGCACCAGCCGCAACATCGGCGCTGGAAACTTCGGTGACAACAACATCGGCCTTGGCAACACCGGCATGGGCAACGTGGGTGGCGGCAACACCGGAAACAACAACCGCGGTTTCGGCCTGACGGGCAACAACCTGATCGGTGTCGGGGGCACCTACTACGACACGGTGTCCGGGCAGTTCCAATTCGGCCTCAACTCCGGCACCGGCAACATCGGCTTCGGAAACTCCGGAACCAACAACATCGGCTTCTTCAACTCAGGCGACGGCAACGTCGGCATATTCAACTCCGGCGCCAATATTGCGCCTGCTGATCTGGGCAAATTACAGGGCCTCGGCATCGGGAATTCCGGCTTCGGCAACATCGGCCTCGGAAACACCGGGACCGGGAACTTCGGCTTCGGGGACTCGGGCACCTTGAACACCGGCTGGGGTAACTCCGGCGACATGAACACCGGCGGCGGCAACTCCGGCGGCAGCATCCTCGGCAGCCTAGCCGATCCCCTGAATCCACAACCAGGCAACACGGGCTTCGGGAACTCCGGCTTCGGCAATACGGGCAATGGGAATGCCGGCAACCTCAATACCGGATTCTTCAATGCGGGCAACGTGAATACAGGCTTCTTCAATGCGGGCAACGTGAATACGGGCTTTAACATCTCCACCGATTCCGGCTTGACTCACTCGGGCTTCAATACCACGGGTACCAACGTCTCGGGCTTCAACAACACGGCCGCTGGCGCCGTAGGCAACGGGGCTCTACCCATCCTCTCTGTCAGTTACAACGGCTCCGTCTCGGGCTTCAACAACACGGCCCTGGGCGCTGTCGTGAACAATCCCACTGGGCTTGCTGTCTCCGTCGCCGGCGGTATGTCGGGCTTCAACAACGTCGCTAGCGGCGCTGCCGGCGGTCTGTTAGCTCCCGGCTTCAGAATCGGTCTCAACGGCCTGGTCTCGGGCTTCTTCAACAACGGCGTCCCCGCGTCCTTCCAAGGTTTGCCAGAGACCCTCTTCAGCGGCATTGGCTCGGGCTTGTTCAACAGCAACACCGGTTTCTCGGCCGTGTTCAACCTGCAGAAGTTGCTTGCCGGCTAGCCAGGTGTGGCCGCTGACTTCTACCAGAATGGGCGGCCGCTGAGGTAAGCCCGAAACTTGCGACCCCAGGACGTTCTGGTGGCGGCGGGGTTTCTATGATCATGCCTGTCGCGGAGTTGATCGCCGCCTACTGCGATACATGGGTTGGTCAGAAACGGCCGGCGCCCACGCTTTCGCCACGCACCATCCTCGGCACTCATGCTCGAGACTTCGTCGGCCCTCGGCCTCAGGTCCCCTCAAGCATGCTGATTGGACACCGAAATCACTTCTCCGGTCAGGTAACTCGAGTAATCGCTGGCCAGAAAGGCGATCGTGGCCGCCACTTCCCAGGGTTCGGCTGCACGCCCGAAAGCTTCTTGCGACTCCAGCCGATCCAGCAGTTCGGCCGATGTCGTCTTGTCCAGAAACTTGTGCCGCGCAAGGCTCGGTGACACCGCATTGATCCGCACTCCGTACTCGGCGGCTTCGATTGCGCTGCAACGGGTCAGGGCCATCACCCCGGCCTTGGCGGCGGCGTAGTGCGACTGCGAGTGCTGGGCCCGCCAGCCGAGCACGCTGGCGTTGTTGACGATCACGCCGCCGTGCGGTGCGTCGCGGAAGTACCGCAATGCGGCACGGGTGGCACGGAAAACCGACGTCAGCGAGACGTCCAGAACGCGGTCCCACTCCTCGTCGGTCATATCGGCCACGGGTGTCTGCCCGCCCAGTCCGGCGTTGTTGACCAGGACGTCGAGCCGGCCGAACCGGGCCGTGCATGACGCGATCAGCGCGTCGACCTGGGCGGTGGACGTCACGTCGCACACCACGTGCTCCACGCGGCCCAACCCCAAGACCGACAATTGCGATGCCGCCTCGCCCAGCCGGCGTTCATGGTGGTCGGAGATCAGGACGTCAGCACCTTCGGCCAGCGCACGGCGTGCCGTGGCTGAGCCGATTCCCGTGCCCGCGGCGGCGGTCACCACCACCACCTTGCCCTGCAGAAGTCCGTGTCCCGCAATCTCTTCGGGTACCTCGGACAATGTCATCCTTTGACCTCCCGGGGCAGACCGAGCACCCGCTCGGCGATGATGTTGCGCTGGATCTCATTGGAGCCGCCGTAGATGGTGTCGGCACGGGTGAACAGATACAGCCGCTGCCATTCGTCGAATTCGCCGTCGTCCAGCGTCAGTCCCGGCTTGCCGACCACATCCATGGCCAGCTCACCCAACGAACGATGCCAATTGGCCCACAACAGCTTTGACACATTGTCCTGTCCCGGCTGCTCGACGTCCATGGTGGCAAGCGCATACGACCGCATGGCCCGCAGCCCCGTCCAGGCCCGCATCAGTCGCTCCCGGATGAACGGGTCGTCGGCCGCGCCGGTGCGCTGCGCCAGCGTGGCCAGGTTGGAAAGCTCACGGGCATAGACGATCTGCTGCCCCAGTGTGGAGACGCCGCGCTCGAACGTTAACGTTGCCATGGCGACCCGCCATCCATCGCCCGGCTGACCGACCACCAGTGAGGCGTCCGTGCGCGCGTCGTCGAAGAACACCTCGTTGAATTCGGCGGTGCCGGTGATCTGCACGATCGGGCGCACCTGCACTCCCGGCTGATCCAGCGGCACAAGCAAGTACGACAAGCCGGCGTGCCGCTTCGACCCCTTCTCGGTACGCGCGAGCACGAAGCACCACTGGGACAGGTGGGCCAGCGACGTCCACACCTTCTGACCGTTGATCACCCATTGGTCGCCGTCCAGTTCAGCTGTGGTCGACACATTGGCCAGGTCGCTGCCCGCCCCGGGCTCGGAGTATCCCTGACACCACAGCTCGGTGACGTCGAGGATGTGCGGCAAGAAGCGCTGTTGCTGTTCGGGGGTGCCGTATGTGATCAGCGTCGGCCCGAGCAACTCCTCCCCGAAGTGATTGACCTTGTCCGGGGCGTCGGCGAGGGCGTACTCCTCGTAGAACGCCACGCGGTGCGCGATCGACAGGCCGCGTCCCCCGTGCTCCTCCGTCCAGCCCAGGCACGTCAGTCCCGCCTTGGCCAGATGCTGGTTCCACGCCCGGCGTTCCTCGAAGGCTTCATGCTCTCGCCCCGGCCCGCCAAGACCCCTCAGCGCTGCAAACTCGCCGACGAGGTTGTCGGCGAGCCACTGGCGGACCTCCGCCCGGAACTCTTCGACGTCCTGCATACCCTGTAGGCTAACCTACCAAGCACTTGCTTTGTTAGCCTGGCTATGGCCGGTTGAGAAGGAGCGTCCGCCATGTCCAGGGATCCCCGCACAATTCCCGCGGCGTTGGATCTTCTGGCGCTTGAACTGCCCGACCACGCCGCGCTGATCACCGACGACCACACCTTCACCGCCGCTGCGCTGCGCGACGAGGTGCACCGGGCGGCGGCCGCGCTGATCGCGCTCGGCGTCGAGCCGAGGGACCGGGTGGCCATCTGGTCGCCGAACACCTGGCACTGGGTGGTGGCTTGCCTGGCCATCCAGCACGCCGGTGCGGCCATGGTGCCGCTCAACACGCGTTATACCGCCGCCGAGGCGTCCGACATTATCGCCCGCACCGAGGCGCCGGTGCTCTTCGCGGCGGGGAAGTTCCTGGGCGCCGACCGCGCCGCCGACCTCGACCGCCAGACGCTACCCGCGCTGCGCCACATCGTGCGGATCCCGATCGACGAGAACGACGGGACCTGGGACGAGTTCATGGCCCGGGGCACCGACCTCGCCGCGGTCAAAAGGCGCGCCGCCGCGGTCGACCCTGACGACGTCAGTGACATCCTGTTCACCTCCGGTACCACCGGCCGCAGCAAAGGGGTGCTCTGCGCGCACCGGCAGTCGCTGGCGGCCTCGGCGTCGTGGGCCGCCAACGGCAAGATCACCAGCGCCGACCGCTACCTCTGCATCAACCCGTTCTTCCACAACTTCGGTTACAAGGCCGGCATCCTGGCTTGTCTGCAGACCGGTGCGACCCTGATTCCGCATCTGACCTTCGACCCGTTGCGCGCCCTGCAGGCGATCGAGCAGCACCGCATCACCGTCTTGCCCGGTCCGCCGACGATTTACCAGACCCTGCTGGATCACCCCTCCCGCGGCGACTACGACCTGAGCTCGCTGCGCTTCGCGGTCACCGGAGCGGCCACGGTGCCGGTGGTACTGGTGGAACGGATGCAATCCGAACTCGACATCGACATCGTGCTGACCGCCTACGGGCTGACCGAAGCCAACGGGATGGGCACGATGTGCCGCGCCGAGGACGACGCGGTGACCGTCGCAACCACCTGCGGACGCCCGTTCGCGGGCTTCGAGCTCCGCATCGACGACACCGGGGAAGTGCTGCTGCGCGGCCCCAACGTCATGTTGGGCTACCTCGACGATCCCGAGGCCACCGCCGCGGCAATAGATTCCGACGGCTGGCTGCATACCGGGGACATCGGCGTGGTCGACGAGGCCGGCAACCTTCGTATCACCGATCGGCTCAAGGACATGTACATCTGCGGTGGGTTCAACGTTTATCCCGCCGAGGTCGAGCAGGTGCTGGCCCGGATGAACGGTATCGCCGACGCCGCGGTGATCGGCGTCCCGGACGACCGCCTGGGCGAGGTCGGACGCGCGTTCGTGGTCACCCGGCCCGGCGCCGCCCTCGACGAAGCAGCGGTAATCGCCTACACCCGTGAGCATCTGGCGAACTTCAAGGCACCCCGCTCGGTGCGGTTCGTCGATGCGTTGCCGCGCAACGCCGGCGGCAAGGTGGTAAAACCACAATTGCGAGAGTTGGTTTGAAATGGATCTCAGCTTCGACGAGGAAGCCTTGGCCTTCCGGGCCGAAGTGCGTGAGTTTCTCGTGGCCAATCGGGAGCATATCCCCACATTGTCTTATGACACTCGCGAAGGCTTTGCCCAGCACCGTGTTTGGGACAAGGTCCTGTTCGATGCGGGCCTGTCGGTGATCAACTGGCCGAAGAAGTACGGCGGTCGCGACGCGCCGCTGCTGCACTGGGTGGTCTACGAGGAGGAATACTTTGGCGCCGGTGCACCCGGCCGGGCCAGCGCGAACGGCACCTCGATGCTGGCACCGACCTTGTTTACCCACGGCAGCCAAGAGCAGCTCGACCGCATCCTGCCGAAAATGGCCAGCGGCGAACAAATCTGGGCGCAGGCCTGGTCGGAACCGGAAGCCGGCAGCGATCTGGCGTCGCTGCGCTCCACCGCCACCAGGACCGACGGCGGGTGGCTGCTCAACGGGCAAAAGATCTGGAGTTCCCGGGCACCGTTCGCAGACATGGCATTCGGGCTGTTCCGTTCGGACCCGTCCGCGCAGCGACACAACGGGTTGACCTACGTCATGTTCGACCTGAAGGCCGAAGGCATCACCGTGCGACCGATCGTCCAACTCGGCGGTGACACCGGGTTCGGCGAGATTTTCCTCGACGACGTCTTCGTGCCCGACGACGACGTCATAGGTACGCCCAACGACGGCTGGCGTGCTGCCATGAGCACATCGAGCAACGAACGCGGGATGTCGCTGCGCAGCCCGGCCCGATTCCTCGCCGCGGCCCAGCGGCTGGTGCAACTATGGAAAGACAGCGGCTCCCCGCCCGAGTTCGCCGATCGCGTGGCCGACGGGTGGATCAAGGCGCAGGCATACCGCCTGCAGACCTTCCAAACCGTCACCCGTCTGGCTCGCGGGGGCGAACTGGGTGCGGAATCCTCGGTCACCAAGGTCTTCTGGTCAGAACTGGACGTGGCGTTGCACCAGACCGCACTCGACATCCGGGGTGCGGACGGCGAACTCGCCGGACCCTGGACCGAAGGTCTGCTGTTCGCGTTGGGTGGCCCGATCTACGCCGGCACCAACGAGATTCAGCGCAACATCATCTCCGAACGACTGCTAGGTCTACCCCGGGAGAAGCGCTGATGGAATTTGCCCTCGACGAACAGCAGCGCGACTTCGCTGCCAGCATCGATGCCGCCCTGGCCGTCGCAGATGTGCCGGGCGCAGTGCGTGACTGGTCTGCGGGCGACACCGCAGCGGGGCTCAAGGTGTGGGAGCAGCTGACCAACCTCGGCGTCAACGCCCTGATCGTGCCGGAGAAGTACGACGGTATCGATGCCTCGCCGGTCGACCTGGTGGTCGCGATGGAGCGACTCGGGCGCTGGTGCGTGCCGGGTCCAGTCACCGAATCCATCGCCGTGGCACCGATTCTGCTGGCGGATGACCAACGGAGCGCGGACCTGGCATCCGGTGACCTCATCGCGACCGTCGCGCTCCCACCGGAGGTGCCGCGCGCCGTCGACGCCGACAGCGCCGGGCTGGTGCTGCTGGCGGGTCAGGGCAGTGTCAACGAGTGCACGCCGAGCCGGCGCCACGATTCGGTAGACCC
Source organism: Mycobacterium sp. ML4 (assembly GCF_054515735.1). Lineage (NCBI taxonomy): Bacteria > Bacillati > Actinomycetota > Actinomycetes > Mycobacteriales > Mycobacteriaceae > Mycobacterium > Mycobacterium sp. ML4. The sequence continues at coordinate 162,774 of NZ_JBTNSY010000008.1, forward strand.
CAGCCGCCGCCTCTACGACGTCACCACCGTCGGCGATGCGTGGTCAGCGGATACCGCCAAGGCCTACGCATTCGGCGCCTTGGCCACCGCCGCCCAGTTGATCGGCGGGGCCCAGGCGTTGCTCGCCGGCAGTGTCGACTACGCCAAACAGCGATCGCAGTTCGGCCGCGTGATCGGCTCTTACCAGGCGATCAAGCACAAGCTGGCCGATGTGCACATCGCGATCGAACTGGCCCGGCCGCTGGTGTACGGCGCAGCTCTGTCATTGGAACCGCGCGACGTCAGCGCGGCCAAAGTCGCCGCGGGCGAGGCCGGTCTGCTGGCCGCGCGTTCGGCACTTCAGACCCACGGAGCCATCGGCTTCACGCAGGAGCACGATTTGTCGCTACTGCTGTTGCGGGTGCAGTCGCTGCGGTCTGCGTGGGGCACAACGGAATCGCACCGCCGCAGAGTACTGGAGGCGCTGACATGACTTCCGCGGACGAACGCGAAATGCTACGGGAAACCGTGGCGGCCCTGGTGGCCAAGCACGCCCGTCCGGCCGCGGTACGCGCGGCGATTGAGTCCGAGCGCGGATACGACGCCTCGCTGTGGCAGCTGTTGTGTGAGCAGGTCGGCGCGGCCGCCCTGGTGGTCCCCGAGGAACTGGGCGGGGCAGGCGGCGAATTAGCCGACGCGGCAACCGTTCTCCAAGAGCTCGGGCGTGGCCTGGTGCCCTCTCCCCTGCTGGGCACCACCCTGGCAGAGCTTGCGCTGCTGACAGCACCCTCGCGCGACGAAGAGACCCTCGGGGCACTGGCCGAAGGCAGTTCAATCGGGGCGCTGGTGCTGCACCCGGAATACGTGGTCAACGGCGACATCGCCGACGTCGTGTGCGGCGCGGCCGATGGCCGGCTGAGCAGATGGACCAAGTTCAGCGCGCAGCCCGTTACCACCATGGACCTGACCCGCAGGCTGGCCCGGGTTCGGGTCGAGGAATCCGAGCCGTTGGGCGACGACCCCGGCATGGCCGACATCGCGGCAATCCTATTGGCCGCCGAACAGATCGGCGCCGCGGAGCGCTGCCTCGAGCTCACCGTCGAGTACGCCAAGAGCCGAGTGCAATTCGGCCGCCCCATCGGCAGCTTCCAGGCGCTCAAGCATCGGATGGCCGACCTGTATGTTGCGGTCGCCGCCGCCCGCGCCGTCGTCGACGACGCCTGCGCGACGCCCAACCCTGCCAATGCCGCCACGGCACGACTGGCAGCCACTGAAACGCTGAACGCCGTCGCTGCCGAAGGTATCCAACTGCATGGCGGTATCGCGATCACCTGGGAACACGACATGCAGCTGTATTTCAAACGCGCGCACGGCAGTACCCATTTGCTCGACCCGCCACGAACTCTGCTGAGCAGACTGGAGTCCGAAGTACTCTTGACATCGTGAACACCCGTGTCGCCTTGCGCGCCGGTATCCCACCGTTCTATGTGATGGACGTGTGGCTGGCTGCCGCCGAGCGTCAACGCACCCACGGCGACCTGGTCAACTTGTCCGCCGGCCAGCCCAGTGCGGGCGCACCCGAACCAGTGCGCGCGGCCGCTGCCGCGGCGCTGCACCTCAACCAACTGGGCTACACGGTGGCGCTGGGCATTCCGGAACTGCGTGCCGCGATCGCCGCGGACTACCAGCGTCAGCACGGCATCGCGGTCGAACCCGATGCGGTGGTGGTCACCACGGGTTCATCGGGCGGCTTTCTGCTGGCGTTCCTGGCCTGCTTCGACTTCGGCGACCGGGTGGCAATGGCCGCACCCGGTTACCCGTGCTATCGAAATATCTTGTCCGCGTTGGGATGTGAGGTGGTCGAGATTCCGTGCGGACCGCAGACCCGATTCCAGCCCACCGCACAGATGCTCGCCGAGCTCGACCCTCCGGTCAAGGGCGTCATCGTGGCCAGCCCGGCCAACCCCACCGGCACCGTCATCCCCCCGGAGGAACTGGCGGCGATCGCATCGTGGTGCGACACGGCCGGTGTTCGGCTGATCAGTGACGAGGTGTACCACGGCCTGGTCTATGAGGGCGCACCACAGACCAGTTGTGCGTGGCAGACGTCGCGAAACGCAGTGGTCGTCAACAGCTTTTCGAAGTACTTCGCGATGACCGGTTGGCGACTCGGCTGGCTGGTGGTACCCACCGAGCTGCGGCGGGCAGTGGACTGCCTCACCGGCAACTTCACGATTTGTCCGCCGGTGCTATCGCAGATCGCGGCGGTGTCGGCCTTCACCCCCGAATCGATCGACGAGGCGGAGACCAACCTGCAGCACTATTCGGTCAACCGGTCGATGCTGCTCGAGGGTCTGCGCCGGATCGGCGTCGACCGGCTGGCACCTACCGACGGCGCGTTCTATGTCTACGCCGACGTGTCCGACTACACCACCGACTCGTTGACATTCTGCTCGAAGCTGCTCGCGGAAACCGGCGTCGCGATCGCGCCTGGCATCGATTTCGACCCACGCAGGGGCAGCGGCTACGTCCGACTGTCGTTCGCCGGGCCGACCGGCGATATCGAAGCTGCCCTAAGCCGACTCGGCTCCTGGTTGCCGCGCCGGTAACCCATCTATCCGCGCCTCCAGTGCGCTGCTGTCTGGCACGTTGATGCCGAAACGTCGCACGATGGCGTCCACCACGGCCGCCGCACTCTCGAGCAGGATCTTCTCGCTGCCTTCGGCGCGGTGGATCGTCAGGGTTCGCCCGGCGAGGTTCATCCGGGCGTCGTCGGTGACCGCGGCCACCATCAGACCGGTCACGAAATGCGACGCCGGGTGGGTCGAGACGTACCAGCTGCCCACCCTCAGATCGATCTGCGGGCGGGTGACTGTGGTGAATTCGTACAGATCGTGCCACTGGTCGCGGAGCTGAGTTTGCAGCACCAACCCGTCGCCGCGGTCTTCGAGGCGGTAGGGCTCGTGCGTGGTGTCCTGCACGCCGCCGGTCAGCAGCCGCAACGGTGCGGGCGGCGTCTGTCCACCGAATCCCACGTCGACCAGGTACGGTCCCTGGCAACCCGGGAAGGTCACCGCGAGCAGCGTGTGCGTCTGTGGGGGCGTCGGTGCCGGCGGCGGCCGCATCCACACCACGCGGGCACCGAGCCGGCGAACCTGGAAACCCAACTCTTCCAACGCGTCGCCCATCAGACCGTTCTGCTCGTAGCAGTAGCCTCCGCGGCGGCGGTGCACCAACTTCTCGGTCAACGCCTCGGCGCTGAGATCATCGACGGGAACGCCCAGGAACGGATCCAGGTTTTCGAACGGGATGCCGCGGGTGTGGGCGGCCACGAGTGCCCGTAGCACTTCCAGAGTCGGCGCGGCACTGCCGCGATAACCGATGCGGTCGAAGTACGCGCTCAGATCCAGTGTCATAGGGCCATTCTGGCCCCAACCGGCTCGGACCCGTTTGCGCCCCTTGCGGACTCGCGCGCGCTGCGCCGCCAGGCGTTCGGCCAGCAGCTCGCCGGACCAATAGTTGCCATAGCGGTATCCCTGGGATGTACGGTTCGCGCTACTGTTGACCTCGCGAATTATTGATCGGGAGGGGAAAGCCGAGAATGCCTGAGGAACCCCCGGCCGAGGGCGCGCCGGCACCCAGCGGGATCGCAGCCGAATTGGCGACCGCCGGGTTCGAGGACGCGCGGCAGGTCGCCCGCGGCGGCGCGGGTGTGATCTTCCGCTGCTACGAAACGGCACTGGGCCGAAACGTCGCAGTCAAGGTGCTGCCTTCGCACCTCGACGAGGAAAGCCGGGAACGTTTTCTCCGCGAGGGCTACGCGATGGGCGGGCTGTCCGGACATCCCAACATCGTCCACATCCTGCGGGTCGGTATGACCAACGGAAACCGTCCATACATCGTCATGCCGTATCACGCCGCCGATTCCCTCGCGGTGCGGTTGCGGCACGAGGGCCCGATCCCCTGGCCCGAAGCCCTGAGGATCGGGGTCAAATTGTGCGGTGCACTGGAGACCGCGCACCGCAACGGCACCCTGCATCGCGACATCAAACCGGCCAACGTGCTCATCAACGACTATGGCGAACCGCAGCTCAGCGACTTCGGCATCGCCCACATCGAAGGCGGTTACGAAACGGCGACCGGGTTCTTCTCGGGCACGATCGACTACACCGCGCCCGAGGTCATGACCGGCAACCCAGCGACGGTTGCCGCCGACATCTATTCGCTCGGTGCCACCATCTACGCGCTGATCGCCGGCAACGCCGCCCATGAGCGACGCAAGGGTGAGGACCTCATCGCGCAGTATTTGCGAATCAGTTCATCCGGGGTTCCAGACATGCGACCGGACGGGATCCCCGACGCGCTGTGCACCGCGATCGAACACGCGATGTCGATCGACCCGGAGCAGCGACCGGCTTCCGCCGAAGCTTTCGGCCGCGAGTTGCAGGCCGCACAGCGCGCCAGCGGGTTGAAGCCGGACGCAATGGCCATCACCAGCGTGGGCGAGCACACCGGGCGCACGGCCGTAGCCGCGGCGCCGGGCAACGCGGTGACTCCGCCTTCCTCGACCGGCGTGCCACAGTCAATCCGGCCACCGGCGCCCGATCCGGCCAGCACACAAGCCCTGGCACGAGAGAATCGGCCTCCGGAGGACCCCACTTCCGTGATCAACCCGTCGATCACCCCGGCGCGCGATGTCGTGGCTCCAGAGCCCCCGATCGTGGACGACCCGGTCGAGGCCGCCAAAATGCTGCGCAATGCGCGCGCGGGACACGCCGCGCCACGCGCTCCGCAGACACCGGACAGCCCGCCGCCGTCGCCGCCCAGGGCGGGGCGCCTGCGGGGGCTTGCCGGCCCTGAAAACACCAAGGGTCGGCTGCTGGTCGGCGCGGCGATCCTGGTCGTGCTGCTGCTCGTCGCCGGCGGGGTCTTCCTCGCGGTGTCGCAGGACGAAAACAAGAGCACCAACGCAGCAAGCCAGCCGCGGACTCAGGCGCCGGTCAAGTGGAAACCGATCACCAACGCGCGCATCGCACGGGACGCGGCGGCAACCACGCAATCGGACGGCACGATATGGATATTCGGCGGCATCGGAAGCAACGGCTCCGTAACCGCGCGCCACGAAGGTTACGACCCCGCAATCGACGAATGGAAGGGTGGTGACGACCTACCGGTTCCGGTCCAACGTGCCAGCGCGGTGACCTGGCAGGGCAACCCGGTGGTGCTGGGTGGCTGGAAGACGACAAGCACCAAAAACGTTGCTAGCGACCAGGTTTGGCGAGTCGTCAACAGTCACTGGGTCGAGCTGCCGCATATGTTGCAACCGCGCGCCGCAGCGGGCGCGGCGGTCGTCGGCGACCGCATCATCGTGACCGGCGGCGTGGACGCCAACGGCGCGCTGCTGAACACGACGGAGATCTTCGACGGCACGTCCTGGAGCCTGGGGGCCCCGCTCCCGACTCCGCGCGAGATGCTGGCCGCGGCCACTGACGGCAAACTGGTGTACGCGGTCGGCGGGACCAGCGGAAGCACCGACTCGGCCGCGGTCGAAGCGTACGATCCGGACGCGAAGACCTGGACGACCTTGCCACCGATGGCGCGGCCCCGCAGCGATCTCGGTGTGGCGATAACCGATGGCCGTCTAGTGGCGGTAGGCGGATTGTCCGGCGGAGAAGTCCTCAAGACCGTCTCGGTATTCGACTTGATGGCAAAGACCTGGGACGGGTTGCCGGACATGGCGACCGCGCGCCACGGGATGGCGGTCGCCGCGGTGGAGAAGACCGTGTACGCGATCGGGGGCTCGACCGGGCCCGGCGATCAGCAGGTGGTATCGGCGGCTGAAGCTCTGGCCCTTCCGGCGCGCAAGACTCAACCAGTTGCGCAGTGGCGCACCTTGCCGGATGCCAAGAGTCCCCGGTTGATGATGGCGTGGACGGTGCAGGGCGACAAGATCTGGTTGATCAGTGGCCTCTACAACGGAACGATTTTGAGCACCGTCGAGAGCTACGACCCACGCACCGGGGTCTGGGAAACCGGGCCGCCGTTGCCGGTGCCGCTGCACCACGCGGCCGCTGCAACATATCGCGGCGAGGTGATTGTGCTCGGAGGTGCCAACGACAACATCGCCGAAGCCTCCAATAAGGTCTTCGCGTTGCGCGGAAACAACTGGGTGGAGCTGCCGAGCCTCACCCACGCACGGGCCGCCCCGGCGGCCGCGGTGGTCGGTGACAAACTCATCGTTGTCGGCGGGCAGAACGCCAAGCAACTGGTGCCCCAGACCGAGGTGTTCGACGGAAGTTCGTGGAAGGACGCCGCCAACATGCCGACCCCGCGCGAGCACCTCGCGGCGGTGTCCGACGGCACTTATGTGTACACCGTCGGAGGCCGGTTCCTTTCCGCCGACAAGAACTCCGCGGCGTTCGAGCGGTACGACCCGCAGTCCGGGGCCTGGACGAAATTGGTCGACATGCCGACGCCACGAGGAAGTTACGGTGCCACGTACATCGACGGGCGGGTGGTGGCGGTCGGCGGCGAGGAGCCGACACGAGTGTTGTCGGTGGTGGAGGCCTACGACATCGCCGAAGGCAAATGGTCGACGTTGTCGCCGATGCCGACCGCGCGCCACGGCGAGGCGGTGGCGACGGTGGGCCACACGATCTACGTGATCGGTGGCGCGAACCGGCCGTCCCACGAGGGTGGAACGGCGACAGTCGAGGCACTGGACTTCATGTAGCACTGCGCGGGCGTTGTTTTGGTTTTGTGGAATATGGGGATTCGCTCCAGACGGCCTTGCACACCGCCGCAGCACCGCAACCGTCCTAGCAATGGAGTTCGCCGTTCGCCATGAGTACCAGCAATATCGTCTTGATCGTGATCGCCGCACTCGTCGTGATCGCGCTGATCGTGGCGCTGATCGTCGTGTCCACCAGGGCAAAACGGCGTCGCCGTATCCAGCAGGCCGAGGAGATTCGCGAGCGGGCCAGAGTGGAGTCCTCCCGGGTCGAGCGCCGTGAGGCACTGGCTGAGGAAACCGCCGCGCGGGCCCGTGCCGCCCAGGCCGAGGCGGAAGCCAAGGCCGCCGAAGCCAAACGTCTGCAAGAGCGGGCGGCCGCGCACCAGAGCGAGGCCGCGACGTCACGCGAGCAACTCGACGAGCAGTGGAAACATGCCGACACCCTCGACCCGAACACCAGGCTCGAGAACGCCGAGCAGTCCCAGACTCAGGACGCCGTCGTCAACCGCGAGGGGTCCTACGGCGACACCGACCACTACCGCGGGGCGCGCACCTAGGACCGGTAGCGCCGCGCCACGCCGGGCCGTCAGTCGAGGAAAAGCTCGCCGAAGCTGTTCTTCGACTGTCGGCCCGAAAGCTGTTGCACCACCCACTGATTCATCGAGACTCCTTGTTCGGTGGCTTCGATGGCGAGCCGGGCATGTAAAGCACGCGACGTTCTCACGACGAAGGTGCCGCTGTAGTCACGCTCGCCCAGTGGCGGGGGCGGCTCACCGCCTTCCTCCCGGCAGGTCTCGAGGTGCCGCTCGACTGCCTGCTCCACCAGTACGATCGCCTGCTGAGCGAGCGGCGCCCGCTCGGCCAGAAACGGCAGCTCAAGGCATTTGGCCAGATACTCGCCGTAGTCCGCACACCATTCGACGCGGAACGTGTAGCGATTCACGCCGAACTAGGTAGCACGTGGACGCGGCTATCACCAGTCACATTCGGTGACGCCGACGCGCTCCCGCGTCACATCAGTCACAATGGCACCGGGAAGCCTGGGCACAAGTCCCTCAGAAAGTAGATATCGCCGGTGATATCACTACCTCTGGCGGACGCAACCGCGTGCCCCGGCCCCACTGCTCTGGCGCCTGAGTGATATCGCCGGTGATATCACGCTTCAGACGATGTCATGCCGAGGAATCCGGATGCAGACGTGACTGGTGGGGCTCATGGGACCGGCGCCGTCTTCCGGCGGAGTAAGCGGCGGATAACCGCCGACCGCGTCAAAGGCCCGCTTGCCCCGCATACCGGGAAGCGTCGCCGCGCGATACCTCATCGTCCCGGCACCGGCCCAGGGTCCAGTGGGCCGGCCGGGCTTCCGGTCTTGGGGCCGATGTCGGAGACCTGCCACCGCTCCCCCGCCTTGTTGACGGTGACCTGCAGCAGGATGAGCGACACCCGCGATTTCGGGTTCTGCAGGTTGCGAGTCGTCTGCGCAGCCGACACGACCACCTGATATACCTGGCCGGGCTGGGCGACCGCATCGGTGGCGAGCACCTCACCCGAGGACGTGACCTGCGCCTGCGTCATGATGCCCTTGAGTAACTCGGTGGCGTTGACGTACTTGTCCTTCAACGTCTGCGACACACCCTCTTCGACCGAACGGAAGAATGCGTCCGGGTCCTCGAAGCTGTAGGTCAGTGACTTCAGCGCGTAGTCCTTGGCAAGCTTGGCCGCGGCATCGCGATCGGATTCGCTCTGACGCAAGCCAGCCAGTTCGCCGGACACGTGACGGTACTTGTGGGCCCCGAACCACCCGGTCGCGACAACTGCGGCCAGAGCCAGTACCACGAGCCAGAACCGCCTGCCACGCAACCGATTCGGCCGTTTTGCGGCTACCTCCTCGAACTCCTCGGTAGGCACGATCTCATCGACCAACGTGTCACTCATCGGTGTCCCTCCGGAACGCTCACCTGCACGCGAACTTCGCCTGCCTCGCTGAAACTTGACTCCCACATGTCGACGAAATGCCCGGCTTCGACCTTGAATCCGCGCAACGGCGCGGTCGCCGGCTCCAATGCCGCCGCGAAGGTGCTCAACGGCCCCGACAACATGTCGAGGTACTGCTTGAGGTTTGCCACCAAGGTAGGAACCGGGGCACCGGGAGCGAACATGCCGTCGCCGGTATGGGCATACCGGTCGACCTCACGAGTCAACCTGGCCAGCGCCATGATTGAGCCGGGCAGCAACCTACCGCTGCTGCTGAGCACTCCCCCGACGTCCAGGTCGTTGATATTGGTGGTCAGCGTGGCGAGGTTGCCGAACAGTGCGGCGAGCATCGCTTTGTCGTCACGCTCGATCTTGGCAGCCCCGGCGGCAGTCGCGGCCAGCGAGTCGATGGCGGGGTCATTGCCGGCGAACGCCTGCGACACCGTGCCGACGATATTGTTGACATCCGTCGGGTTGAGCACCGAGAGCAACGCATTGGCCTTGTTGAGCAGGTCGCTGACGGTGACGGCGGATGCCACCCGCTCGGCGGGAATGACGGTGCCATCGCTGAAATAGGGCGGGGCGATGTGTGCCGGCTGGAAGTCGATGTACTGCTCGCCGACCAGTGACAGGTTCTGGATGCTTATCGCGCTGTCCGCTGGGATCGCATGTTCTCGGTCAAGGTCGATCGACACCTTCAATCCCCCTGCGGTGGTGTGGATCCCGGTCACCTTGCCGACTCTGATGCCCCGCATGGTCACCTGCGAGGTCGGCATCAAACCGCCGGAAGAGTCCAGCAGTAGTGTGAGCCGGGTAGGCCGGGTGGTCGGCTCCACCTTGAGCACCCCGAACGTTAGATAACCTACGCCGAGCAGCGTTGCGACCGCGAGAATTACCACCGTGACGCCGGCATTGAATTTCATGGCAGCATCCCCATCGTCCGCATCGCCGCAATCGCCTCGTCTGCCCGCGCTCCGGGGCTGACCGATACGCTCAGCCGCGGGCCCCCATTGCTGTAGAACGGGATCAGCTTGTCGCGGATCAGCGCCAGCATCTTGTCGGCCATCGCAGGCAGCGTGACGTCGGCCGAAGCGATCGTCCGGACCGTCGGCGTGATGTAGGACAGCATCTGCAGGAGATCAGGCGTATTCGGGACGAGTAGCTCTCCGCCGTAGCGACCCAGATCCTGTGCGCACACCAGCAATTGGACGATGCTGGGCAACACCGCCGACATCGCTCGCAGTCGCACCGGCCCATCGTTGATCAGGCGGTCGAAAGCGCCGGTGTCGGCCAGCAACCCGTTGCTGAGACGTTCTGTGCTAGTGAGTATTTCATCGATCTTGTCCTGATTGGTAGCCAGGTCGCGCAGCATTCCGGCCAGCTTCTGGCGCATCCGGTCCAGCTCGGCTGGATCCTTCGTGAACGCCTTGTTGAAGTTGGCCACAGATTCTTCCAGTGCGTTCAAGGACCCGCCGGACACCAGGGTCGAAACCGAGCGCAAGATGTCCTCGACATTGTCGGCCGGGACGGTGTTGCGCAGCGGTATCGTGTCGCCGTCGTGCAGACGGGCAGGCGCCGGGCTCTGTGCCGGCAACAGTGCGATGTAGATGTCGCCCAACACCGTTGCCTGCCGCAACTCGGCTCGCGTGTTCTGCGGCAGTGCGACGCCCTTGTCGACGTCGACATAGGCCACGGCCGTGCTGCCCACCAACTGAACCCGGTCCAGGACGCCCACCTGAACACCGCCCAGGTCCACCTTCGCCCGCGCCGGCAGATTGAGCACACTGGAGAACTCGATTTTGATGCTGTACTTGTCGATCGGCACATATGCGCCCGGCACCGGCAGACGGGTCGGGTCGAGCGAACAGCCCGACAGCAGGCACGCGCCCGCCACCGATACCGCAACCAGCCAACGACGAATCATGACGCCGCCCCGAGCAGCAGGTCGGTCAGCCCCAGGATGACCGGATCCGAACGCCCGCCCGGGGCGCAGGCCGCCTCGGCGCCAGGCACCTTCCGTTGTTGCAGCACAGTGCAAATGGTGCTGGCCTGCGACGGTGACATCGACACCTGGGGCGGGAGATAGCTGACGTTGTGCGTACCCCACGCCGGCTGATACTGGGACGCAACCCAGTTGGTGACGGGCGGTAGGGCGTTGATGAAGCCGACGATCTGAGGGGTGTAGGCAGTGAGCACATCCCGCAACCACGGAACCAATTTGTCGCCGATGTTGTTGTAGGCCCTGGGCCCGAATCGGTTCAACGCATCGACCAGCAGAGGCAGCGAGTGCGCGAGATGCGCCAGCGCCGAGCCGAATCCATTGGACAGCCCCTCGATCATGCGCAGGCTCTCCGGCAGGGTCTGCAACACCGTGGTGAAGGTGTCCCAATGTGTCAGCAGGTCGGAGGTCAGAATCTCACTGTTGGCCAGCAATTGCCGGTATTCGGCATCGGCATGGTTGGGGTCGCCCACCAGGGTCACCAGGTCCCGCAATGTCTGGTTGGTCTCCGGCCCAGTGCCCTCCAGCGAGTGGCTCAGCGCTGCCAGGCTCTGGTTGATTGCCTGAGCACCGGGGGCTTTCGCCGGATCCGGTCCGTCACCGAGGATGGCACCGGCCAGCCTGTCGACCGCAGAGAAGGTTTGGCTGACGCTGATCGGCGTTTTGGTGGATTGCAGCCTGATGCATTGCGCGCCGGAGAATTTCGGGCCGCCGGAGTAGGGCTTGGTGAGTTCGACATGCCGGTCGGCGACGATCGACTGCGAGTAGGTGAGCGCCCCGACATCGGCCGGCAACTCGAGGTCGCCCGGCACCGTGAAGTCGACCTGCACGTGATCGGGCTTGTTCGCGATCGCGGTCACCGAGCCCACGTCAATGCCCAGCAACTGCACCTTGTTGCCCGGGTAAAGGCCGACGGCGTCGCTGAATTCAGCACACAACGGCCGGGTGGCGGGAGTCATCACCTTTGCTCCGGTGACGGCGAGGGCGACGATTCCGACGACCACAGCCGACACCGTGGCGCCGATCCAGGCAGTTCGTTTCTTCATATCAGCACTGCCTCACCATGTTGGGCAGACAGACGGCCGGGGCGCGCACCACCCGGTGGCTCTGGTCTACGACGACACCGTGTCCTTGCAGCATCGGCAACATCACGTTGACGATCTGGGTCAGGCCCTCGCTTGCCTTGCCGACCCGCTCCGGGTGTGCCACCAGTGCGGTGACGATGTCGTCGATGCCGTTGACCGACGGCGCCAGCTCACGGTTGTAGAACACCATGACCCGGTCGATGATGCGCGTCAATTCCCCAAGCAGCGTGAAGAACTCGATGATGTCGACGGACTTGCTGGTGTAACGCTGCCCCACCAACGCGAACTGCTCGATCAGAGCGGTGAGTTGCCGGCGGCCCGAAGCGAACGCGCCGCTCGCGTCGTTGACGAAATCAAGGCCACGATGGAAGTCACCGCTCATCTTGCTCAACGATCCGGTCAACTCGTTCGCGGACTGCAGGATCTCACGCAGAGCGTTCGGATATTTGTTGGTGGCATCGGCGAGTTCGGTGAAGGTGTCATGGATGACCTGGCCGTTGACATCTCGCAGGAACGGCGTCACCGCCTGAATGATGTCGTTGCCCTCGAAGGGCGCCTTGACCCGCTGGGGTGGAATGACGTTGTGGCCCAACGGCGCACTGCCCTGCGGGTCGAGGGCCACGTAGTGACCGCCCAGCGGGGTCAACAGCCGGATGTCCAGCGTCGAATCCGACCCGATCGCCACCGAGCGGTCGACGGCGAACGTCATCTCCACCAGCGTTCGGTTCAGTCCGACGGCGGTCACTTTGCCCACCGGGACGCCGGCGACGCGGACCTCGTCACCCACGCGCACCCCGCCCGAAGTCCCCGCGTGCGCCGTGTAACTGGCCTGGCCCGCCGGATTGACATAGGCAAGCGCGGTGGTGACCAATGCGACCACGATCGCGAACACGCCGACGACGCCGATCCGGCGGTTGCGTACGGCCTCACCCCGATCGTCGAGCACACGGCGGCCCCTCATCATCGGCATACGACCAAACCCTGTTGAGCGAAGGACACTTCGCCGATACCGGGCAGGCTCAGCTCGCCGTTGGAACACGTGAACGCCGGGCGTTCGTCGTCGACCAGCGAATCGCGCAGTCCTTGGATCAGAGTGGGAGTCAGCGACAGCCCGGCGATAACGGTGGGTGTCTGCGGGAACAGCCGCGTGCTCAGGTCATACAGCGGCGATGTCGATGCGTCGAAGCCGCGCTCCGCGGTCTGCAGCACCCGAACGAGGCTGCGCATCATTGGCAGTTCGATGTCGATGGAGGTGCGAAACTGCTCGGCTTTGGACGTGAAAGTCTCCAGTGCACCGTTGAGCGCGTTGATCAGGTCGAACAACTGCTGCGACTTGCCGCCGAGATCATGTGACAGCTCGCTGAGGTTATGCAGCAGCAGGGTGATGACGGCCTGCCGGTTGACGGCGTACTTGGAGATGACGTCGAGATCTCGCAGCACCGGCCCAATGCCGGTGTCGTCGCCCTGGATCAGGCGCAGCAGGTTCTCGCCGAACTGGTTGAGTTGCGCTGCGTCGAGCGTCTGGAATACCGGCCGGAATCCGTTGAACAGCTTGGTGATATCGAACGAAGGCACCGTCTGGCCCACCGGGATCGTCGAACCCGCCGGCATCCGGTCGCCGGTCGCGCCACGCTGGACCAGCTCCACGTAGCGCTGGCCCAACAGGTTCTGGTAGCGCACCGCCGCAATCGTGTTGCGATACAACGGGTGCGCATTCAGCGCAGTGAAATCGACCTTGGCGGTCCGGCCCTCGAGCCGGATGCCCTCCACTTTGCCCACCTGCACTCCGGAGATGCGGACGTCATTGCCCACGTCCAGGCCGGACACATCAGTGAACGTTGCCGTGTAGTGCGAGACCGCGCCATTGACCGGGCTACGCAATGCGGTGAGCAGCAGGATCGCGCACACGGTAACCACCGCCGTGAACACCGTGAGCCAAAAGACCGGCCTGAACAGGCTTCTCATCGCTGCGGCCCGCCGTCCAGTGAGACCTCGGTGCGCAACCGGACCCGTCCGTCGACCACGGTCAGGGCACCGTCCGCGCGGTCAACCAAACCTGCCAGCCGGTCGTAGGCCGGTGCCAGGCTGCCGGCGGCGAAGGACGCCGGCACGCCGACGTTCATGATCGCGTTGACCAGCTGGGCGATCCAGGTGCTGTGCTGCGCGGAGATCCCGCCGACGTCAACCAGCAACTGGCCGGTCTGCTGGAAAACCAGGTTTGTCCGCTCGATACCGCTTGGCCCGACCAATGGGCTCAACCCGTCCAGCAGGTTGGTGCTCAGCCCCACCACGGGCAGCGCGTCGCCGAGCCCACTGACGAACGATGCCAGCACCGAAAGCGACTGAGCGACAGGCATGGTGTCGGTGTCGGCGATGATCCTGGCCAGATCCGACCCGGCCCTGGCCAGTGGTTCGACGACATCGGCATGCCGGCGCAGCACCTCGATGACGTGCTCGAATTCGGGGTTGTCGAAGCTGCGGCTCAGTTTCTGGCCCTGACGCAACAACCCGGTGATCGATGCCGACTGCACGTCGGCGCTCATCACCAGCGTCTGGTTCGGCCGCAGCGCGGGCCCGTTGCCGTCGCTGACCAGTTCGACCGCGGCGGTGCCGAATACGTTCGACGAGGTGAATCTGGCTCTGGTATCGGTGGTCAGCGCCGTGGCCTGGTGCGGATCGAGCACCACCGTCATTCGTTGCCGGTTATATCCGACCGATTCCAGTTCCTTGACCGACCCGATGGCCAGGCCGTGGAACTTGACTTCAGCGCCCGGCGCCAGGCCCTCACCGATCGTGTTGGCGATGACGGTGAGTCTGAAGGTGTCATCGTACGTTCCTTGAGCGGTCTGGTAGAGCACGGTACCCACCAGCGCCAACAGCACCGCCACGATCAGGCCACGAATCCTCAAGTTGGTTGCGGTCGGGGCTAGCGCGAACAGATCACGAATCGTCATGTGCTACCCCGACAACCGCAGGCCGGGATTGTTGCCCCAGAACACCAGGGTGAGCACCATGTCGGCGACCACCACCGAGATCAGGCTGGCTCGGATCGCACGACCGGAAGCTCGACCGACACCCTCGGGACCACCGGCCGCGTAATAGCCCTCATAGCAATGGATTGCCACGATCAGCAGCACGAAGATCGCCGCCTTGACGACCGAGAGGAGCACGTCGGACGGTTGGATGAACGCATCGAAGTAGTGGGAGTAGGTGCCCGACGACTGATGGTGAACCACGTTGACCACCAGGGAGCAGAACAGGTAGCTCAGCACCAGCGACATCAGATACAGCGGAATGATGGTGATGACTCCGGCGATGACACGCGGAGTGACCACGTAGGGAATCGACGCAATGCCTTGCACCTCAAGGGCATCGATCTCTTCGGATATCCGCATCGCGCCGATCTCGGCCGTCATCCGGGTGCCCGCTTGGGCACCGAATCCGATCGCCGCGATCATCGGTGCCATCTCCCGGGTGTTGGCATAGGCGGAGATGAAGCCGGTGAGCGGGCCCATGCCGACCATGTCCAGGGCGGCATATCCCTCGATGCCTACCGACGCCCCGATCGCGGCGCCCATGAACACCAGCACGCCCACCGTCCCACCGCCGACGATCAGTGATCCGTTGCCCCAGATCATGTCGACCAGGATCGCCCCGGTGTGGCGCCGGTATCTGGTCACCGTCCGCGGTATCGCTCCGAGGGCCAGCACCAGGAAGCCGGTCTGGTGGCCAAGCCGCTCGAAGAACGACAGACCCCGATTGGCCACGCCCACCGGCAGCCGGAACACCCCGGCCAGGCCGCCCGGCCGGTACTCCGCCGGCTTGGCCACGTACCCGGCCATCATCCGACCTTCGTCGGCATGAGCGTGGTGACGAGTTCGGTGATCACCAGGTTGAGCAGGAAGACCGCGACCACGCCCAGTACCACGGCCGCGTTGACCGCGTCAGCCACCCCGCGCGGACCTCCCCTGGCCTCCAGGCCGCGCTGACAGGCGATCAGGGTGACGATCACGCCGAAAAGCCATGTCTTCAGCAGCGCGACGACGAGATCGGCTGTGGTGGCAAAGGATCCGAACGAGGCGATGTAGCTGCCCGGAGTGCCGGATTGAAAACCGACATTGATCACGTAGCCGGCCGACAGGCCCATGAAGATGATGAAGACGCACAACAGTGGCGCCACCATGATCATCGCCGCCAGCCGTGGCGTGACCAGGCGTTGCACCGGGTCGATGCCCATCACGCGCAGCGCATCGACCTCGTCGCGGATGCTGCGCGCGCCCAGGTCGGTGGTCACCGCCGCGCCGGCCGCGCCGCCCAACAGCAGCGCGGCAACGATCGGCGCGGCCTGGCGGATGACACCGAGACCACCGGCCGCACCCGAGATCGACGTCGCGCCGACCTGCTGAATGACGGTGCCCACCTGCACCGCAACGATGACTCCGAACGGGATGGAGATCAGCAGCGCGGGGATCGCGGTGACACTGACGATGAACGCGGCCTGGTTGAGCGTGTCTCGCCACGGGTGGCGCAGCCGCACCAGATCGGTGATCAGGTAGACCGCGGACTGCACGGCCAGTGCGAAGAAGCGGCCGAGCGTCTGCAGCGAACCGTCAGCCTTTCGCGCCGCGCGGCGTCCCACGCCGACGATCCGGGGAACGCTCCGGCGCGGTTCGACATGCGCCGGGGGTGCGACCACCGGAACGGCGGCATCGATCACCGGATTCATGCTGCCGCGCCCTTCCGCGACCCGGGCGCAGCGGGGCAGACAGACGAAGAAGGCATGACGGTTCCCAGGTGATCAGATGGAAGTGGCGCCTAACTGACGTTGTTAGTGAGTTCGCACAGTACACACGATGCGTTATTTAAGCGAGCCCTGATCGTTGTTTTTTCGCGAATTGAATTGGACTGTCCAGCATCTTGACAATTCGCCCCGGATTTCAAATGTAAAGCAGCTTTACGTCGGTGTCGTAACCGACGGATAATCGCGGTCGAGTCAAGTCTGAAAAGATTCTCGGCCAATTTCAGAAGAATCGTGGCAAGTCAGCTGCGGTGGGGTTTAGGCTGCGCTACACATTTATCGGTCCCCGACATTGGAGGTTGCCGCCATGGTGGAATCGCCCTCCCGAATGGCCCTACAGACCGCCGCGACTCTGGCCGCAGCACCGGATGCAATGCGCAGCGAGTACGACGTGGTGATCCTCGGTTCCGGTTACGGCGGCGCCATCACCGCCGCACGCCTCGGAGTGGCCAACGCGCGCAATGCGCAATCAGGCGGCAAACGGCTGAACATCGCGGTGTTTGAGCGCGGCTCCGAGCACCCGACCGGCACCTTCCCGGAGACCGAGAAGGCGGCGGCGGCCGAGCTGCGGTCGCCGATCAATCCACTCGGGCTGATCGAACTCGAACGCTTCAAGACCATCGACGTCATCCATGCGAACGGTTTGGGTGGCACCTCGCTGATCAATTTCAACGTCGCGATCGTGCCGGACCGCGAGGTGTTTCTGGCGTCGTGGCCCAAAGAGTTCCAACGGCTGGTCGAACAGGAACCCGAAGGAGTCGGCGGACTCGACGAGTACTACGGGAGAGCCCGGCGCATGCTCGGTGCGGTTCCCTACGCCGAGAACGTGCCGCTGCGCCGCGTCGACGCGTTCACCCAGATCGCCAAAAACGCCCGAGCTCAGCTGCAGCTGCTCAACCTCACCGTCAGCACCGAGGACCGGGTCACGAAATACGGGGTGCAGCGCCGGCGGTGCCCCAACCACGGCGGTGACGGAACCGGCGACAACACCGGTTCGAAGAACACCCTCATGACCAACTACCTGCCCATGGCCGCGCACTACGGCGTCGAATTGTTCACCGGCATCGAGGGACTTCGCGTCGAACCGACCGATGACGGCCGCTGGCGCGTCGTGACCCGTCGCACCGGCGAAAAGGGGGCAATCGAGACGGCGGTCGTCGCCCGGCAGGTGGTGGTGTCGGCGGGCACGCTGGGAAGCAACGGCATCCTGTTGCGCTCAAGTCAGGCCGGGCTGCAGATGTCGACGCGGCTCGGCAAGAACTTCAGCGGCAACGGCGACAACTTCGGCGTCGCCTACAACACCGACATGCAGACCGACACCCAGACCTGGGCCACCACCGACGGGCCACCGCGCTCACTGCTGGCTTGCGGGCCCAGTATCACCGCCGCCATGCGTTTCGGCGCCGACCAGTCTGACCTGCGTAAACGATTCACGGTGCAAGATCTGTCGCTGCCCCGCGCCCTGATCGACAGCTTCCGCTTCGGGCTGATGGGTCTGGCAGCGACCAGCTACCGCGACTATCGCAAAGCCAAGCTCGACCGGTGGCGCCGCGACATCACATTCAACACCGACGGTGCGATGAACCACTCGCTCGGCTTTCTGATCATGGTGCACGACAACTCGGACGGCGAGTTGGTGCTGCGTAAGAACGGCACCGTCAAGGTCGACTGGCCGGGGGCACCGACGGAGCTCGTCTATAAGGATGTGGACGCCGTCATGCGGCCGGCGGTCGAAGCCATCGGCGGGACATACATCAAAAATCCGCGCTGGGACAAGCGGTTCCTGGGCAAGCATCTGATCACCGCTCATCCGATGGGCGGTTGTACCACCGCGGACAATGTCGACGCGGGTGTGGTCGACCATGCCGGACGGGTATTCCGGCCGGACGGCGGCACCTACGACGGGCTCTTCGTGTGCGACGCGTCAGTGATCCCGCGGGCGATCGGAGTGAATCCGTTCTTGACCATTTCCATGTTCGCCGAGCGGGCGGCCGAGCTGATGCGCGAGGAGCTGGGTCTGCCGGGTTACGACCCGGCCGTCGAAGGCGACGACCGGGCCTGACCCTCGCCCTTAGGTTCGCAGCGCGAAGAAGCCGATCATCTCGTAACGGTCCCGCGGCAGGCGGAACAGGATCTTGCCCAGATACGTACCTTGCACCACCTCGACCAGTTCGTCGCGGATACTGCGGATGATGACGTAGGGGTTTTCCTTGACGTCGGAATAATCGATGACCATGACCTGGACGTCCGGGTCCAGCTTGCCGGCGTCCTGGTAGGTCTTGAAGTCGAAGGCGAGCTTGCCGTCGGCGGCGTCCTTCATCTTGTAAAGCGGCCACAGCAACTTCGACGGGAGCTTGGAGTTGGAGGTCATCCGGTTGTCGCCGGTGCCGGCCGCAAGGTCGAATCGCTTACCCCGCCACGGCATCCACAGGCTGGTGACGAAGCGGGCCGCGGCGTCCACGACCGGATTCGTCGTGGTCATGACCAGGATGCCGTCGGTCGGTCCGTCCAGTTCGCCGGGAGGGGTGCCCTTACGGAAAATGGCGTCGAGCTCAGCCTCGGCGGCGGCGCTGTTGGACTTCGCCCGTTCTTTGAGGTCGACGATCCATTGCCAGGCCTCTTCGGCCGCGTCTCGTTCTCGGAGATCGGAGACGCGCAACTCGGTTGCTTCGATTGACATTTCATAACCCTTATCTGTGAGCGGGAGCGCAATGGCCCAGATGTTAACCCGGTCACCACCGAATTGGAATAGCCAAAAATGCCGCTGAATAAGGTTGACAAATTAGTTCGATAAATCGATTTCCGGCGCTCGTGTAAAAATGATCGACAAACGCCGGTCAAAGCCAGGTGTCCTCAGTGGTCGTCGTCAGAAATGCTTCCAAGTCATCGCGCCATTGCGCCGGAGTGGTCTTGTCCGGCTCGATGCCGGTGTAGGAACCCCGGTAGAACAGCAGCGGACGTGGCTTGATCCTGGGCACCTCGGAGAGCGAGCGCACCGCGCCGAACACCACGAAATGATCACCGCCGTCGTGCACCGACGCCACCGTGCAGTCGATGTAGGCCAGCGAGCCCTCGATGATCGGCGAGCCGAGTTCGGATGGCCACCAATCGATCCCGGCGAACTTGTCGGGCTCCTTGGATCCGAAGCGGGCCGAGACGGACTTCTGCGCCTCGGTGAGCACACTGACGCAGAACCGGCCGCTGGCCTCGATGGCCTGCCAGGAGCGTGACACCTTGGTCGGGCAGAACAACACCAGCGGCGGATCCAGCGACAGCGCTGCAAAGGACTGGCATGCGAAACCGACCGGCACGTCCTCGTGCACGGTGGTGATGATCGTGATCCCAGTGCAGAACTGACCCAGCACGGTGCGGAATGCGCGCGGGTCAATCGGCGCGGCAGTCATCCCTGAAGGCTAGCCACGCATACCGACGGAGAAGTCGTGGCCCCACAGGCTGACCGCGGTGCTTTCCCGCGCAATCCAAGTGTCGTCTTGGACTTTCCTGCCCTCGCAACCGAATTCGACGTCGAAGCCGCCGGGCGTCTTCATGTAGAACGACAGCATCAGGTCGTTGACATGACGGCCCAGGGTAGCCGACATGGGCACCTTGCGGCGCAGCGCGCGGTCCAGGCACAGTCCGACATCGTCGGAGTTCTCCACCTCGACCATCAGGTGCACGATGCCCGACGGTGTCGGCATCGGCAGGAAGGCCAGCGAGTGGTGCCGCGGGTTGCAGCCGAAGAAGCGCAACCAGGCCGGCGCCCCGTCAGCGGGTCGGCCCACCACCTGAGGGGGCATCCGCATCGAGTCGCGCAGCTTGAAGCCCAGCACGTCGCGGTAGAAGTGCAACGCCTCGGCGTCATCGCGGGTGGTCAGTACCACGTGCCCCAGGCCCTGCTCCGCGGTGACGAACTTGTGGCCGTATGGGCTGACCACGCGGCGGTGTTCCAGGGCGACACCGTGGAAGACGGCCAATGGGTTGCCCGACGGGTCGTTGAACAGAATCATCTCGTCGACCCGGCGTTCGGCCAGTTCGGCCGCGGTGGCTTCCTTGTAGGGCGTGCCCTCCACCTCGAGGCTGTTCCGGATCTCTTGCAGGCCTTCGGCATTCGCGCATTCCCAGCCTGCCTCGGCCAACCGGTCCTGCCCGCCGGGAACGATCACCAGCCGGGCCGGGAAGTCGTCCATCCGAAGGTAGAGCGCACCGGGAACGGTGCCCTTACCCTCGACCATGCCAAGCACCTTCAGGCCGTACTCACGCCAAGCGGCCATATCCGTGGCCTCGATGCGCAGATAGCCGAGCGACCGGATACTCATCTCGCGCCTCCCAAGAAATCGATCGTCAGCTTGTTGAACTCGTCGAACTTCTCTACCTGAGCCCAATGTCCACATTGCCCGAACACGTGCAACTGAGCCCGCGGGATGGTCTTGAGTGCCACCAAAGCGCCATCCAGCGGGTTGACCCGGTCCTCCCGGCCCCAGATCAGCAGGACCGGCTGGCGAAGCCTGTACACCTCGCGCCACATCATGCCGAGCTCAAAGTCGGCCCCGGAGAAGGACATTCCCATCGCTCGGGTCGCTTGCAGCGACTCCGGCGTGCTGGCCAGCTCGAAACGCTGGTCGATCAGCTCGGGGGTGATCAGCTTCTGGTCGTACACCATGACCCGCAGAAATGCTTCGAGGTTCTCGCGGGTGGGTTCCATGGAGAACTTCCCCAGCCGCTTGACCCCCTCGGTGGGGTCAGGTGCGAACAGGTTGACGCTCAGACCGCCCGGCCCCATCAGCACCAGCTTGCCAGCGCGGTCCGGGTAGTCCAGCGCGAACCGCACCGCGGTCCCGCCACCCAGCGAATTACCCACCAGCGGAACACGTCCCAGCTCCAGCTGGTCGAACAGGCCCTTCAAAGCACGTGCCGCGTAGCGGTTGAACTGCCCGTGCTCTGCCCGCTTGTCGGAGCGCCCGTAACCCGGCTGATCGACCGCCAGCACGTGGAACTGCTGGGCCAGCACCGCGATGTTGCGCGAGAAGTTCGACCAACTCGACGCGCCGGGCCCGCCGCCGTGCAGCAGCACCACCGCCTGGTCGTTACCAACCCCCGCTTCGTGGTAGTGCAGCTTCAGCGGGCCGTCAACGTCAACTTCCGCAAAGCGCGAAGTGGATTCGAATGTCAGCTCGTCAACAGTCGTCATCACACCATGGTGTCGCCGGGCGGCAACCCGAACTCGTTGTTGCCAAAGATCACGTAGGCCCGCTCGGGGTCGTTGGCCGCGTGCACCCGACCAGCGTGCGCGTCACGCCAAAATCGTTGCACCGGAGCGTCATTAGCTAACGCGGTGGCACCGGAGGCCTCGAACAGCCGGTCGATCGAAGCGATCGCACGCCCGGTCGCGCGCACCTGATCACGCCGGGCCCGGGCACGCAGCTCGAACGGGATCTCCTTGCCGGCCGAGAGCAGCGCGTACTCCTCGGCGACGTTCCCGTGCAGCTGTCGCCATGCCGCGTCGATGTCGCTGGCCGCCTCGGCGATGCGCACCTTGGCGAACGGGTCGTCCTTGGCCTTCTCGCCCGCGAAGGCGGCCCGCACCCGCTTACCCTGGTGCTCGACGTGCGCTTCGTAGGCGCCGTAGGCCATGCCCACGATGGGCGCCGAGATGGTGGTGGGGTGCATTGTGCCCCAAGGCATTTTGTAGACCGGGGCGGTGTTGGTCCGGTACCCGCCGGCGGTGCCGTCGTTCATCGCCTTGTAGGACAGGAACCGGTGCCGGGGCACGAAGACGTCCTTGACGACAACGGTGTTGCTGCCGGTGCCCTTCAGGCCGACCACGTGCCACACGTCGTCGATGCGGTACTCGGTGCGCGGAATCAGGAAGCTGCCGAAGTCGACCGGGCGGCCGTCCTTGATGACCGGTCCGCCGAGGAAGGCCCAGGTGGCGTGGTCGCAGCCAGACGACCAGTTCCACGACCCGTTCACCAGGTACCCGCCGTCGACCACGACCCCGGCGCCCATCGGGGCGTACGACGAGGAGATACGGGTCCTGGCGTCTTCACCCCAGACCTCCTCCTGGGCCTGCTGGTCGAACAGGGCCATGTGCCAGTTGTGCACGCCGAGGATCGAGCTGACCCAGCCGGTGGACCCGCAGGCGCTGGCCAGGCGTCGCACTGCCTCGAAGAACAGCGCGGGTTCGCATTGCAAGCCGCCCCACTGTTCGGGTTGCAGCAGGGTGAAGAAGCCGACCTCGTCCAGTTCCTGAACGGTCTCGTCGAGCAGGCGGCGCCGGTCTTCGGTGGCCTGAGCGCGCTCCCTTATCCGCGGCAGCAGATCATCGATGGCAGCTAGGACCGCCTGCGCATCACGCTGTTGAATAGTGGTCACTGAGGTATGCCTCCTGGGAGTGCCGACATAAACAAAAGACTAGAACACGTTCCGATTTGTGTCGAGCAGGGTGTTCCTGCGGCTGGTAGAGATGTGAATCGGGGTTTCTATAACATGTTCTAGTTAATACCGAAGAGAGGAAGCGCCTTGACCGAGGCGGATCTGGACCAAGCACCCGACGAGCCGCTCGGCGACCACGTCCTGCAGCTGGAAATCGCCGAGGTCGTCGCCGAGACCGACGACGCACGGTCGTTGGTGTTCGCGGTCCCGAGCGACGCGCCCGTCCCCGCCGAGCGGCTGCGTTACGCTCCCGGTCAGTTCCTGACGCTGCGGGTACCCAGCGACCGCACGGGGTCGGTGGCGCGTTGCTACTCATTGTGTAGTTCGCCGTTCACCGACGACTCGCCGACGGTGACGGTCAAGCGCACCGCGGACGGCTATGCGTCGAACTGGCTGTGCGACAACGCGCACCCGGGCATGCGGATCCACGTGCTTGCCCCGTCGGGCACCTTCGTACCCAAGACGCTGGACGACGACTTTCTGCTACTCGCCGCGGGCAGCGGGATCACCCCGATCATGTCCATCTGCAAGTCGGCGCTGTCCGAAGGCAGCGGGCAGGTGATGCTGGTCTACGCCAACCGGGACGACCGTTCGGTCATCTTCCGGGATGCACTGCGCGAGCTGGCCGCCAAGTATCCGGACCGCCTCACCGTGGTGCACTGGCTGGAATCGCTGCAGGGACTTCCGAGCGCGGCCGCGCTGGCGGCGCTGGCCGCCCCGTTCACCAGCCGCCCCGCCTTCATCTGCGGGCCCGGGCCGTTCATGGAAGCCGTGCGAAGTGCCCTGGACACACTCAAAGTACCTGCGCGGCAAGTGCACATCGAGGTTTTCAAGTCGCTGGATTCCGATCCGTTCGCGGCCGTCAAGATCGAGGACGACGGTGACGAGGCGCCGGCCACCGCCGTGGTGGAACTCGACGGCGAGACCCACACCGTGTCCTGGCCGCGCAGCGCCAAACTGCTGGACGTGCTGTTGGCCAAAGGCCTGGACGCGCCGTTCTCGTGCCGGGAGGGCCACTGCGGAGCGTGCGCAACGACCCTGCGCAGCGGCAAAGTGCGTATGGAAGTCAATGACGTGCTCGAACAGCAGGACCTCGACGACGGGCTGATTCTGGCCTGTCAATCTCACCCGGAATCTGATTCGGTGGAAGTGACCTACGACGAGTAGTCACACAACTGTGGGAAGGGGAGCCGAATGAAGCGGCTGGTACCGGGTCTGGCTGTGGCTGGGCTGATCGTGACGATGCCCCTTCCGATGGCGGCGGCTGCCAGCAATACCGCGACCACCCTGTTTCCCGTCGACGAAGCGACCCAGATCCAGACGCACAGCATCGTCGACTGCCACGGCAACGGCAGCTGCGACTTCGTCGCGGGGGCGAACCTGATGACGCCCGACGGCCCAGCCGGCTTCCCCCCCGGTCTGTGGGCGCGGCAAACGACCGAGGTCCGCTCCAACAGCCGGTTGGCCTATTTGGATGCCCACGCCACCAGCCAGTTCGAGCGGGTCATGAAGACCGGCGGGGGCGACGTGATCACCACCGTCTACTTCGGCGAGGGCCCTCCGGACAAATACCAGACCACCGGCGTCATCGATTCGACGAGCTGGGCGACCGGCCAGCCGATGACCAACGTGATGGTCTTCGTGTGCACCCACATGCAGGTGGTCTACCCGGGCGTCAACCTCACCTCGCCCAGCACCTGCGCGCAGACGAACTTCTCGTAGGTTGCCAGGCCCAGCCTGCGGGCGGCCGCGCAGTTCATCCAGACTGCAAATTTGCAGCGGAAGTGCGAGTAACACCCGCCAAAAACACAGCCTCGGCGAACGACAGCTTCACCCCGCCAGCGCACGCTCCCCTTCCTGCTGCCAGCCGCGCGCCACGAGCGCCCTCGTGACACGTTCGAGGACATCCACGCGCGTGTCCTCGGCAATCACGCGGACCAGAATCCAGCCCAGCTCCTGAAGCTTGCGCAGCCGCTTCTGGTCCCAGGCGTACCGCTGGCGCGAGATCCGATGTTCGTCGCCGTCATATTCGACCGCGACACCGAACTCAGGCCAGCCCATGTCGAGCACGGCGAAGGTGCGGTAGTTGATGACGATCGGGATCTGGGTCACCGGTCTCGGAAACCCGGCATCGATCAACAACAGACGCAATTCGGTTTCCTTGGGCGAGGCGGCGCCGCCGTCGACGAGATCCATTACAGCCCTTAGTCTTCGGATGCCTCGTGCTGCCGGGTACCGCTCCGCCAACGTGAGCACAGCCTCAGGGGAGACCCGCGTCGCGCGAATCAAGGCGTCTAAACGCTCGACCGCCTGCCCGCGCGGCAGCAGACGTCCAAGGTCGTATGCCGTTCGCACCAAAGAGGTGACAGGCAAACCCGCTACCCGTCTGATTTCGTCGTCCGCCAACAGTTGATTACGTGCGACGATTCCGCCCGGTGATCGAGTAACGGACCAGGTCAGCTCAATGGGCACATCGGCGTCCACCCACTGCGCACCGTGCAGTGCCGAGGCCGCAACACCGGACACCACCCCACAGCGCCGCGACCACAACCACGCAGCCTCGGTCCGCTGTCGCAGCGAAAGCTGTTGTCCCGCCGGGCTATAAACCCCGGGGAAGATCGGACGGTACCACCGCCGCAGCTCGTGTCGGGTGAGCTCCCCGCGCTCGATCGCTTCATTGCCCTTGAACACCACGGCCGTCATGGCCCCGATACTGGCCCCGAGGTCCGACAACGCCCGCCCAAACTGCAAATCTGCAGCGAAAGTGCGAGTAACGCCCTGCAACAATGCAGCCTCGGCGAGGTGGCGCTGTGCGAAGGCTCGGTGACATGGCGCTGTGAGAAGGCGCCGTAGAAGGACTCGGCGAGGTGGCACCGCGCGCAGGCCCTGCGCGCTCCCGCCAAACTGCTAGCGCGGCAACCCCAGCAACCGCTCGGCGGCCACGGTGAGCAGGATCTGCTCGGTACCCCCGGCGATGGTCAGGCACCGGGTATTGAGGAAATCGAACACCGCGCGGTTGCGCACCAAGCCGCCGCCCTCGGACACATCCATGGCGAATTCGGCAAGCTCCTGCCGGTAGTGCACCCCGATCAGCTTGCGCACGCTGGACTGCGCCCCCGGGTCCCTGCCACCGACGGCCAGCGTGGCGATGCGCTGATCGAGCAACGCCCCGGCCTGTGCCAGCAGGATCAACCTGGCCAGCCGATCCTGTTGCGCCGCATCGAGATCCATCTCAGACAACACCCGGAGCAGTTCCTCCATCGGATTGCCCAGCGCCGTTCCGGTTGCCATCGCGATCCGCTCATTCGCCAGCGTGGTGCGCGCCAGCCGCCAGCCGTCGTTGACGGCACCGACGACCATCTCGTCCGGAACGAAGACGTTGTCCAGAAACACTTCGTTGAACAACGAGTCACCGGTGATCTCCCGAAGCGGCCGGATCTCGATGCCCGGCGATTTCATGTCGACCAAGAAATACGTGATGCCCTTATGTTTCGGTACCACCGGGTCCGTCCTGGCCAGGCACACCCCCCAGGCGGCCTTGTGCGCGGCCGACGTCCAGACCTTCTGCCCGGTGAGTAGCCACCCACCGTCCGCCCGCACGGCCTTGGTGCGCAACGACGCCAGATCCGAACCGGCCCCGGGCTCGGAAAAAAGCTGACACCACAGGAAGTCACCGCGCAGGGTGGCGGGGACGAATCGCTCGATCTGCTCGGCCGTGCCGTGCTCGAGAATGGTCGGTGCCGCCCACCACCCGATCACCAGGTCCGGCCGCTCGACGCCGGCCGAAGCCATCTCCTGATCGATCAACAGCTGCTCGGCCGGTCCCGCGGCGCGGCCGTAGGGCGCCGGCCAGTGTGGTGCCTGCAGCCCAGCCTCGGCCAGCGCCACCTGTCGTTTCTCGGCGGGTAGCGCGGCCACCTCGGCGACGGCCGCGGCAATCTCCGCGCGCTGCCCTTCGACCTCGGTGAGGTCGACGGACAGTTTGCGCCGCACGCCGGACTGGGTCAGGGCGGCGACCCTGCGTAGCCAGTGCTCGAGACCGCCCAGGAAGCGGCTGATGCTGTGGGCGCGACGCAGGTACAGATGCGCGTCGTGTTCCCAGGTACAGCCGATGCCGCCGAGCACCTGGATGCAGTCTTTGACGTTGGCCTTGGCCGCGGCGATTCCGATGGCGGCGGCTGCTGCCGCCGCAATGGCGAACTGCTGGGAATCTGAGTCCGCGGCGGCGCACGCCGCATCCATGGCAGCCACCTCGGCTTGCTCGGCCCGGCACAGCATCTGGGCGCAGATGTGCTTGATGGCCTGAAAGCTGCCGATGGGCTTGCCGAACTGCTCACGCACCTTGGCGTAGGCGACGGCGGTTTCCAGCGCATAACGGGTGATACCGGCCGCTTCAGCGGCCAGCAGGGTCGCGGCCAGATCGCGCAGACCGGGTGCCTCCAGCACCGCGGCCGCCACCGAGGTCAGCTCCACCCGGGCCAGGGGCCGGGAGAAGTCGGCTGCCGGCAATGGTTCCAGCACCACCCCGTCGGCGTCCAGGTCGACCAACAGCCACTTCCCGCCGGCCGGCAACAACAGCACCGCACCGGCAGCCGCGCCGAGCGCAAACGGAATCGAACCGGACGCCTTCCCGCCGGCAAATGTCACGTCACCCTCGAGCGCCAGTCCGGCGAAGCGTTCGCCCGCCATGAGTGCACCCAGCAGATCGACGTCGGTGACGACGAGAGTTGCCAGCGCGGTTGTCGCGACCGGTCCCGGTACCAGCGCCTTTGCGGCTTCCTCGACCATGGCGCACAGGTCGCCGATGCTGCCCCCGGCGCCACCGCTGCCCTCGGCGACCGCAACACTGAAAAGCCCGAGCTCTGCCAATCCGGCGAATACCGGGCGCCATGCCTCGGCGTCGCCCTGCTCAACGGCGCGAACCGCCACACTCGCGGTCTGCCCCGACGCCGCGCTGCGGGCCCAGTCGCGCACCAGTTCGCGCGCCGCGAACTGTTCATCGGTGACGGTCGCTACCACCAGCAGTCCTCCGCGTCGTCAAATTCACATACCAAGAAATCTTTCGTCCACACTAGAACGTGTTCTAATAGTGGAACCAATCAACCGTCAAGTCGTGGTCATCAGGCCAGTACACGAGGTTGGCCCAGCGTTGAGGAGGTGGGAGATTTCCGCGGATAATGCGTATCGTTCGCGATTGAATCGCCCGCACGAGGAGCTGCCTGCCACATGTCGCCCGACGGCCGACCGCGCGAGGTTGTGAACATGGCCGTACTGGCTGAGTCCGAGCTGGGCTCGGAAGCGCAACGCGAACGCCGCAAACGCATCCTGGACGCCACCATGGCTATCGCTTCCAAGGGCGGCTATGAGGCGGTGCAGATGCGGGCGGTGGCGGATCGGGCCGACGTGGCCGTGGGGACGCTGTACCGCTACTTCCCGTCGAAGGTGCACCTGCTGGTGTCGGCACTGGGCCGCGAGTTCAGCCGCATCGACGCCAAGACCGACCGGTCGGCGGTGACCGGCGGCACGCCGTTCCAGCGGCTGAATTTCATGGTGGGCAAGCTCAACCGCGCGATGCAGCGCAATCCACTGCTGACGGAGGCGATGACCCGGGCCTACGTGTTCGCCGACGCGTCGGCGGCCAGCGAAGTGGACCAGGTCGAGAAACTGATCGACAGCATGTTCGCCCGCGCGATGAGCGACGGAGAGCCCACCGAGGACCAATACCACATCGCCAGGGTGATCTCGGACGTCTGGCTGTCCAACCTGCTGGCCTGGCTCACGCGGCGCGCTTCGGCCACGGACGTGAGCAAGCGCCTCGACCTTGCCATGCGCTTGCTCATCGGCGATCACGAGAACTGCTAGTCGCGATCGCAAGAGCGGCAGTAGGCCGGTCGCTGGGGGCACCTCCCGCTTGCGGGGGACGGGTCGCGACCATCTGGCTAGGCGGGCGGCCCCGAAGTACGCCCGCGGATCAGCTCGGTGGCGAGTAGTTCGACCGCCGGCAGGCCCGAGCGCGGTGGATTGAGCACCAACTCACCCGCACGACGGCCCTTCTGCAGGCTGGGCTGCGCGACGGTGGTCAGACCGCGGGCCAACGCGTCCTCGACGCCGTCGAAGCCGGTGACCGTAAGCTGCCCCGGGACGTAAATGCCGTGTGCGCGAAGGTAATCCATCGCTGAGAGAGCAAGGATGTCGGCCGTGCACATCAGTGCCGTGATGCGGGGATTCGCGTCCAACGCGACCCGGGCGGCGTCGCCACCCGAGGTCGGCAGGTGCTCGTAGCTTTCCACCACGGTCAGCGAACCCGGGTCCACGCCGGCGGCGGTCATCGCCTCCCAGACACCGATGATGCGTTCGCGCTGAACGTCGAAGGTCGGTGACTTCAGCCTCTCGGCATCCACCAGGCCCTGACGGCGGTCCCGGCCCAATCGCATGGTGAGCAACCCGATCTCCCGATGCCCCAGACCCAGCACGTACTGGGCCACCTCGCGCATGGCCGCCCGGTCGTCGATGCCCACCCGCGACACCCCGGGCAGGTCCGCGGGCTGATCGACCACCACCACCGGCAGCCGCCGCTGCAGGACCACCTGCAGATAGGGATCGTCGTCGCGCACCGAATAGACCACAAACCCGTCCACCCCTGCCCCCAACACGGCCGAGGTGCCATCCTCGATGCTGCGACTCGGGCCCACCGCCACCAACAGCAGGCCCTGGCCCAGCTCCTCACACGACTGAGCGACTCCCGCAACGAAGTCGCGTGCCGCCGGGTCGCTGAAGGAATAGGTCAGCGGTTCGGTCATCACCAGGCCCACCGCGCCGGCTTTGCGGGTGCGCAGGGAACGCGCCACCGGGTCCGGTCCCGCATAGCCCAGGCGCTTGGCCGTGGCGAACACCCGGTCACGGAGTTCTGGCGAGAGCTGGTCCGGCCGGTTGAAGGCGTTCGAGATCGTCGTGCGCGACACTTTGAGCTCGGCTGCCAACGACGCCAGAGTCGCCCGCCTTCGCGGTATGGGACTCACGTTCGGTGACGCTACAACGGATCTGCGGCCACGCGCATCAAGGCTTCGGGTGGGTTGCCTCGACGACTTTATAATGGAAACGATTTTCATTAGTATTATGGGTCGGCCTGCCGGCCCGGCGAGAGGATGCGACGTGCGGATGTGGCTTGCTGTCTGCCTGGTCTGCTCGGCCGCATTGGCAGGCTGCGCAACCAGTGGACCGGACCACCCGGGCGCGGTCGCCGTGGTGGCATCGACCGACGTCTGGGGAAGCGTCGCGCGCGCCGTGGCGGGTGACCACATCGCCGTCAAGTCCATCCTGACCGGCACGGACGCCGACCCGCATTCCTATCAGGCAACTCCGGCCGACGCCGCAGCGCTGACCGATGCCGATCTGGTGATCTACAACGGTGGCGGATTTGACCCATGGGTGGACCGGGTGCTGGCCGGTCACCCCGGCATCCACGCGATCGACGCCTACTCCTACCTGGGAACGGTGAGCGACGCACCCGACGAGCACGTCTTCTACAACCTCAACGTCGCCAAGGCGGTGGCCATCGCGATCGCTGAGAGGCTGGCCATCCTCGACCCGCCCAACTCCGCGGACTACCGTGCCAACGCGGCCCAGTTCGGGCGCGGCGCGGACGCGATCGCCAACTCCGAGCGGGCCATCGCCACCGCCTACCCGGCCGCCGGGGTTATTGCCACCGAGCCGGTCGTGCACTACCTGCTGACCGCGTCGGGGCTGATCAACCGCACTCCGGTCGGCTTCGCCACGGCCAACGAGAACGACGCCGATCCGGCTCCGGCAGACATGGCGTCGGCCCTGGACCTGGTCAACCACCGAGAGGTGTCAGCCTTGCTGGTCAATCCGCAGACCGCGACTGCTGCGACCGCCGACCTGCAGGCCGCCGCCCGCGCAGCCGGCGTTCCCGTGACCGAGGTCTCCGAAACCCTGCCCGGCGGTTGCGATTACCTGACCTGGCAACGCAACACCGTCGCTCAACTGGCGGCCGCACTGCACTCGAGCCCCCACAGTTAGGCGAGCGCATCCGTGAGCCGTCCCTTGGTCGCGCTGGCCGGTGCCCGGTTGGCCTTCGGTGACCGGGTGCTGTGGGACCACCTCGAACTGTCGGTGGCTGCCGGTGAGTTCATCGCGGTGCTGGGGCCCAACGGCGCCGGTAAGACGTCGCTGCTCAAAGTCTTGCTCGGGCAGCTGCCGCTGAGCGCCGGTCTGGTTCGCGTCGAGGGCCCCATCGGGTATGTGCCGCAGCATCATCCGATCGACCGGGAAGTAATGTTGCGCGGGCGCGATCTGGTGGCTCTGGGGGTGGACGGACATCGCTGGGGGCCGCTGCCGCTGCGGTCCGCAGATCGGGCCCGTCGCCGTGCGGCCGTGCAGCAGGCGCTGCGTCAGGTCAACGCGGAGCGGTTGGCCGATGTACGGGTCGGAGTGATGTCCGGCGGCGAGCTGCAACGGGTGCGTATCGCACACGCGCTTGCCACCGACCCGGCGCTCATGCTGTGCGACGAGCCGCTGCTTACTTTGGACCCGGCCAACGCCAAACTGGTCGCCGAACTGATCGACCGGCGACGATGCGAGTGTCAGACGGCGGTGATCGTCGTGACCCACGAGGTCAACCCGCTGCTGCCGTACGTGGACCGGGTGATGTATCTGGTCGACGGCCGCTTCCGGGTAGGCAGCGTCGAGCAGGTGATGACGGCCGAGACGCTTTCGGAGCTGTATCACGCCGACATCGAGGTGGTGAAGGTGAAAGACCGCTACTTCGTCGTCGGAGCTCCCGAGGGGCAGGTCGGATGAGCGAGCGCCTGGCCGAGACGTTGGACCACCTGTTCTCTTTCGAACTGACCGCCCATCTGCTCAGGCACGACTTCGTTCAGCAGGCCTTGGTCGCGGCGGTCCTGCTGGGGCTGGTGGCCGGGCTGATCGGGCCGTTCATCGTGATGCGCCAGATGTCGTTCGCCGTACACGGTTCGGCCGAATTGTCGCTGACCGGCGCGGCGTTCGCCCTGCTGACCGGTCTTCAGGTGGGGATCGGTGCGCTGGTCGGCAGTGCCCTGGCGGCAGCGCTGTTCGGCATCCTGGGGCAGCGGGCACGGGAGCGCGACTCGGTAATCGGTGTGGTGCTGGCTTTCGGGCTGGGCTTGGCGGTGCTGTTCATCCACCTGTACCCGGGACGTACCGGGACCAGCTTTGCCTTGCTCACCGGCCAGATCGTCGGAGTCGGCTACTCCGGGCTGGCCACGTTGGCAGTGGTGTGTGCACTGGTCATCGTCGTGCTGACGATCTGCGCCCGGCCATTGTTGTTCGCTACGGTCGACCCCGACGTCGCCGAAGCCCGCGGCGTTCCGGTGCGCGGCTTGGGCATCGTATTCGCCGCATTAGTCGGTGTGGTGGCCGCCCAAGCCGTCCAGATCGTCGGGGCGCTGCTGGTGATGTCGTTGCTGATCACGCCAGCCGCCGCGGCTGCCCGCGTAGTCAATGCGCCGGTGGCGGCGATCGCCGCCTCGGTGCTGTTCGCCGAAATCGCAGCGGTCGGAGGAATCCTGCTGTCGCTGGCACCCGGCGTTCCGGTTTCGGTGTTCGTAGCCGCAATTTCGTTTCTCATCTATGTCTCTTGCCGGCTGCTCGGGCGACACCGCTGAGCGCAACATTAGGCTGGTGAGACTGCCCGCGAACCGGGGTGCGGGATTGGGAGGGGGACCACGTGCGCTTGCAGATCGCCGTGCTGGCCGGCGCGTGCATGCTGGTTGCCGGCTGCACAAAGGTCGTGGACGGGACCGCTGCCGCCGGCGCGAATGCCGGCCTGGCGAATCAGACACCGATACCTGTCAGTGCGCTCGACGGCCTGATGCTGGACGCGAGCCAGATCAACACCGCCCTCGGCGCCACGTCGATGAAGGTCTGGTTCAACGCCAAGGGCATGTGGGATTGGAGCAAGAACGTCGACGACAAGAACTGCCTGGCGGTTGACGGTGCGGCGCAGGACAAGGTGTATGCCGGCACCGGATGGACGTCGATGCGTGGGCAGCGGCTCGACGACAGCATCGACGACTCCAAGAAGCGCAAGCATTACGCAATTCAGGCGGTGGTGGCCTTTCCAAACGCCAAGGACGCCAGCAACTTCTACAATTCCTCGATTCAGAGCTGGAAGGCCTGTTCCAACCGCCGGTTCAACGATGTCAGTCCCAACCAGCCGGACACCATCTGGACGGTGGGCGACGTCACCGTCGACAACGGGATGTTGACCAGTTCCCAGGCCCAGGAAGGCGGCGACGGCTGGACCTGCCAGCGGGCGCTGACCGTTCGGAACAACCTGGCCATCGACATAGTCACCTGCGGGTACGACCAGACCGGTCCGTCCGCAACCTCCATTGCCAGCCAGATCGCGAGCAAGGTGGCCAAGCTGTAGGCAACGCTCCCTTCTAAGCTGGCCGAATGGTCACCATCGATCTGAACGCCGACCTGGGCGAAGGATTCGGTATCTGGCAACTCGGTGACGACGACGCCATGCTGGGCATCGTGAGCAGTGCCAACGTGGCGTGCGGCTTCCACGCGGGCGACCCCGCCGGGCTGCTGCGGGTGTGCCGTTCGGCCGCCGAGCGCGGAGTGCGGATTGGCGCGCAGGTGAGTTACCGGGACCTGGCCGGGTTCGGACGCCGCTTCATCGACGTCGCCGCGGAAGACCTGCTCGCCGACGTGGTGTTTCAGATCGGCGCGTTACAGGCACTCGCGCAGGTGGCCGGCTCCGCGGTTGCCTATGTCAAACCCCATGGTGCGTTGTACAACTCGATCGTCACGCACCGGGATCAGGCCGCGGCAGTGGCCGAAGCGGTGGCGACGGTGGACCCGTCCTTGCCGGTGCTCGGCATGGCGGGTTCGGCATTCTTCGACGAAGCCGACCGTCGCGGTCTGCGCACGGTGGCGGAGGTATTCGCCGACCGTGCCTACCAATCCGACGGTCGATTGGTCCCCCGCCGGGAACCCGGAGCAGTACTGGACGATCCGACGGTGATAGCGCGCCGGGTGCTGACCATGGTGAGAAGCGGCGAAGTAGCCGCGATTGACGGAACGAGGCTGCGCCTGACGGCGGAATCTGTTTGTGTACATGGCGATTCGCCCGGGGCGGTGCAGATCGCCACAGCGGTGCGTGACCAGCTCCGCGCGGCTGGTGTCGAGATCGGAGCGTTCTGCTGATGCGGCTGAAACTGGGTCGCCCGAACCTGACGCAGTATGCTGACCGCTTCAATGTACCGGCGGCAGATCATGATTCACCGGTTTCGGTGACGTGGATGGGCGTTGCGACGGTTCTCGTCGATGACGGATCTTCGGCATTGATGACCGATGGCTACTTCTCCCGTCCGGGCCTGGCACGGGTGGCGGCCGGGAAGGTGGCACCGGCACCGGCGCGCGTGGACGGTTGCCTGGCCCGGGCCAAAACATCCCGGCTCGCCGCGGTAATTCCCGTACATACCCACATCGACCACGCCCTGGACTCCGCGCTGGTCGCCGACCGCACCGGCGCCCAACTGGTGGGGGGCGAGTCGGCCGCCAATGTGGGTCGCGGCTACGGGCTGTCCGCGGAACGGATCGTCGTCGCGGTCTCCGGTGAACCAATGACGTTGGGCGCCTACGACGTTACGCTCATCGAGTCGCACCACTGTCCGCCTGACCGGTTCCCGGGGACAATCGACGCTCCGGTCCGGCCACCGGTGAAGGCATCCGCCTACCGTTGTGGCGAAGCCTGGTCGACACTGATCCACCACCGGCCGTCGGGGCGCCGGCTGCTTATCCAGGGCAGTGCCGGTTACGTCGCCGGCGCACTGAATGGCATGCGCGCCGACGCCGTCTATCTCAGCGTGGGTCAGCTCGGCCTGCAGCCACGCGCCTACATCGCAGAATACTGGGATGCGACGGTTCGCGCGGTCGGAGCCCGTCGGATCATCCCGATCCACTGGGACGACTTCTTTCGTCCACTGTCAAAGCCGCTGCGCGCCTTACCTTTTGCTGGAGATGATTTGGATGTCTCCATCCGTGTCCTCGATGAGCTGGCCGCGCGCGACGGCGTCGTCGTGCAGATGCCTACGGTATTCCGACGCGAAGATCCCTGGGTTTCGCTGCCACCCCGATGACGCGGTCGGCGCTAGCCGGCCGCCGGTGGTCTGGTCATGAAGGTCAGCCGATGCCCGTAGGCGGGAGTCCGACGCCCGTTACCGGCATTGACGAACTGACCGAAGGGCGGGGCTACCGGCATACTTCCGACCGCGCCTTCGGCGGCGGCCGAAATCGAGGTCGCGTTGCTGACGGCCGTCACCCCTGAGGTGGCAGAACCGGTCGCCGACGTCCAGCTCACCGGCACAGACAACCCGCTGCCGAGCGGTACAGCCTTGCCCAGACCCGCCGCCACGCCGCCGAAGCTGCCGGAGAGTTTGGGCACGGCGGCGGCCGCCGCCTGCGCTGCCTTCTCGGCCGCCTGCGCAGCGGAGGCGAAATCGCTGGCAACGCTGCCGAGCTTGGCGAAGCCGGCGGTTTCATCACCGACGAACAGCGTGTCCTGCAAACCCTGGGCGAATGCACTCAGGTAAGGCGAGACATACTTGTTATAGAGCGGAACGATATCGTCGAACAGCGTGTTGTCGATAATCCACTGGTCGATAGCCGCACCTTGGCCATTCAGCGGTGACGACAGCGTCTGCAGGATATCGCCGACTCGCGACGCCACCTGGGCTCCCATGCCGTTGAGCTGGGCCTGGACGGCATCACCAGCGCTCTTGACCGCGGCGACAGTCTGGTCGGCCAGGCTGCCAGGGTCCACCACTTCGGCCGGCTGCGGCAACTCGGTCAGCTGAGTCGCTGCCGCCGAACTGCCCGCATAGTTGTACATGGCCGCCGCATCCTGGGCCCAGAACTCGAGATAGAGAGCCTCGGTCGCCGCGATCGCCGGAGTGTTCTGCCCGAGAAAGTTCGTCGCGACCAGCGCCGCCAATAGTGCCCGGTTCGCCGCGATCACCGGTGGCGGAACGGACGCCGCGAACGCCGTTTCGTAGGCGGCGGCAGCGGCGAACGCCTGAGTCGCCGCTTGCCCCGCATCCTCGGCACCACCGTCCAGCCAGCTGATGAAGGGTGCTGCCGCCGCGACCAGTGCCGCCGACGACGGACCTACCCACGGACCGCCGGTCAGCTCGGAAAGCACCGACCGATGCCCCGCCGCGGCGACCTGGAGGTCCGCAGCCAACCCGCTCCACGCTGCCGCAGCAGCCAACAGCGGACCTGCCCCCGGACCGGTATACAGGCGCCCGGAGTTGACCTCGGGCGGCAAGAGACCATAGTCGATCATCGCTTGTTATCCCCGTGTTGATGATCGGCCGGTTAACCGGCGGCCGGCGGCTTGGCCATGACCGAGGGCTTGAAGCCGTATTGCGGCACGTTACGTCCGTAACCACCGTTGACGAACTGCCCCAGCGGCGGAGCCATCGGGAAGCTGTTACCGCCTTCGGCCGCGGCCGGAATCGCCGCCGCCACACCGGGATTCGTGGTGGCGTGCCAGGGTACCCAATTCGCCGGAACGGACAGGCCGCCGATCGGCAAGGCTTTACCCAGGCTGCCGGCAACGCCGCCGAGACCTGCTCCGAGGTTGCCTGCGGCACCCGAGGCGGCCTGCCCTGCGCCGGCCGCGGCCTGCGCCGCACCTTCGGCCGCCTTGGCGGCCGCCGGAGCGGCCGGCTTGAGCAGCGTGTTCGCGAGGTTCCCGATACCCGACCAACCGCTGGTGTTCTGCCCGACAGTCTGCGTCGACTGAATCATGGCCGCCAGGGAGTTGACGTACGGCGAGAGGTACTTGCTGTATAGGGGAACGATGTCGTCGAACGGGGTGTTGGCGACAATCCAGGCATCGAGCGCCGCGCCCTGGCCGTTGAGCGGTGTGGACAGGGTTTTCACTATGTCGCCGAAACGGGGGCCGACTGCTGCACTCACATTGTTGAGCTGGCTCTGAAGGCTCGCATTGCCGGCCTTCAACGCCGACCACGCTTGGTCGTATGCCCCGAGCGGGTCCACCACCGCCGCCGGTGCCGCCAGCGGTGTCAACTTGGTTGCCGCCGCTGAACTGCCGGCATAGTTGTACATCGCCCCGGCATCTTGCGCCCAGAATTCGGCGTACTGTGCTTCCAGCATTGAGATCGCCGAACTGTTCTGGCCGAGGAGGTTCGTGGCGATCAACTGCTGCAGCATCGTGCGGTTGGCCGTGATCAGGGGCGGAGGCACACTGGCGGCGAACGCCCTCTCGTAGGCGGCCGCAGCGGCGGCCGCCTGGCTCGCGGTTTCCGCGGCCTGCTCGGAGCTGGTGCTCAGCCAGGTGATGAAGGGCGAGACAGCCGATACCACCTTCGCCGACGCCGGACCCAACCACGGCCCGCTCGTCAGCGCCTCGATCACCGAACGGTGTCCAGACGCCGCAGCCGCGAAGTCAGCGGCCAGGTTCTCCCATGCCACCGCTGCGCTCACCATCGAGGCCGCACCCGGGCCGGCGTATATGCGCGCGGAATTGATCTCGGGCGGCAACAAGCCGTAATCCACCATCGCTATGACTCCCTATCGACTCAGGCCGCTCAATGCGCCAACGCGGCGTTGGCCGCCTCGGTCTCGGCGTAGCTTGCCCCGTTTGTTGCCAAATTGGCTGCCAGCATCGCCTGGATCCTGGCCGCCTGCTCGCTCATTTCCTGAAACCGCTGGCCGTGCGTGGCGAACTGGGCCGCCGTCAGGATCGACACCTCGTCGACGGCCGCGGGAACCACCCCGGTGATCGGGCCGGCCGCGGCCGCACTGCCTACGTTCAGGGCCGCGCCGAGTGACTGCAGGTTGCTGGCGGCTGCCGTCAAGTGCTCCGGCAAGGTACGTACAAAAGACATGCGAATTCCTCCGATGAGATCCTGCGGGATTGGCTACAACACCCCGGATGGGTTGACTTGTGTTGCCGTTGGTTTGAGACGGTTGCCTAACGGCTGTCGGCAGACTTGACACCGAAAAAGTGCGACATAGTACCCCCACTTGCCGTAGTTGGTCCAGGACTTCTGGGCCGTCTCATGCAAAAGACAGTAGATTGAAAGCCAGGGCACAGAAACCGATAGCCCCAACAATTCACTCCATGCAAACTTTTGTTCAGCCTGAGTTAAACAAAGTGGCACACTTGGAAGTCGCGACCTGCGAAAACAGGTGGGGGATGTTCTGCCGGATCCCCCGCCACGTCGACAGTTCAAATCTTTGAGTTCACTATGCGGACACCAGTTCCTGTGAACGTTCACAGAAATCACGCAGGACCGGCGAAGCGCTCACCCACGTTTCCGGGCCTATTGTTGGGACGGTCGGGATAGGCGAGCCCATGCTGGCATGACCTTCGTCCTGTTGTGCTCGAAGTGCGGCTCCGATTTGCGCGAGTGCCAAGTTCTGCGACGAGTGCGGGTCGCAGACCACCGTGGCTAACCCGACGGCTGAGTACAAACGGGTCACTGTGCTGTTTGCCGACGTCGTCCACTCGATGGACATCGCCGCCGCGTGTCGGGGCGGAGCGGCCGCCAGAGATCATGACCGACCCAGGTTGCGCTTGCGGCTGCGGTGCGACGTTGCGGGGGCATGTTGGAAAAGTTCACCGGAGACGGCGTCATGGCGGTGTTCGGCGCTCCGGCCGCCCTCGAGGACCACGCGGTGCGGGCGTGCCTGGCGGCGCTGGCCATGCCGCATGGTTTCGCACAGCTCGCCGCACAAGCTGATCACCGCGATGGCGTCGAACTGCGCTTGCGCGTTGAGTTGGACTGCGGCTAGGTCATCACTGGTGAAATTGGTTCTGCCACTCTGGGTTACACCGCAATCGGGTCGGGGGCGTGATACTCAGCGCGTCAACGGCGCGGCTGGTCGAGGACGCGGCGAAAACGCAGCCCAGGCAGATTTCCGTAACCTCTACCGTGACATGGCGAAAACACTTGGCCTTCAAGGACATATCGCGTGGGCCCAAGCAATGCCGTGACGTCGGCACGTCAATGAACGCGGCAGCTGCTCAGCTCCTGCGTTGCCGCGCGACTTCGGCCAACACGACGCCGGCGGCCACCGCCGCGTTCAACGATTCCGCCTGGCCGGCCATTGGAATGGAGACCACCTCGTCGCAGTTCTGCCGCACCAGGCGGGACAACCCCTTGCCTTCCGATCCGACGACGATCACCATCGGATCGTTGCCGTCCAGGTCGTCCAGTACGGTGTCGCCGCCGGCGTCCAGCCCGACTACCCGCAATCCGCGGCCGGCCCAATCCTTAAGCGTCCGGGTGAGATTGGTGGCCCTCGCCACCGGAATCCGGGCCGCGGCCCCCGCGCTCGTCCGCCACGCGACAGCCGTGACCGACGCGGAACGACGCTGCGGTATAACCACGCCGTGCCCACCCAACGCCGCCACCGACCGCACGATCGCGCCGAGGTTTCGCGGGTCGGAAATGTTGTCCAAAGCGACCAACAACGCCGGCGGAGTTTCCAGGGCGCTGGTCACCAGATCGTCGGGGTGGGCGTAGTCGTACGGCGGGACCTGCAATGCGACGCCCTGATGCAGGTGGTTGGCCGTCATCCGGTCAAGGTCCGCGCGCGGCACCTCGAGAATGGCGATGCCGCGGTCGGATGCCCGGGCCACCGATTCGGTCAGCCGCTCGTCAGCCTCTACGCCGAGCGCGACGTAGAGGGCGGTTGCCGGAACCCCGGCACGCAGACACTCGACCACCGGATTGCGACCGAGGACGGTCTCAGCTTCGTCGACGGGCTTGGCGGGCCGCCGCTGTTGGGGTTTGGCGCTTCTGGCGGCGGGATGGTTGGGACGCATGTGCGCCGGCGGTGTGGGACCTCGGCCTTCCAGGGCGCGGCGGCGCTGGCCACCCGATCCAACGGTGGGACCTTTCTTGCTGCCGGCTTTGCGGATTGCCCCTCGGCGCTGTGAGTTGCCGGCCATCTACTTGCCGTCACCGCCCAGCGTCCACTGCGGGCCGTCCGCGGTGTCGGTGACCTCGATTCCGGCCTGCTTCAACCGGTCACGGATCTCGTCGGCCAGCGCCCAGTTGCGTTGCTCACGCGCCTTTTTCCGGTTACCGAGCTCGGCCTGCACCAGCACGTCGACGGCAGCCAGCGCCGCCGACGTCTCGTCGCGGGTTTCCCAGCGCTCATCGAGCGGGTCGCAGCCCAGGATCCCCATCATCGCGCGAATGGAAGCCGCGCTCTGCAAAGCGGTTTCGTGATCACCGGCGTCGAGCGCGCGGTTGCCGTCGGCGCGTGTCTGGTGAATCTCGGCCAGCGCCATCGGAACAGCCAGGTCATCGTCGAGCGCCGCGGCAAATCGCGGCGTCCATTCGCCCGGACAGACGGCGCCCACCCGGCTACGTACGCGGTGCAGGAATTCCTCCACACCCACATACGCTTTGACAGCGTCCCGCAACGCGGTCTCGGTGAACTCCAGCATCGAGCGGTAGTGGGCGCTACCCAGGTAGTAACGCAGTTCGGCCGGCCGGACCCGTTGCAGCATCGCCGGGATGGCCACCACGTTGCCCAGCGACTTGCTCATCTTCTCGCCGCCCATTGTCACCCAGCCGTTGTGCAGCCAGTATCGGGCGAAACCGTCCCCGGCCGCGCGACTCTGAGCGATCTCGTTCTCGTGGTGCGGGAAAATCAGATCCATTCCGCCGCAATGGATGTCGAACTCCGGCCCCAGGTAGGTGCGGGCCATCGCCGAGCATTCTATGTGCCAGCCCGGACGCCCGCGGCCCCATGGCGACGGCCAGGAAGGTTCGCCGGGTTTCTCGCCCTTCCAGAGGGTGAAGTCGCGCTGGTCGCGTTTACCGGTCGCTACACCCTCGCCCTGGTGCACATCGTCGATCCGGTGCCCGGACAGCTGGCCATAGTCGGGATAGCTGAGCACATCGAAGTAGACGTCGCCCGCCGCGGCATACGCGTGATCGGTTTGAATCAGACGTTCCATCAATTCGACCATTTGGGTGATGTGGCCGGTCGCCCTCGGCTCAGCAGACGGCGGCAGCACGTCCAGAGCGTCGTAGGCAGCCGTGAAAGCGCGCTCGTGAGTGGCGGCCCACTCCCACCAGGGCCGCCCCGCCGCGGCGGCCTTGTTCAAGATCTTGTCGTCGATGTCGGTGACGTTGCGAATGAACGCCACGTCGTATCCGCGGGCGATCAGCCAGCGGCGCAGGATGTCGAAGGCCACGCCGCTGCGGACATGCCCGATATGGGGCAGGCCCTGCGGGGTGGCGCCGCACTGGTATATGGAGACGTGCCCGGCACGCAGCGGCACGAAATCACGCACGGCTCCCGTCGC
Source organism: Mycobacterium sp. ML4 (assembly GCF_054515735.1). Taxonomy (NCBI): domain Bacteria; kingdom Bacillati; phylum Actinomycetota; class Actinomycetes; order Mycobacteriales; family Mycobacteriaceae; genus Mycobacterium; species Mycobacterium sp. ML4. The sequence continues at coordinate 204,144 of NZ_JBTNSY010000008.1, forward strand.
CGTGTCATGAAGCCGCAATTGGGCACGATCGGTCACGACGTGCCAGCTTACTGCCTGCGCCCGCGGGCGCCGGGCCGCCGGTGTTATCGAAGCGGAATCACCAGAGCCGTAGCGATGGCGGCCAGTCCCTCGCCGCGCCCTGTCAAGCCAAGGCCGTCGGTGGTGGTGGCCGCCACTGAGACCGGAGCGTTGAGCAGCCGGGAGAGGACGGCCTGCGCCTCATATCGTCGCCATGCGATCTTCGGCCTGTTTCCGATCACCTGCACCGCGGCGTTGCCGACCAAGAAGCCGTGCTCCGTCAGCAGCTCGACGATGTGCCTCAGCATGTCGGCGCCGCTGACACCTTCCCAGCGAGGATCACCCACGCCGAACACGCCGCCGATGTCGCCCAGGCCCGCAGCCGACAGGACGGCATCGCACAATGCGTGGACGGCGACGTCGCCGTCGGAGTGACCCGAGCAACCGTCGGCGCTGGGGAACAGCAGCCCCACCAGCCAGCACGGTCGGCCCGGTTCGATCGGATGCACGTCGATGCCCATTCCGACGCGAGGCATCTGCATCACTGCCGCACTATAGCCTTGGCCAGCAACAAGTCGAGTGGAGTCGTGATTTTGAACGCGAGCGGATCGCCGTCGACCACCTGGACCCGGCCGCCGATGTACTCCACCAGGGATGCGTCGTCAGTGAAATCGCCGGAACCGGCGTGCCCAGAGGCGTCGAAGGCGCGCACCAACACGTCGGTCGCAAAGCCCTGCGGAGTCTGCACCGCCCGCAGGCCCGCCCGCTGCGGGGTGCCCAGCACGACCCCGTTGGCGTCTACGGCTTTCACGGTGTCAGCCAGCCGCAACCCGGGCACCACGGCACCGTGGCCGGCCCGTAGGGCCGACACCACGCGGACGATCAGCGGCGCCGGCGTCAGTGCCCGCGCCGCGTCGTGCACCAAGACGAATTCGGGTGCTGACTCGGCCACCGCGGACAACGCAAGTCGGACCGACTCCGTGCGGGTCGGGCCACCGGCCACGACGGTGGCAAGATGCCCCAGGATGAGTTTGGCCTGGTCGGTACGGTCCGGGGGTACGGCGACCACGACAGTGTCGACGACACCGGATGCCCTGAGACCGCCGACCGCTCGCTCGACCAGCGATTGCCCTTCAAGCTGGTAAAAGGCTTTCGGTACACCGGCGGCCAGCCGCCGGCCGGACCCGGCGGCTGGTACTACAGCAACTACATGTCCGTTCAGGACGCCGCGGCCAGGACCTCGTCCAGAATGGTCTCAGCCTTGGCGTCGTCCGTGCTTTCGGCCAGCGCCAGCTCACCGACAAGAATCTGCCGGGCCTTCGCCAGCATCCGCTTCTCGCCCGCCGACAAGCCGCGCTCCTGGTCACGACGCCACAGATCACGCACGACCTCGGCGACCTTGTTCACGTCGCCGGAGGCGAGCTTCTCGAGATTGGCCTTGTAACGCCGGGACCAGTTGGTGGGTTCTTCGGTGTGGGGAGCACGCAGGACTTGGAAAACTTTGTCGAGGCCTTCCTGGCCGACGACGTCGCGAACGCCCACGTATTCGGCGTTGTCAGCAGGCACTCGAACGGTCAGGTCACCCTGCGCAACTTTCAAGACGAGATACTCTTTTTGCTCCCCTTTTATGGTCCGAGTTTCAATCGCCTCGACTAACGCAGCACCGTGGTGTGGGTAGACGACGGTGTCACCGACCTTGAAGATCATAGGATTCGAGCCCCTTTCGTTAGTTCAGTCTAACACGCCGGCCCAACGCGTGCGGATCAACAGTGCAGGTCAGGGGCACGCCACGCGCAATTTAGGGGTTGACAGGCGGGCTTAGACGTGCAGTGGGGTCCTGCCGGAACCGGGACCTGCCCGGCGCCGGTAGCGCCTCCGGCCCCTTGGGCACGGGCCTGGAAGCGATTATGAGAATAGCTGCCCGGCGCAGCTCAATATCATCGGGGATCCGGGGAAAACTACCCGCGGATGACATCGGGTATCCCACCGCTACCGTCGGCGGTACCGTGCTACTACTCTGCATAGTTGAATTGCGCTCCGGGCCCAGGATACGGAGCCGACCAGGAGGCATTGCGTGAACCACTTGAACATCCGCCTGCCATTCCGCCCGGCAAAGCTGACCGCCTGGTTGGCAGCTGTCGCGTTGGCCGTGGTCGCGCTGAGTGGTTGCGGTACCGGCCAGATCTCCCAGACCGCCTCCCAGGAGCCAGCAGTCAACGGCAACCGGGTCACCATCAACAACGTGGCGTTGCGCGACATCCGCATCCAGGCCGAACAGACCGGTGACTTCCTGCAACCCGGCAAGACGGTCGATCTGGTGCTGGTGGCCGTCAACAATTCACCGGATGTGAACGACCGGCTGACCGGGATCACCAGCGAGATCGGCAACGTCACGGTGACCGGTGACGCCAAGCTGCCGGCCGGCAGGATGCTGATCATCGGAACACCGGAGGGTCAGGCCGTGGCGCCGGGACCGGCCGAGGGCAACGGGGCCGCCAAGGCCACGGTCAACTTGACGAAGCCGATCACTAATGGTCTGACCTACAAGTTCACCTTCATGTTCGAGAAGGCCGGCGAGGCCAGTGTGCAGGTTCCGGTCTCGGCCGGCCTGTCGCAACCGCATGAGGGTTCGAACCACGCCTGACCGCCAGGCGGCGTTCCTTAACGAAAGTTGTCACCTCCCGCCGATACCGTCATGGGGTGGCCAACGCGCGATCGCAGTACCGCTGCTCCGAATGTCGCCACCTCAGCGCCAAGTGGGTCGGACGCTGTGTCGATTGCGGCAGCTGGGGCACCGTCGAGGAGGTAGCCGTACTCGCCGCTGTCGGCAACGGCAAGCGTTCGGTGCCGTCAGGGTCGCGCGCGTTGCCGATCAGCGCGGTTGAACCCGATAGCAGCCGGCATCGATCGACCGGGGTCGACGAACTCGACCGGGTACTCGGTGGGGGTGTGGTTCCCGGTTCGGTGACGTTGTTGGCCGGCGATCCCGGCGTGGGCAAATCGACGTTGTTACTCGAGGTCGCTCACTGCTGGGCGCAGCGGGGGCGACGGGCGCTCTACATCTCCGGGGAGGAGTCCGCGGGCCAGATCCGGTTGCGGGCCGACCGGATCGGCTGCGGCAGCGAGGAGGTGTACCTGGCCGCCGAATCCGACCTGCACACCGTGTTGGAGCACATCGACACGGTGCGCCCGGCTCTGGTCATCGTGGACTCCGTGCAGACGATGTCCACTACCGAGGCCGACGGCGTCGCCGGCGGGGTCACTCAGGTCCGCGCGGTCACCGCCGCGCTGACCGCGGCGGCCAAGGCCAACGGTGTCGCGATGATCCTCGTCGGGCACGTCACCAAGGACGGCGCCATCGCCGGGCCGCGTTCCCTCGAGCACCTCGTCGACGTGGTGCTGCACTTCGAGGGCGACCGCAACGGCGCGTTGCGGATGGTACGGGGCATCAAGAACCGGTTCGGCGCCGCCGATGAGGTCGGATGTTTCCTCTTGCGCGACGACGGGATCGAAGGGGTGGCCGACCCGTCGAACCTGTTTCTCGATCAGCGGCCGACACCTGTTCCCGGTACCGCAATCACGGTGACCCTGGACGGCAAGCGTCCACTCATCGGCGAGGTGCAGGCCCTGCTGGCCACCCCGAACGGTGGCTCGCCGCGGCGTGCGGTGAGCGGCATCGACCATTCCCGTGCCGCGATGATCACCGCGGTCCTGGAGAAGCACGCCCGTCTGGCGCTCGCCGTCAATGACATCTACCTGTCCACCGTGGGTGGCATGCGGTTGACCGACCCGTCTTCGGATCTCGCGGTCGCCACCGCGCTGGCGTCGGCGTACGCCAACCTGCCGTTGCCCACCACCGCGGTGATGATCGGCGAGGTGGGCCTGGCAGGTGATCTGCGCCGGGTGCACGGGATGGACCGGCGGCTGGCCGAAGCCGCCCGGCAAGGCTTCACCATCGCGCTGATCCCTCCTGGCTGCAAGACGATTCCGGCGGGTCTGCGGGCGCTGAGCGCGCCAACTATCGGCGAGGCGCTGCGGCATCTGCTCGACATCGCCGACGACCGTGCTGCGAGGCCCGCGCAGGCGCATCGGCTGGACAGCTCCCGGTAGGGGTCCCGCGCAGCGGTCCGCCATAGCAGAATGCTCGCTGTGACTCGTCCGACCCTGCGTGAGGCCGTCGCCCGACTGGCTCCTGGCACCGGGCTGCGCGACGGCCTGGAACGCATCCTGCGTGGCCGCACCGGCGCCCTGATAGTGCTCGGCCACGACGAAAACGTGGAAGCGATATGCGACGGCGGTTTCTCGCTCGACGTGCGCTATGCGCCGACCCGGCTACGGGAACTGTCGAAAATGGACGGCGCGGTGGTGCTGTCGACGGACGGCAGCCGCATCGTGCGGGCCAACGTGCAGTTGGTGCCCGACCCGTCGATACCCACCGACGAATCGGGGACGCGGCACCGCTCGGCCGAACGCGCGGCGATCCAGACCGGCTACCCGGTGATCTCGGTTAGCCACTCGATGAACATCGTGACCGTCTACGTGGGCGGCGAGCGTCATGTGCTGACCGACTCCGCAACCATCTTGTCGCGTGCCAATCAGGCCATCGCCACCTTAGAGCGCTATAAGACCAGGCTCGACGAGGTCAGTAGGCAGCTGTCGCGAGCTGAGATCGAAGACTTCGTCACGCTGCGTGATGTCATGACGGTGGTTCAGCGCCTGGAGCTGGTCCGTCGTATCGGCCTGGCCATCGACTACGACGCCGTGGAACTGGGGACCGACGGGCGCCAGCTGCGGCTACAGCAAGAGGAACTGCTAGGGGGCAACGACACCGCCCGAGAGTTGATCGTGCGCGATTATCACGCCAATCCGGAGCCGCCGTCCAAAGCGCAGATCGCCGACACGCTGGAGGCGCTGGACGGTCTGTCGGACACCGAGTTGCTCGATTTCGCCGCGCTGGCAAAGGTGTTCGGATATCCGACCACGGCCGAAGCCCAGGATTCGGCGCTGAGCCCGCGTGGATACCGCGCGATGGCCGGTATCCCGCGGCTGCAATTCGCCCATGTGGACCTGCTGGTTCGCGCTTTCGGGACGCTGCAGGGCCTGCTCGCGGCAAGCGCGAACGACCTGCAGTCCGTCGACGGCATCGGGGCTATGTGGTCCCGCCATGTGCGGGAGGGCCTGTCTCAGCTGGCCGAGTCAACATTGATGGATCACTGAACCCGACGACCGATCACTAACGCCGAAGACGGATCACTGACCGCCCTGCGCGGGCGGCGCCTCCGGCGGCGGCGCGAGCGCCGGGCCCGGGGCGGGCGCAGGGCCCGGCGGCTGCGGCGGCTGGTTGAGCACGAACGGCAGCGGCTGTGACCGCAGGTTCCCCAGCTGGACCACCAGGTTGTAGGTACCCGGCCCGATGGCCGGCCGCGGTAGCGGGCACTTCGGCGCTGAACCCATGCCCGTCCAGGTCACCGCGGTGGTGACCTGCTCGCCGGGGGTGAAGGTCTTCACCAGCGTCTCATTGGACGGCGCGCAGTCGAGGTTTGACCATAAGCGCTTGTTGTCCAGCGAATACACATAGGCGGCCAACACCGCGGCGCCGACGTCGCGCTTGCAGGACACCAGGCCGATGTTGGTCACGACCATGGTGAATTTCGGCTGGTCACCGATGTAGTACTGGGGAGAGTTCGTCAGTCCCTTGACCGCCAGCGTCGCGTCGGGACAATCGTCGCCGTCCTTGAGCACCGGCGGCGGCTGCACCGCGGCGGTCGGAGTGGGCGACTCCGGGTTCACCACGCCGGGCGGGACTCCCGTGGCCGGCGCCTCGGGTTGCTGCGTCGCCGGAGCCTGGGGCGCGTTGGAGCCCGGATGACTCGGTGCCGAGGCGGGTTTTTCGGCAGGCTTGGCCCCGGTGTTGCTGCTGACCAACGCGATGACGGTGGCGACGACGATCCCGACCACCACGACCGCGATGCCCAGGGCTAGTCCCCTGCGCCGCCAGTAGATCTCAGTAGGTAGCGGGCCACGCGGTTCCAGATCCAGCACATTTCCACGGTAGGGCCAGGTCACGCGTCCTCGTCTGACCCGACTCGGCGTGTCGCCAGGTTAGCTGGGCAGAGGGCGTGTTAGTGGCGGCTACACCGCGGCCTCCTGAGGTGCCTGCTCGCCGATGTCGCCGATGTGATCGATCAACTCGGCCTTGCCCTCGGATAAGTTGTATGTCACGCCGGCCAACGCCAGGACGCCCGCGTCCACCCGTTCCGAGACGGCCGTGGAACGCCCGATGAGTTGCTTCAAAGTCTCGCAGACGTGGCGCGCCTCGAACTCGTCTATGCGAGTCAGGCCGTCGCGGCGGCCCGCCAGGACCGACGGGACCACGCGCTCGACCACGTCGCGCACGAAACCACCGGGTATCGCACCGTTGTCCAGCGCTTCGATGGTGGCCTTCACGGCGCCGCAGCTGTTGTGGCCCAGAACCACGATCAGCGGGACGTCGAGCACTGTGACTGCGTACTCGATGGAGCCCAGCACCGCGCTGTCGATGGCCTGACCGGCTGTGCGGACAACGAAAACGTCTCCAAGACCCTGGTCGAAGATCAGTTCGGCGGCGACCCGACTGTCCGCGCACCCGAAGATGACGGCGGTCGGGTTCTGGCCGCCGGCCAGGCTGGCTCGGTGGTCGACGCTCTGGCTTGGATGGGCGGGCTTGCCGGCGACAAATCGCTCGTTACCCTCTTTGAGTGCTTTCCAGGCGGTTACCGGGTTGCTGTTGGGCATATCAGCCATTCTGCCGGATTCGCTCGTGATCGGCTCCATAGGCATACCAGTCACCAATCTTGTGGTCTGGTACGAGCGGTCGAGCCGGGACCTGCCCTGGCGCGCCGCCGGGGTCAGCGCGTGGCAGATCCTGGTCAGCGAGTTCATGCTGCAACAGACGCCGGTGGCGCGGGTGCTGCCTATCTGGACGGACTGGGTGCGGCGCTGGCCGACACCGTCGGCAACGGCGGCCGCCAGCGCCGCAGACGTTTTGCGGGCCTGGGGAAAGCTGGGATATCCGAGGCGGGCGAAACGACTGCACGAGTGCGCGGTCGTCATTGCCCGCGACCACGATGACGTCGTCCCCGACGACGTGGAAACGCTGCTCACACTGCCCGGCGTCGGTAGCTACACCGCGCGGGCGGTGGCGTGCTTTGCCTACCGGCAGCGCGTTCCGGTGGTGGACACCAACGTTCGTCGCGTGGTGGCCCGCGCCATCCACGGACGCGCCGACGCCGGAGCACCGTCGGCCACCCGCGACCACGCGGACGTCAGTGCCTTGCTGCCGAATGGCGATGCGGCGCCCCAGTTTTCGATCGCACTGATGGAACTTGGTGCAACCGTGTGCACTGCCAGGGCGCCCAAGTGCGGCGTGTGCCCGCTGGCGAATTGCGCATGGCGGAATGCCGGATACCCCGCCAACGCCGGTCCGGTTCGGCGGGCACAGACCTACGCCGGAACCGATCGCCAGGTCCGTGGCCGATTACTGGATGTGTTGCGCGCCAACGATTCTCCTGTGAGTCGTGCCGAGCTGGACGTCGCGTGGCTGACCGACATCGCCCAGCGCGACCGCGCGCTGTATTCCTTGCTGGCCGACGGCTTGGTGACGCAAACCGCCGATGGGCGATTCGCACTGTCGGGCGAGGGGTAGGCCCGTTATACGAATTTGATTTCGTGAGATTTGACATGCGTTTTGTATCTCACGTAACGTCCCTCCCATGTGCATCGTCGATTCAGCCGCCACCCCGGGCGGTGATCACCTGTGAGCGCCGTTCTCGTCGCCGCCTTGTCCGCGCCCCTGCTCGCCTCGCTGGTCGCTCTGTTGGCCGGCTCCCGACACCCTCGGCGGGTCGGCCGAGTGGGCGTCGCGGTCGCCGGCGCGGGCTTCGCAGCCGCCTGTGCGACGACTCTCGACGTGTTGCTGCACGGGCCTATCCGCGCCAGCCTGCAGACCAGCCAAGGCGCACTGATCGCCGAAGTGGGAGCCGACCGGCTCAGCGCTCTGCTGCTGGTGCTGGTTTACGGGGTGAGCACAGTCGTCCAGCTTTTCGCCCTTCGCTACCTCGCCTGTGACAGGCGCTCGGGCTGGTTCACCGCCGCGACCGGCCTGCTCACCTCGGCCTCGGCAGGCCTGATGACCGCTGGAACCCTCGTCGGTCTGGCCTTCTGCTGGACCGTGGCCGGAGCCGCCCTCTGCCTGCTGCTGGCGACTTACTGGGAACTGCCAGCCGCGCGCGACGGCGTGCGCCGCACGGTCACCGCCTTCGTGATCGGCGACCTTGCCCTGTGGTCGGCGGTCGGGTTGATCACGCTGCTGCAAGGCAACCGGAGTTTGTCGACCTTGGACGTCGACTCGATCGGGCGCCCGGCAACGCTGGTGGTCGCGGTCCTGATCGTCGTGGCCGCTCTGTCCCGGTCAGCGCAGTTTCCGTTCCACCGCTGGTTGCCGGCCACCCTCGCCGCACCGACCCCGGTATCGGCGCTGTTACACGCGGGCGTCGTCAACGCCGGCGGTGTGCTGATCGTCCGACTGAGCCCGATAGTCAGCGGATCACCCGTGGCGATGGGTATCGCGTTCACCGCCGGCCTGGTCAGCACCGTCTACGGGGCGGTAGTCATGCTCACCAAGTCCGACATCAAGGGGTCGCTGGCATATTCGACGATGGCCCAGATGGGTTTCATGGTCGTGACATGCGGCCTGGGCCTTTCGGCAGCGGCGATTTTCCACCTGTTCGGCCACGGTCTCTACAAGGCCACCTTGTTCCTATCGTCGGGTTCGGCGATCGCCAAGCGTCGCCAAAAGGCCGCGCGACCGCCTGCGCCGGCGCTGAGCCCTGGCCGACGGGCAGCGGTGCAGCTCGCCGCATTGCTGCTACCTGCCGCCGCTCTGTACGCGGCCAGCACCGTGGTGCCGTTGCATTCCGCCGAGCACGGCTCCGCACGAGCGTTGCTGGTGTTCGCATGGGCCACGGCCGCGGCGGCGCTGCTGGGCTGGCTGGGACGAAGCCCCGATGGCCGGTCCGTCGTCGCCGCAGGGGTGGCGCTACTCGGTGCAGCCACCGGGTACCTGGCCCTGGTCGCCGCGGTGACCGGATTCCTGGCTCCGTCACTACCACCGGTCGCCGTGCCGTCCACCTCATCGCTCGGCGTAGCCCTGCTGGCCATCACGCTCGGCGCACTGGCCCTGCTGCGTCAGGCTACCGGCAATGGTCGGGGCGGCCGCGTCCAGAACTTCATCTACACCAAAGCCCTTGTGGCTGGCGATGTTTCAGTTATCCGTCTGACTCCACAACTGACAGGAGCGTCCCGATGACCCTGGTGGCCGAGCACGTCTCGACAGATACGCTGCGTGCGCAGCTGCGCAGTGAAGTGAACCTTGCTGCGCGGGTGATCCCTACGCACTACCCGCTCGAGACCTTCATCGCGGTCAACCCGCTGGCCGGACTTGAAACGATGCCCTTCGAGCAGGCGGTGCTCCGCGCCGGCGACCTCTACGGCCTCTCGGGGCTGTTGGACGAAACCGCCTACCGCGACCTGTATCAACGGGGACGGATCACCGACGCCGACCTCGAGTCGGCACTGCGATTGCGCTACCCCACCTTGCTGGACGGGGAAGATGTCCGCCTCGGGACCCGGATGGTGACGCCCGCCGAACTGCTGCTCAGCGACCTGCTGTACGGCCGAGTCGCAGAAAAACCGACGCGGCGCAACAGGACCCGCAGCGAGCTGACGGCGCCGAAGGTCGCCGAGCAGGTCGACGCCCAATGCGCGAAGTGGTGTGCGGCCTTCTTCGGCTCACCCGCAGCGGGCTGGCCGATGCCTGAACGTGATCGGGGATTGTTCCACGCCTGGCGTGCACTGGCGCCCGGCGACCAGAAATTGGGCCGTAACGCACGCGCCGCGCTCCGCAAGTTGCCCGATCGGCCTGACGACGCTGCGCTGCAGGCCCTGCGCCAGTTGGGAGTCAGCGACGACGAACGGATCACTTACCTGCAGGCTCATCTGACGCGGCTTCCGGGCTGGGCAGCTCACGTCCGGTGGTACGCCGAGCGCTCCGTCGGCGCGGATCTGCTCGACTACCTGGCGATGCGCCTGGCGTATGAAGCGGCGTTGCTGCCGCACAACGCTGACCAGTCCCCGTCTGAGCCGCGTACGCTGAGCAGGCCGCCGATTCCCTCGGTGCGGGAACGGGCCGCCGTGCTGGCTGCACACTGGGGACTGGAACGGCTGAGCGACAGCGATTTGAACTCTGCGGCAAAGGTTCTGGCCGCTTTGCCGGTCACCGCGCGGACGGCGGTGTGGCAGCAGGCGTACGAAGGACATTACCGCAACTCGCTGCTGCAATCCTTGGCGCGCAACACGTCCCAGCGGCCGAACGAGCGGCCACACGCTCAGGTGGTGTGCTGTATCGACACTCGTTCAGAAGGTCTGCGGCGACACATCGAAAGCCGGGGCGGGTACGAAACACTGGGCTTCGCAGGGTTCTTCGCTGTCGCCATCCGGTTCACCGGGCTGGTCGGCGGAATGCCCGACGACCTGTGCCCGGTACTGATACGCCCCGAGCATGAAGTCCACGAGAACGCGACACCCGCTGGCGCCCGCGCGGCCCGGCGGCTGCGGGACGGCAGCGCCCTATTGGCCGGCGCCGATGCAGCCTTCCAGACAGCCAAGCAGGCGCTGCTGGCTCCGTTTACCTTGGCTGAAGCCTCCGGCTGGGCCGCCGGCCCCTGGGCCGCGGCCAAGACGTTCAGCCCCGCAGCGACCGGCACCATCCGCCGGCGCCTGCGCGACCGGCTCGCCCCGCCGGCCCCGACGGTGCTCTCGGTCAACGACAGCGTCGACCTGGCCCACCGGGCTCTCTACGCGCAGGTGGCACTCACCACCATGGGACTCACCAACGGATTCGGCCGCCTGGTGGTGATGTGTGGACACGGCAGCACCACCGAGAACAATCCGTACCAGGCGGCGCTGGACTGCGGTGCGTGTGGTGGGCAGCCTGGCGGCCCCAATGCCCGGACCGCTGCGGCGATCCTCAACAACGCCGATGTCCGCGCCGAGTTGAGCGAACGCGGGATCATGATCCCGGACGACACCTGGTTCGTGGCTGCCCTGCACGACACCGCGACCGACCGGGTCGCCATCCTGGACGAGCATCTCGTCCCGCCCAGCCATGACCCCGACCTGCAGCGACTGATCACCGATCTGCGCGTAGCGGGCGCGGAGCTGGCCGCCGAGCGCTGCCAGGTGCTGCCCGGTGGGCCTGCCCGCACGGACGGGGGGCGGGCAGCGCGCCACGTCGCCAGCAGGTCGACCGACTGGGCGCAGGTCTTTCCGGAGTGGGGATTGGCCGGCAACGCCGCCTTCGTCGTCGCGCCCCGTGCCAGGACCCGCGGAATCGACCTGAATCGCCGAGTGTTTCTGCACTCCTATGAGGCGGACGTCGACCCGGACGGCAGCGCACTGGAGACCATTCTGACCGCGCCGATGGTGGTCGCCCAGTGGATCAATTGCCAGTACTACTTCTCTACCGTGGCGCCGGAGCTCTTCGGAGCAGGCACCAAGACGATCCACAACGTCGTCGCCGGCGTCGGCGTGCTCGCTGGACACGGCGGCGACCTGCAGCTGGGGCTGCCTCGGCAGTCACTTACCGACGGGCAGTCCTTCGGGCACGAGCCGTTGCGTCTGCTGACCATCGTCGAGGCCCCGCTGGAGCGCATCGACATGATCATCGATCGCAATCCCGTGCTGGCGCATCTGTTCGGCAACGACTGGGTCGCTCTTGCGGCTCGGGAATGCCCCGACCACGACTGGCAGCGCTGGACCCGCGGCGGCTGGCGACGCTGGGAAACCGAAGTCGACATCTGCCGCGCATCTGAGGAGGTAATCCCATGCCCCTGAACGGGCTAACCAAGATGACGAAGATCGAGGTGGTCGTAGCCGGCGAACACGCACCAGCGGTGCGCGAACAGTTCCACAGCGCCGGCGCTACCGGTTTCACCAGCGTCTCCGGCGTCTCGGGGCTCGGCCACCACGGATACCACCAGGGTCGGCTGCTTTTCAACCAGCAAGCGGCGTTGGAGCTGCTCATCACCGTCGTCCCGGATCACAAATCCGAGTCGCTGATCGCCGGACTGCGCCGTCTGCTCGAGGGCTCACCCGGGGTCATGTTCGTCACCGACACCTACGTCAGCCGTCCCGAGTACTTCAGCTGAAAATTACAGAAAGGAAACATCATGTCCAACCCCTCATCCGCGTGGCAGCGCCTGCAAGCAGGCAACCAGCACTTCTACGCCGCGGTGCGCGCGAAGCAGAACAACGCGGCCAGCGGTCGCCCGCCCTTGGCGGTGGTGTTCCGTTCCGCGGATTCTGACGTGGCCAGCGAGGTGGTATTCGGCCAGAGCTGGGGCTCGCTCATCGACATCAGCAACTGGGGCCACGTCATCGACGACGGAGTGTTGGCCACTCTGGAATACGCGGTAGGCACGCTCAAGACGCCGCTGATCGTCGTCCTCGGGCATTCGGATAGCGCGGCGATGAACACCGCCCTGGACGCGTGGAATACTGCCAAGTTCCCCGAAGGAGCCTCACGCGCCGTCGTGGAGCAGGCGATCTCCTCACTCGCCCGCAAAGACGCCGGCATCAACAGCGCCGACGATCTGTCGGCCGCTCATGTGGCGCACATCGGCGTGTCGCTGCTGCACAAGTCACCGGTGGTCGCCAAGGCCGTCGACAGCGGACAGTGCGGGATCGTCTGCGCGGTGATCGATCGCGAGAATGGCCGGCTTCAGGTGTGCGGAACCATCGGCAACATCGCCGACAACCAGACGCCGTTGCTGGAGGTCGTCTGAGGAACACAGGTTGTCGGCCCGGGAGGGAGACCGTCCGGGCCGACAGCCTGTGGTGACAGCTGGCATGAACCCGCATTGGGACGGCTACGCCGGAACGACGATCGCGATGGGCACCATCCACGGCAAAGAGCGACAGGTGGCGCCGGTCTTCGCCGCTGAGCTGGGGGCACGAGTGTTCGCCCCGCCCGGAATCGACACCGACCAGTTCGGCACCTTCGCCGGTGAGATCACCCGGACGCTGACACCGCTGGCGGCGGCCACCGCCAAAGCCCGGCTGGCGATGGAGGCTGCCGACGTGCCGTACGGCCTGGCGAGTGAAGCCAGCTACGACTCGTGGTGCGGCATGCTGGCCATGCACCAGGAGATCCTGGTGTTCGTCGACGACACCCGCGGCATCCAGGTAGTGGAAGGTGTCAACGTCCCCCGTGCTCCCGGCCCACCGAAACTGGTCGAAAGCGGCCAGCAAGCCGTCGACGCCTCGCGTATGTTCGGATTCCCGGAGCAAGGTGCCATTGTCAAAGCCACCGTCGAGGGGAATACGTGCGTTTTCGGCAAGGGACTCACGGATCCGTTCGCTCTCGTCGAGGTCGTCGAGAACGCGATTGCCGCCGCCGATGACCGGCGCGCCGTGCTGGAACCCGACCTTCGGGCGCACCACAACCCGGGCCGCCGGGAAGTTCTGACAGCCCTGGCGAATCGACTCGCCGGCCGACTCGCCACACCGTGCCCAGGCTGCTGCTCGCCCGGATATGGCAGGGTCGCAGTTCGCGAAGGGTTACCGTGCCGAGCATGTGGCTGGGCCAGCACACTCATCGCGGCCGACATCTACGGCTGCGCGGCGTGCGACTTCCGGACCGAGGATGCCCGCACGGGCAGCGCTGACCCGCGATTCTGTCCGCAGTGCAATCCGTAGCGCCCGTCAGGTTAACGCCGCGACCAGCTCGCCCACGGTGTGGCTGGCTTCGAGCGGGTGCCGCAGCTTGCCGTCCGGATTGACTTCGTAAACATTTCGCCGACCGACCTTGGACTTGACCAGGTAACCTTCGGCGGTCAAGTCGGTCACTATCGCCTGCACCGAACGCTCGGTGATACCGACTCGCAGCGCCAGCTCGCGCGCGGTCAAGGGTTCACCGGCCGAGATGCACAACAACACATGTGCGTGGTTGGTCAGAAACGTCCAACTACGGTCGGGCGTTTCCGCCACTGGCGGGGCTGCTCCGCCCCTTCGCTTTACGGCACCTGCCACTGCATGATGATACCCAGGCCGGATTCGCGTAAACCGGTTCATCAATTCACCTGCGCGCCGTCCACTGCAGCCAGGAAAGACTCGACTGCCCGCCGATAGACCCGCGGTGCTTCGTCGTGCACCAGATGGCCGGCTTCCGAAACGGCTAAATAGGTAGTCGGACCGTCCCTGTCGGCCATCTGCCGCATCTGGCCGGCGGGCGTGACGGTGTTGCCGGCTTCGATCAGCAACGCCGGCGAATGAACGGCGCGCCACTGCGCCCAATAGTCGCGGGTGCCCCATTCCGCTGCGATCTCTATCCAGCGAGCGGGCTGGCCGTGCAACCGCCAGCCAGTGTCGGTCCGGTCGAACGCTTCGAGGAAGTACTGCCCGGCAACCGGACCGAACTCAGCGAAAACCTGTTCGGCAGAGCGGAATTCGAGTGGCAGCGCGTGCAGCCAGGGCTCCCACGGCCCAGTGGTACGCCCGACGAAATCCGGGGCCATGTCCTCGACCACCAGTGCGGTGACCAGGTCCGGTCGCTCTGCGGCCAGGCACCATGAATGCAGGCTTCCCATGGAATGTCCAAGGAGAATGACCGGCGCACCGAGGGAGCCGACAGCGTCACCCAGGTCGGCGACAAAGCGTTCGGTGCTGATCGGGTAGGGATCCTCGACGTCGCGGCCGCGATGCCAGGGCGCGTCGTAGGTGTAAACGGCGCCCAGCCGGGTCAGCCACGGTAGCTGTCGCGACCAGGTGCTGCCACGGCCCATCAGTCCGTGCACCAAGACCATCGGCCTACCCGCCCCGCCGCGATGGGTCAACAGGTCGGTGCCCATGTCCGGCACGGTAGCCTAGCCACATGCCAGTGGTGAAAATCAACGCAATCTCGGTGCCCGCCGGCGCTGGCCCCGAACTGGAAAGGCGGTTCGCGCATCGCGCGCACGCGGTGGACAACTCTCCCGGTTTTCTCGGCTTTCAGCTGCTACGTCCGGTCAAGGGTGAAGACCGCTACTTCGTGGTGACACAGTGGGAGTCTGATGAAGCGTTCCAGGCCTGGGCGAACGGGCCCGCGAAAGAAGCCCACGCCGGTGAGCGCGCCAACCCCGTCGCCAGCGGTGCATCGCTCCTGGAATTTGAGGTCGTGCTCGACGTTGCCGGGAACACCAAGGCCGATTAGGGGGCGCGCGGTATCGCGCCACGCACTGGCGCTCAGCGCGGCTGCCGCGCTCGCGGTGACGTTGACACCCGGCTGCTCTTCATCTCCGACGCCGTCGGCGAATGCCGCCAACGCCGGACACCGGATCGACACCACCACTCCGCCGGGTCTGCGGGCTCAGCAGGCCGTGGACATGCTCAACTCCGACTGGCCGATCGGCGCGGTCGGAGTGCGCACGCTGGCCGCCGCCGACAAGGTCGAATCGGTCGAAGCCGCGATGGAGAGTCTGTGGTGGGACCGGCCGTTCACCCTGGACTCCGTGTTCATCGGGGCCAACGTCGCGACGTTGCAGCTCCTCTCCTCTTACGGGGCGCGTCAGGACATCCGGATCCATACCAACGACATGGGCGAGGTCGACCGGTTCGACCTCGACACTGAACCGCCGCCGCCGATCAACACCTGGTCGGACGTGGATGCCGTGCTGGCCAAGACCGGCGCTCGCTACTCCTACCAGGTAGCCAAGGTCGACAATGGTCAATGCGACCGGGTGGCAGGAACGAACACCACCCAACCCCTGCCACTGGCGTCGATCTTCAAGTTGTATGTGCTGCATGCCGTGGCCACCGCGGTGAAGAACGGGACGGTGTCCTGGGATGACCAATTGACGGTGACCCCCAAGGGCAAGGCCGTCGGATCATCAGGTTTGGAACTGGCTCCCGGCGATCACGTCTCGGTTCGCAAGGCAGCAGACAAAATGATCGCCACCAGCGACAACATGGCGACCGACATGCTGATCGAGCGGTTGGGCACGCCCGCCATCGAACAGGCACTGGTTACCGCCGGGCACCATGACCCGGCCAGCATGACGCCCTTCCCCACCATGTACGAGTTGTTCTCCATCGGCTGGGGCAGGCCCGACGTTCGCGCGCAGTGGCAGCACGCCTCACAGCAGGAGCGGGCCGCGTTGCTGGCGCAGGCGAATTCCACTGAGTACCAGCCTGATCCACTCCGTGCGCACACGCCGGCCTCAGCTTATGGAGCCGAGTGGTACGGCAACGCCGAGGACATCTGCCGCGTGCATGTGGCATTGCAGGCCGACGCCGTCGGCGCGGCCGCACCCGTGCGCCAGATCCTGTCAGCGGTCGCCGGTATCCGGTTGGACAGCAACGTGTGGCCGTATATCGGCGCGAAAGCCGGTGGCCTGCCCGGAGACCTGACGTTCAGCTGGTACGCCGTGGACAGGACGGGACAGGCTTGGGTGGTGAGTTTCCAGCTGAACTGGCCACGCGATCACGGGCCGACGGTGACCAGCTGGATGCTGAAAGTCGCACAGCAGGTTTTCGCGCTGGTGGCGCCCCGCTGATCAGAGCCGCAGCGTCCAAGCCCCGTCGCGGCGGTGCAGGACGGTGCGGCTCACCGGGGCCACATCGATGCGCCAGAACGATTGCGGTGGAGCACCCAGAGCTACCAGGATCGCGGCTCTGATGACGGCCGGGTGGGTGACGGCTACCGTACGCGTGTTCCCGGCCTGGCTACTCAGCGAATCCAGCCACCCGGTCACCCGGTCGACCAGGTTCATCAGGGACTCGCCGCCGTGGGGTGCTGACGCCGGCTCGGTCAGCCAAGCCCGCAGGTCGCCGGGCGCGATGTTCTCCAGCTCTTGCCCGCGCCACGATCCACAGTCCAGGTCCGCCAGCTGCGGCTCAGCACAGGCCCGCAGACCCAGCAGTTCCGCGGTCTGTCGGGTCCGGCGTTCGGGGCCGGCAACTGCCCGCGGGTCGTGGCTCATCCGAGCGACCTGACGACGGCCCACGTCGCTGAGCGATTCGTCGGCAGGGAAACGCCCGGCTGCCATCGCGTCCGTCATCGCGTGCGCGATCAACGTGAGGCGGGTCGCGGGACGGGTCACACTCCTCCGCTGGGCGCCTCTGCGCCCTCACCCAGTAGCCGTCCGGCCAGCACCCCGAAAACCAGCCCGATGCCGGTCCACAGCACCAGTTGCGTGCCCAGCGACACCAGCCTGAATTCGTACAGATCGTCGGCGGGGAAGCCAGGTGGTACTTCCGCCACACTCGGCAACAACCGCATGACGACCACCACCGCCAGGGCGTAACCCGCGGTCGCGAGCAGCCTGGCGTTAAATGCGCCGAAGCGGGCCGAGAGGCGCTCGCTCAGCCAGAACGCGGCAGCAGCCAGCACCAGCGATGCCAGCACCATCACGAGATACCACAGGGTGCGCGACCCGATCGTGTCCGATCGGCCCACCGACGGCGGATTGGGCGGGTACTTCAGGAACGGCACCAGATACACCGCGACGAACGCCAAGACAGCGAGGCGAATCGAAAGAGATTGCGGTGCAACATGTCCCGATCGCGGGTAGTAGACGCAGAACAAGACCGCGAACAGCGCGCCCATCGCGATGCCGAAAATCAATACGCCGAAACCTAATCCGGCGTTGCCTTGTACACCTCGGGAGAACAGCTCGGTGCCGTGCTCGCGTGCTCCCTCGAACTCAACGGCACGGCCGATGACTGGTTCGGCGAACAACCTGCCGAAGACAAACGCCACCACGGACCCGACCACACCCGCCAGCAGGCCACGTGCGATGAGACGCTTTTCCACGGCCGTCGGTCAGTGGCAGGGGAAACCGAGCAGATGCCTTGCGTCGTGGAAGAATTCGTGCACGTGAGTGTCGTTGCCGAACAGCGATACGGCACCCTGGTCGATGCCGACAAAGTAGATCGCCAGCAGCGACAGGACGGCAGTCGCCGCCAGCCACAGCGCCGCATTGGCTGCCGAGAGATCAACCGCCCCGGCGTGCGTGGCCTGAGAACTCGTCACGATCAACTCCTTCTGGGACGCGTCCCGCTTGGATGCTTCATAGTTGCCGACGTCGGGCGCCGGGTCTGACTGTGGACAGTGGCGCGACCGTTCTGGATTTGCACCAGATTCTCAGAACCGTCAACATCGGCCAGTGTAAGCCGCGCCCGATCACCAAGAAAGGCGACCGGGCGCGACGCGCGAACTCGCTGTGTTATCCGGACGTGCCCGGCCCGCCCGCGCCCGCCTTGGCCAGATCCGGCTCGGCCGGCGGCTTGCGCGTTCCGGTGAAGGTGAACACCGCGTCCTCGCCGCCGCTCTCGCCGTCCCAGTTTTCGACGTCCACGGTGACGACCTGTCCCGGACCGACCTCCTCGAAAAGGATCTTCTCCGACAGCTGGTCCTCGATCTCCCGCTGGATGGTGCGCCGCAACGGACGGGCACCCAGGACCGGGTCGAAGCCGCGCTTGGCCAGCAGTGCCTTCGCCTTGTCGGTCAGCTCCATCGACATGTCCTTGGTCTTGAGCTGCTTGCCGACGCGCTCGATCATCAGGTCGACCATCTGGATGATCTCGTCCTTCGTCAACTGGTGGAAGACGATGATGTCGTCGATGCGGTTCAGGAACTCCGGGCGGAAGTGCTTCTTCAGCTCGTCGTTGACCTTCTGCTTCATCCGCTCGTAGTCGTTCGCACCGCCGCCCTGGGTGAAGCCCAGACCCACCGGCTTGGAGATGTCGGACGTGCCCAGGTTGGACGTGAAGATCAGCACGGTGTTCTTGAAGTCGACGGTGCGACCCTGACCGTCGGTGAGCCGACCGTCCTCGAGAACCTGCAACAGGCTGTTGTAGATCTCTTGGTGCGCCTTCTCGATCTCGTCGAACAAGACCACCGAGAACGGCTTGCGCCGCACCTTCTCGGTGAGCTGACCGCCCTCTTCGTAGCCGACGTAGCCCGGAGGGGCACCGAACAGCCGCGACGCGGTGAAGCGGTCGTGGAACTCGCCCATGTCGATCTGGATGAGCGCGTCGTCGTCACCGAACAGGAAGTTCGCCAGTGCCTTGGACAGCTCGGTCTTACCGACACCGGACGGGCCGGCGAAGATGAACGAACCCGACGGCCGCTTCGGATCCTTCAGCCCGGCACGGGTACGGCGGATCGCCTTTGAGACGGCCTTGACGGCATCGACCTGGCCGATGATCCGCTTGTGCAGCTCATCCTCCATGCGGAGCAGACGGGTGGTCTCGGCCTCGGTGAGCTTGAACACCGGGATGCCGGTCCAGTTACCCAGCACCTCAGCGATCTCGTTGTCGTCCACCTCGGCAACCACGTCCATGTCGCCTGAGCGCCACTGCTTTTCCCGCTCGGCTCGTTGGGCGACCAGTTGCTTCTCCCGATCCCGCAGGCTGGCGGCCTTCTCGAAGTCCTGAGCGTCGATCGCCGATTCCTTCTCCCGGCGCGCATCGGCGATCTTCTCGTCGAACTCACGCAGGTCCGGCGGCGCGGTCATCCGGCGGATCCGCATCCGGGCGCCGGCCTCGTCGATCAGGTCGATCGCCTTGTCCGGCAGGAACCGGTCGTTGATGTAGCGATCGGCCAGGGTGGCCGCGGCCACCAGAGCGCCGTCAGTGATGGACACCCGGTGGTGCGCCTCGTACCGGTCACGCAGACCCTTGAGGATCTCGATGGTGTGCGCCACCGTGGGCTCGCCCACCTGCACCGGCTGGAAGCGGCGCTCCAGCGCGGCGTCCTTCTCGATGTACTTGCGGTACTCGTCGAGCGTGGTGGCGCCGATGGTCTGCAGCTCGCCGCGGGCCAGCTTGGGCTTGAGGATGCTGGCAGCGTCGATGGCGCCCTCGGCGGCACCGGCACCGACCAGCGTGTGCAGCTCGTCGATGAACAGGATGATGTCGCCGCGGGTGTTGATTTCCTTGAGCACCTTCTTCAGGCGTTCCTCGAAGTCACCGCGGTAGCGCGAGCCCGCGACCAGCGATCCCAGGTCCAGGGTGTAGAGCTGCTTGTCCTTGAGCGTCTCGGGAACCTCGCCGTGCACGATCGCCTGAGCGAGACCCTCAACGACGGCGGTCTTGCCGACGCCGGGCTCACCGATCAGCACCGGGTTGTTCTTGGTGCGCCGGGACAGCACCTGCATGACCCGCTCGATTTCCTTCTCGCGGCCGATGACCGGGTCGAGCTTGCCTTCCATGGCGGCGGCGGTCAGGTTGCGGCCGAACTGGTCGAGGACCAGTGACGTCGAGGGTGAGCCGGACTCTCCTCCCCGCCCACCGGTGCCGGCTTCGGCGGCTTCCTTGCCCTGGTAGCCGCTCAACAGCTGGATCACCTGCTGACGCACCCGGGTCAATTCGGCACCCAGCTTCACCAGCACCTGGGCCGCCACGCCCTCGCCCTCACGGATGAGGCCCAGCAGGATGTGCTCGGTGCCGATGTAGTTGTGGCCGAGCTGCAGCGCCTCACGCAGGCTCAGCTCGAGAACCTTCTTGGCGCGTGGTGTGAACGGAATGTGCCCGGACGGCGCCTGCTGACCCTGGCCGATGATCTCCTCGACCTGGCTCCGGACGCCTTCCAGCGAGATTCCCAACGACTCCAGCGACTTGGCTGCGACGCCCTCGCCTTCGTGGATGAGCCCCAGGAGGATGTGCTCGGTGCCGATGTAATTGTGGTTGAGCATCCGGGCCTCTTCTTGCGCCAAGACGACGACCCTGCGGGCACGGTCGGTAAATCTTTCGAACATCGTCGGTTACCTGCTCTCCCTAACCATTAGGCACTCCGTCTCGGAGATGCGTCTGCCGGCCTTTGCCAACCCTTTGTCGACACAGGGCCCGACACCGCGTACCTGCCGTCCACTGTAATGGTCGGCCTGGCAGGGTTCATACCTCGCAGTGCGCAGCGGTGCCCATAACTGACTGGTTCAACCCGGTTTAACGAGGAAAAGCCCCAATGCGTTTCCTGTTGGGCGCCGATCAGTTCGCCACAAGCGAAAAGCACAAAGTCCGGCGCCCAGGCTGCACGCCCGGGCACCGGTCAGGCGTGTGGTTACGTGGCGGCGTGAAACGCGTCGATCACGTCGGCCGGGATGCGGCCACGTGTCGAGACGTTGTGCCCGTTACGGCGGGCCCATTCCCGGATCGCGGCGCTCTGCTCGCGGTCGATGGCACCACGGCCGCGGCCGGAACCGGAACGCCCACGGCGGCGCCCGCCCACGCGACGACCGGCGGCCACCCACTGCTTCAGGTCATTGCGCAGTTTCGTCGCATTCTTACTAGAAAGGTCGATCTCATAGGTCACCCCGTCAAGCCCGAATTCGACCGTTTCGTCGGCGGAGCCGGCACCGTCGAAATCATCGACCAAGGTGACGGTCACTTTTTTCGCCATTGGCTTACCCTCACATTTCTTCTTGCTGCAGTCACAGATCCAGTTTGGATAGACTCCCCAGTGATCTAATGTGCCATAGGAACCGAGAATTCTCAATCCGGACACCACTTGTGCAGATCAGTTGGAGTGCGGACGCACAATCGGGAACAAAACGGTCTCCCTAATTGACAGGCCAGTCAAACACATCAGCAACCGGTCGATACCCATTCCCGTTCCGGTACACGGCGGCATACCGAACTCCAGCGCCGCCAGAAAATCTTCGTCGAGCAACATCGCCTCGTCATCACCGGCGGCGGCGGCACGGGCCTGATCAGCAAATCTATCGCGTTGTACCACCGGATCGTTTAATTCCGAGTACCCGGTGGCCAGCTCCATTCCGCGCAGGTAGAGGTCCCACTTCTCGGTCACCCCACCGATACTGCGGTGGTGGCGGGTCAATGGTGTGGTCTCCACTGGAAAATCCCTGACAAATGTGGGAGCCGTCAGCTTCTTGCCCACGGTGTGCTCCCAGAGTTCCTCGACGAGTTTGCCGTGACCAAAGCCACGGTTGTCCGGAATCTCCACGTCCAGTTGTGCCGCGATCTCGCGTAAGCGCGTCACCGACGTGCCAGGGGTGATGTCTTCTCCGAGCGCATCCGACAGCGAGGAATACATCTGCAGAGTTGCCCATTCTCCGCCGATGTCGTACACACTCCCGTCGGGCAACGGAAGTTGTCTGGTGCCGATCGCCTCGTCGGCCACCTCTTGAATAAGCTCCCGAGTGACGACTGCCGAATCGTCATAGGTCCCGTACGTCTGGTAGGTCTCCAGCATCGAGAATTCCGGGGAATGCGTGGAATCGGCACCTTCGTTTCGGAAGACTCGATTTAGTTCGAAGACCTTGTCGAAACCACCGACGATGCAGCGCTTGAGGAACAGCTCCGGCGCGATCCGCAGGTAAAGGTCGATGTCGAGCGCATTGGAATGGGTGATGAACGGCCGCGCTGCGGCGCCACCGGCCAGTGTCTGCAAGATGGGGGTTTCGACTTCAAGGAACCCGCGGCGTTCCAGTGCATTGCGGAGGGCGCGAATTACGGCGATCCGCTGCCGGGCCACCGAGCGAGCCTGCGGGCGGACGATCAGGTCGACATATCGCTGCCGCACCCGCGCCTCTTCGCTCATCTCCTTGTGAGCGACCGGCAGCGGTCGCAGCGACTTGGCGGCCATCTGCCAGGAGTCCGCCAGAACCGACAGTTCGCCCCGGCGTGAGCTGATCACAGTGCCGTGCACGAACACGATGTCGCCCAGGTCGACGTCGGCCTTCCACGCGTCCAGGGACGCCTGACCCACCTTGTCGAGGCTGATCATCGCCTGCAGCTGGGTGCCGTCGCCATCCTGCAGTGTCGCAAAGCACAATTTTCCGGTATTACGGGCGAACACCACCCGGCCGGCGACACCGACCACCTCGTCGGTCGCGGTGTCGATAGGCAGGTCAGGATAAGCGGCCCGAACCTCGGCCAGCGTGTGCGTGCGCTCGATCGCCACCGGGTAGGGGTCGTGACCCTCCGCCAACAGCCGGGCACGCTTGTCCCGACGGATACGGAACTGCTCGGGAAGATCCTCGCTCACGTCTCGATCGGCGGCACTCACGACGTGCCAGCTTAAATGAGATCGCGGCGCGCCGTTGCCGGGCGTCTTCGTCTCACCGAGCGGGCCGTCACCACGACAGGTAGCCCTGGCACACGACGCACCGGGAAAGTGTGCGTCATTTGCAAATGGATCAATTGTGGCGCGGCGACGCTCAGCGCGCCGACTTCAGCCGGCCACGCTGGGCATCCTGGTTTCGCTCGAAAACCAGCCGTAGCCCGTGCAGGGTGAGGTGCTTGTCGTAATGCTCCACGGTGTGCAGTTCCGGCAACAGCAGGGGCGCAGTGTGTCCGGTGGCCACGACGGCGACGTCGTCGCCACCGGAGAAGCCCTTGACGTCGTCGCGGATCCGGCTGACCAGGCCGTCGACCAAGCCGGCAAAGCCGAATACCGCACCCGCCTGCATGCACTCCACCGTGTTCTTGCCCACCACCGATCTCGGCCGGGCGAGTTCGACCCGGCGCAGCGCCGCCGAGCGTGCCGCCGCGGCGTCCGACGACACCTGCACGCCGGGCGCGATCGCACCACCGAGAAACTCTCCCTTGGCCGACACCACATCCACACAGATCGACGATCCGAAGTCGACGACGACAGCGGCCTTGCCGAACTTGTGGAACGCCGCCAGGCAGTTCACGATCCGGTCCGCCCCTACCTCTTTCGGGTTGTCGACCAACAGCGGGATTCCGGTGCGCACTCCCGGTTCGATCAACACGTGCGGCACCGCCGGCCAGTACTGGTCGAGCATGACCCGCACCTCATGCAATACCGAAGGCACCGTGGACAGCCCCGCGGCACCGGTGAGGCGCTCGGCGTCCTCGCCGATCAAACCGTCGATGGTGAGCGCCAGTTCGTCCGCGGTGACTTCGGATTCGGTGCGGATCCGCCACTGCTGAACGACTTTCGCATTCTCCCTGGCTCCGGCCAGCAAGCCGACGACGGTGTGGGTGTTGCGGACGTCGATCGCCAGCAGCACGGTTACCGGACGCCGATCCGAGGGTCCAACAGCTCATCGACGCCGTCGGGTACGTAAGCGGGGTCGCTACCGAGGTCGATCTGCCTGTTGTCGGCATCGACGAACACGATCCGCGGCTGGTAGGTGCGAGCTTCGGCATCCTCCATGGTGCCGTAGGCGATCAGGATCACCAGGTCCCCGGGATGAACGAGATGCGCTGCCGCGCCATTGATTCCGATCACTCCGGTGCCGCGTTCACCGGTGATCGCGTAGGTGACCAGCCGGGCGCCGTTATCGATGTCGACGATGGTGACCTGCTCGCCCTCGAGCAGGTCGGCCGCGTCCATCAGGTCGGCGTCGATGGTCACCGATCCGACGTAGTGCAGGTCCGCCTGGGTGACCGTGGCCCGGTGTATCTTCGACTTCAACATCGTCCGTAACATCAATTCCTCCAATGTGATTGAGTGTCCGGCCCACTGGTGGTGCCGGCGAAACTACCGATTTGAATCGCCACATTGTCCAGCAGCCGGGTGGTGCCCAGCCGCGCCGCGATCAACAGCCGCCCGGATCCGTTGGTAGGCACCGGACCAAGCTGGGTGTCGCGCAGCTGCAGGTAGTCGACCTCCAGCCCCGGCGTGGCCTGCAGCACCGCACTCGCTGCGTCCAGCGCGGCCTGGAAACCGTGGGTGGCCGCATGCGCCCCCGCGGACAGGGCCGCCGAAAGCGCCACGGCCGCTTCGCGCTGCACCGGGTCCAGGTAGCGGTTACGCGACGACATCGCCAATCCGTCGGCTTCCCGCACCGTAGGCACACCTACCACCTGCACGTCGAAGTTCAAGTCGGCGACCATCTGCCGGATCAGCACCAGCTGCTGATAGTCCTTTTCGCCGAAGAAGACGCGGTCGGGCCGGACAATCTGCAGCAACTTGAGTACCACCGTCAGTACTCCAGCGAAATGTGTTGGACGCGAACGACCTTCGAGTTCAGAAGCCAACGGCCCCGGCTGCACGGTGGTGCGCAGGCCGTCGGGATACATGCCGGATGCAGTGGGCGCGAATACAATTTCCACACCCTCGCCGCGCAATAGCCGCAGGTCGTCATCGAATGTTCGCGGATAGGCATCGAGATCTTCGCCGACGCCGAACTGCAACGGGTTGACGAAGATCGACACCACCACCACGGACCCGGGCACCCGCTTCGCGGCGCGCACCAGCGTCAGGTGACCTTCGTGCAATGCTCCCATGGTGGGCACCAACATGACTCGACGGCCCGTGTGCCGCAGCGCGCGGGTGACCTCGGTAACGTCCGCCGGCGCCGGGTAGACATTGAGTTCGCCCGGCTCGAATTTGCGAGGCTGTCCCTTCACTGCGCCAGCACCTCGACAACGTCCTGAGGGGCGTGCGCACGCTGGGCGGTCCGCAGTGCGTTCACCCGGTAGGTCTGCGCGAGTTGCGGATCGGTTGCCTCGAGTGCGTTCAGGTGACCGGCAACCGCGGCCGCGTCGCCGCGCGCGACCGGTCCGGTGAGGGCGGCCTGGCCGCGCTGCAGCGTGTTCTCCAGCGCCGCACGGGCCAGCGGGCCCACGATGCGTTCGGCGATGCCGCCCGGTTGATTGTCGACGCGCTGTCCCCCGCAAGCGGGAGGTACCCCCAGTCCGAGTAATTCGTCCTCTTTCAGGGCGGCCCGCAACGCCTCGAGCGCATCGGCCAGCACGGTCACCAGGTGGTTGGAGGCGTGGGCGAGCGCGGCGTGGTACAACACGCGCGCGTCTTCGCGCACGTAGAACGGCTCGCCTCCCATTTCCAATACCAACGACTGCCCGATGGCGTATCCGACGTCGTTCGCGGCGGTGACGCCGAAGCAGGTGCCGGGGAGTCTGGCGATGTCCTCATCGGCCCCGGTGAAAGTCATCGCCGGATGAAGAGCCACCGGGATGCATCCATGCCGGGACAGCGGCTCGAGGATCCCGATCCCGTTGGCGCCGGACGTGTGCACCACGATGGTGCCCGGCCGCACCGCCGAGGTGGCAGCCAATCCGGCCACCAGGCCTGGCAGCTCGCTATCGGTGACCGCCAACACCAGCAACTCCGAAGCCGCGGCGACATCCGGCGGCGGAAGTATCGGCGTATCGGGAAGCCGGCGCTGGGCCCGCTGCACGGAGGGATGGGAAATGGCGCTGCACGCCACCACCACATGGTCGGCGCGCTCCAGCGCGACACCCAGCGCGGTGCCGACCCGGCCGGCGGAAATAATCCCTACCTTGAGCCTGGCCGGACGCAAACCGTCGAACTGCTCCATCGCAGACGACCTCACAGATTTCTTCGTTCGTTCCAGTCCCGCAGCGCGGGTACCGGACGGTCACCAGAAACTTTAGTCGATGCGCCAGGCAGCGCACAGCGTGTCAGGCGTCACGCCGCCGTCGGCGGCCCCCGCCGCTGGGTTGCACCTGGAAGCGTGCCAACAACTCGGCGGCCGACTGACCACCGCTGGGGGTTTCGGTGTCTTCCTGGCTACCGACCGGTTCTTCGGCGCTGCGGTGCCGGGGAGCGGGTGGGGGCGGTGGTGCGGGGGCAAGTCGAGGCGGGGCGGGTGGCTCCGAGGCCGGCGGACGCGGCTCTGGTTGGGAGTCCCGGGACCGCAGCGGCGCGCCCGATGAGTTCCCGGAGAAATTCCCGACGCCGTAATCCCGGTATTCGGCCGAATGCCGTGACCGCGAACGGCGGCCACCGTACTGCGGCGGAGCGACCTCCTCCGGTAGGCCGATGGGTCCAGCCACCGGCTCGTCGACGTTGGCGTGCCGGGAGCGCCTGCCGCGGCCCTCTCGTTCCCTGGGCACTTGGGCGGCGGGAGCATCTGCCCGTGCCCAGTGGCTGCCCGGCGCGCCGGGCGGTAGCCACTGCCCGTCGGCGGCGACCGGCTGCCGGGCCGCCGGCGGTGGTTGCGACTGCGGCGGTGGCTGGAAGTGGGGCGGGGGTGGTGGTGGCCGATGCCGCGGCTGGAACTGCTCGGGCTGCGGCGCAGGCGGATACTCCCGGACCTGGGCGGGCTGACGTGGCGGCAGCAACGGTTCCTCCGGCACGTCGATGATCGCGACCTCCTCCTCGCGTAGCGGGGTCTCGTCGGGCGTTTGCTCCTGGCGCACGGCGGTGACGCGGTCGCTGGCGACCCAGTCGACCGGCAGGCTCTCACCGTTCGTGGCGCCGCTGGCGGGCCGATCGGTCAACGCGCGCGCGGCGTCTCTCCTCAAGTTCTCAAGTGCCGGTCGGTGCTCGAGGTCGGTGTCGAAGAGAATCTCCAGGTTTGTTCGCAGCGCCGACAATTCGGCCCGCAGCGCCGCGATCTCGTCGGCCGCCTGAGCACGCAGCTCGGCCGCAAGCTCGCGGCGCAGCTGCGACTCCACCGTCAACTCGTATTCGCGGCGCGCCGAGATTTCTCGATCCAGCTGAAGGTCGTAGACAAGCTTCATGTCCCGCGCCCGCGCCTGATCCGCCTCGGCCTGGCGACGGTACAGCACCGACACGAACGCGCCGGCCACGGCGGCCCACAACGCCAGGATCACAGCGAGCTTGAGAAGTTCCACCCGATCGGTGAAAACCAGCGCGGAACTGGCCCCGATTGCAAGAACCAGCAACGTCGTCAAGAGCACCCACCCCGGCCTGCGGCCGCCGCGCCGGACCCGAGCGCCGCGGGACAGAACGGTCATGGCCCCTGACTGTACCCGTGCGAGGTCACTTGGCGTGTCGCACCAGTCCGGCGATTCTCAGCCGGAGTTGCCGGGGGTTGCCGCGGCTAGGTCTCGGCCCCTTCACCTTGCTCGCCGGGATCCTGCGGAGGCGACTTGCAGCAATGTTGCAACCACATCGCGGCTACCACCAGCGCCAGCGCGCTCGCCGCCGCCACCACCGCACCGCCAGTGTCTTCGGCGGCTGCGCGCATCCACGACCGCCGGGGCAGGAAGTAGACCAAGACCCCCAGCCACCAACCCAGCATCACCGCGCCCACCCAGGCCGACGCCTTGGCGACCATCAAGCTGCGTGCCACCGCGAGCGGATGCAGCCAGCCGGACGCGTCACCGATCTCGCCGTCATTGATCCTGGCGCGCACGTTGCGTGCCCACAGCGCCTCGGCGACGGCGACCACCAGGAGTGAGACCCCGCTCCAGACCGTGATCGGCGGAAAGTACCGGTACAAAACCGTGATGAGCAGATAGCCCACCACCGCGGTACCGAGCACCACAACCGTCAGGTCCCGTTTGCGGGTAGGCCCCATCAGGTGTCCAGCGTCAGCGCGGTCAGGCGAACGCCCTCCCGTTCAGCGGGTTCGAGCCCGGCGAGCAGTTCGGCGACGGACCTGGTCGCGTCGTCGAGCGTCAGCTCAGCGTTCGGATCGACGTCCAACCACGGCACCAGCACGAATGCGCGCACGTGGGCCAAGGGATGCGGCACCGTCAAATCAGCCCCTTCACACAACACGTCGACGCGGCCGCTCGACGACGGCCGGCAGCACGCGATGATGTCCACGTCGAGAGTGCGCGGTCCCCAACGCCGTTCCCGGACCCGCCCGGCCGCGTTCTCGAGTTCCTGCGCGCGGCGCAGCCAGTCCCGGGCATCCCGCCCGGGGTCATCGGCGACCAGCACGGCGTTGAGAAACGGCTGCTGGTCGACGCCGCCCCAGGGGTCGGTCTCGTAGACCCGCGACACGGCCACGACCGCATCGCCCAGCCCGTCGACGACCGACTGCAGATGTCGGTGACGATCGCCCAGATTCGAGCCGATGGACAACACCACCCGGGTCATACCGCGTCAGCCGCCGAACCCCGACCTCCACGGCGCGAACGCCGGGTGACCACTGCGACGTCGGTGAAGGGCAACGGAATCGGAGCCTGCGGTTTGTGCACGACCACCTCGACCGCATGCACTCGCTGGTCGGACATCACCTCATCGGCGATCTCCGCCCCGACCGTTTCAATGAGATTGCGCGGGGTCCCGCCGACAATCTCATTAGCCCGTTGGGCCAGACCTATGTAGTCGTAGGTGTCGGCAAGCTCATCGCTGCGAGCGGCGTCGGCCAGGTCCATCCACATGGTGATGTCGACGACAAAACGTTGACCTGCCACCCGCTCATGGTCGTAAACCCCGTGACGGCCATGAACGATCAAGCCACGCATCTCAATCCGGTCAGTCATCGCTTCCGGTCCTTCCAGTTCGCTGCCACGCCTGAACAACTTTGCGGGCGTCCACCGATGCACGCACGTCATGCACCCGCACACCCCAGACCCCGTGCAGCATCGCTAGAGCGGTGATCACCGCCGTCGCGGTCTCGCGGCCGTCTGCTGGGCGCGGCGTGCCGTCCGGCCCGGCCAACAATGTACCGAGAAAGCGTTTGCGGGAGGCTCCGAGCAACACCGGAATCCCGGTCGCTACCAGCTTCGGCAACCCGTGCAGCAGCGCCCAATTGTGTTGTCCCGTCTTGGCGAAGCCCAATCCGGGGTCGATCAGCAGGCGGTCCGGGTCAACGCCCGCCGCCACCGCATCGTCGACGCTGGCCAACAGCTCGGCGCGTACGTCGGCCACCACATCGCAGTAGTCCGGGACCCGGTGCGGATCGTCCGCCGACACCGGTCGCCAGTGCATCAGCACCCAGGACACTCCCGCGTCGGCCACCAACGGCGCCATGGCCGGGTCGGCGCGTCCGCCGGACACGTCGTTGACGATCTGCGCGCCGTTCTCCAGCGCCGCCCGGGCCACCCGAGCGCGCATGGTATCGATGCTGACGGTGATTCCTTGCGCAACAAGCTCTTTGACAACGGGCACAATGCGCTCCGTTTCGACCTCGGGGTCTACCCGCACCGCGCCCGGCCGCGTCGACTCGCCCCCTACGTCGATGATGTCCGCACCGTCGGCAGCCAACGTCAAACCGTGCCGCACCGCACCGTCGGCGTCGAGGTAGCGCCCGCCGTCAGAGAACGAATCGTCAGTGACGTTGAGCACCCCCATCACCTGCACGGGTGCGAACTCACTTCCGCAGGATGAGATCGAGCGCTTCAGCTCGGCAGGCGGCGTCCGACTTGAACTGCCCGCGCACCGCCGATGTCGTCGTCGTGGCGCCGGGTTTGCGCACACCGCGCATCGCCATGCACAGATGCTCGGCCTCGATGACGACGATCACCCCGAGCGGGTCCAGTCGACGCATCATCGCGTCCGCGATCTGGCTGGTGAGCCGCTCCTGCACCTGCGGGCGTTTGGCGTAGAGGTCGACCAGCCGGGCGATTTTGGACAGGCCGGTAACCCTGCCGTCCGCTCCGGGGATGTAGCCGACGTGGGCCACTCCGTGAAACGCCACCAGATGATGCTCACACGTGGAGTACATCGGTATTTCCTTGACGATCACCAGCTCGTCGTGATCCTCGTCGAACATCGCGTTGAGCACGGTGGCGGGATCTGTGTAGAGCCCGGCAAAAATCTCCTTGTAGGCGCGCGCGACACGAGCCGGCGTGTCTCGCAGACCATGTCGATCAGGATCTTCGCCGACCGCGATCAGCAACTCGCGGACCGCTGCCTCGGCACGCTCCTGGTCGAACGGACGTGCACCGGTACCTCGGGAATCCAGCTGCGTCATCGAACCCTCCGTGGTTCAGCCGTGGGCCGGCGGATTTGACCGAGTCACGTCTTTGTCCAGCCGACCGGCGGACTCCTCGGCACCAGGCTCGCCGCTGGCCGGGCCTGGATAGCCGGGTGCGGGTTGCGGTCGGCCCGACGAAGGCGGGGGCCATCCCGGTGCGTGCCATCCGGCCGGGGCACCGTAATCGGGCTGGGTGGGTCCGTGTGAGCCGTTGGCCCCGTTGCCCTGGGGCTCCGGTTGCGCCTCCTCGGCGGCTTTGCTGGCGCGGGCGATCGCCGCCTTGAACGCCGGCTCGGGCAGCGGTTGCGGCCAGGGTTCGCCGCGCTCGATCGCCAACTCGCCCGGGGTCTTGATCGGCGGCTTGTCCGACGGGATGCGGCCTCCGAAATCGTCGAACATGGTAAGCCTCGGCCGCTTTTCGACGTCGCCGAAGATGGCCTGCAGCTCTGGGCGGTGCAGCGTTTCCTTCTCGAGCAACTCGCCGGCCAACGTGTCCAGCACATCGCGGTATTCGGTCAGGATCTCCCAGGCCTCGGTGTGCGCCGCCTCGATCAGCTTGCGAACTTCTTCGTCGATCTCGCGCGCAACCTCGTGCGAATAGTCCGGCTGGGTACCCATGGTGCGGCCCAGGAACGGGTCACCGTGTTCGGTGCCGTACTTCACCGCGCCCAGGCGCGCGCTCATGCCGTATTCGGTGACCATCGCCCGGGCGATCTTGGTGGCCTGCTCGATATCAGACACCGCACCTGTGGTCGGCTCCCGAAAGACCAGTTCCTCGGCAGCGCGTCCACCCATCGCGAAGACGAGCTGAGCGATCATCTCCGAGCGGGTTCTCAGGCCCTTGTCCTCTTCCGGCACCGCAACCGCATGGCCGCCGGTACGGCCTCTCGCCAGGATCGTCACCTTGTAGACGGGGTCGATATCGGGCATCGCCCAGGCCGCCAGCGTGTGCCCACCCTCGTGGTAGGCGGTGATCTTCTTCTCCTGCTCACTGATGATGCGGCCCTTGCGTCGCGGGCCGCCGATGACCCGGTCGACCGCCTCTTCCAGCGCTGGGCCGGTGATGACCGTGCCGTTCTCCCGGGCGGTCAGCAGGGCAGCTTCGTTGATGACGTTGGCCAGGTCGGCACCGGTCATGCCGACGGTCCGCTTCGCCAGCCCTTCCAGGTCGGCGTCGGGGCCGATCGGCTTGCCCTTGGAGTGCACCCGCAGGACGGCGCGGCGGCCCGCCAGGTCGGGGTTCGTCACCGGGATCTGGCGGTCGAAACGGCCTGGCCGCAGCAGCGCCGGGTCCAGGATGTCGGGCCGGTTGGTGGCCGCGATCAGGATGACCCCGGCGCGGTCGCCGAAGCCGTCCATCTCGACCAGCAACTGGTTCAGGGTTTGTTCGCGTTCGTCGTGACCGCCGCCCAGCCCGGCGCCCCGCTGGCGGCCGACCGCGTCGATCTCGTCGACGAAGATGATGCAGGGGCTGTTTTGTTTCGCTTGCTCGAAAAGGTCTCTGACCCGCGATGCGCCGACGCCGACGAACATCTCGACGAAGTCGGAGCCGGAGATGGTGAAGAAGGGCACGCCCGCTTCGCCCGCCACGGCGCGCGCCAGCAGCGTCTTGCCGGTGCCGGGCGGGCCGTAGAGCAGCACACCCTTGGGAATCTTGGCGCCCAGTGCCTGGTACCGGCTGGGATTCTGCAGGAAGTCCTTGATCTCGTAGAGCTCCTCGACAGCCTCGTCGACGCCGGCGACGTCGGCGAAGGTGGTCTTCGGCATGTCTTTGGACAGCTGTTTGGCCCGTGACTTGCCGAAGCCGAAGCCCATCCGGGCGCCGCCCTGCATGCGGGAGAACATCACGAACAAGCCGACCAGCAGCAACAACGGCAGCACGTAGACGAGCAGTTCGCCGATCAGACTGCCCTCGTTGACGACAGTGCTGACCTTTGCGTTCTTGGCGGTCAGCGCGTTGAACAGGTCGACGCCGTAGCCCGTCGGGTACTTGGTGATGACCTTGTCGGCGTTCTCGGTGTCGTTGTTGCCCTTCTTCAGGGTCAACCGCAGCTGCTGCTCGCGGTCGTCAATCTGCGCGCTCTTGACGTTGTCGCTGTTGATCTGGGCCATCGCCACCGAGGTGTCGACTGGTTTGTAGCCACGGGTGTCGTCGCTGAAGTAAAAGAACGACCAGCCGAGCAACGCCAGTGCAGCCACTGCCGTGAGCGTGCGGATCACGTTTCTACGGTTCATCAATCATCGGCCGAGGTGGCCAGGTCCTTCCGATAAACGCAGCTGGAAATGTCCAGGTTACCGCCCGCGGCGATCGCAAGCTCCGGCAGAGCCGGAGCGCCGCGGGTCGCCGCCCTTGTTCCCGCGGCGATCGCAAGCTCCGGCAGAGCCGGAGCGCCGCGGGTCGCCGCGTTTCAGACAAGTCAACGATCGGCAGTTCCCGAGCTTGGGCCGAGCGTGAAGCCAGCTTCACGTTCGCCGCCGAGCGTGCGACCAGCTTCACGTGCGGCGGAGGAACCACGTGCGGCGCAGGAACCACGTGCGGCGCAGGAACCACGTGCGGCGCAGGAACCACGTGCGGCGCAGGAACCAGGAACTACGCTCAACGCAGGAATTACTCGTAGTAGCGAGCCTCGATCACATTGCCGTCAGGATCGGCGAAGTAATAGCCCTGCGGCGCCCAGCCCAGCGCGCCGAAGCTCCGGTTCAGCCGCGCGCTGGTATCCACGCCCTCGGACTGAAGCCGGCGATCCAACGCGTCGTACTCGTCCTTCGTCATCGCCAGGCATACGTGGTTGACTGGATGACCCGCGCTGCCGGACACCTTCGTCAGCTCTTCGGTACCCGCAGCGCCTTCGCTCGGGAGCAAGTCGATGATGGCGTCGTCGCAGACCCGCACGCTGGGGAAAGGCGCCTCTCCGGTGCGGAACTCGTCGAACCGAACTGGTGCCAGTCCAACGACCCGGGTGTAGAAATCCATCGACACGGCGGGGTTCTTCGTCCACAGCACTACATGGTCAATCCGCATGGCACTCCATGATGCGGGGTGCGGCCCGTCGATTACCACCGGCAGCCTCTTCTCAGTCCGGTGGTGTTGTGATTTGGTGAGACGATGGGCTCATCAACCGAACGGTTAGTTGACACCAACGGTGTGCGGTTGCGGGTGGTCGAGGCCGGGGACCGCGGCGCTCCCGTCATAGTGCTCTGCCATGGCTTTCCGGAACTGGCCTACTCCTGGCGACACCAGATTCCGGTCCTGGCCGATGCCGGCTACCACGTGCTTGCGCCCGATCAGCGTGGCTACGGCGGATCGTCACGACCGGAGGCGATCGAGGCTTACGACATCCATCAATTGACTGCAGACATCGTGGGTCTGCTTGACGATGTGGGCGCCGACAAAGCCGCGTGGATCGGCCATGACTGGGGCGCCATGGTGGTTTGGAACGCGGCCCTGCTGCACCCCGATCGCGTCGCCGCGGTGGCCGCGCTGAGCGTTCCACCAGTGCCGCGCGCGAAGCGACCGGTGACCGTTGCGCTCCGGCGCACGTTCGGCGAGAACTTCTTCTACATCCTGTACTTCCAGGAACCCGGCGTGGCCGACGCCGAACTCAACGGCGACCCCGCCCGGGTGATGCGCCGGATGATGGGCAGCCTGCAACTGACCGGCGACCAGGACGCGGCGCTGCGGATGGTCGCACCCGGACCCGAGGGCTTCATCGACCGGCTCCCAGAACCCCAGGGGTTGCCCGACTGGATCAGCCAGGACGAGATCGAGCACTACGTCACGGAATTCACTCGCACCGGCTTCACCGGTGGCCTCAACTGGTACCGCAACATGGACCGCAATTGGGAGACCACAGCGGAGCTGGACGGCGCGAAGATCACGGTGCCGTGTCTGTTCATCGGCGGGACAGCCGATCCGGTGCTGGCCTTCACTCGCAGCGATCGTGCCGCGGAAGTGATCAGCGGCCCATACCGTGAACTCATGATCGACGCTGCCGGCCACTGGCTGCAGCAGGAACGGCCCGACGAAGTCAACTCCGCCTTGCTGGAATTCCTCAAAGGAGTGAAATGGTGAGTGCACCGATGCGATTCGGCGTCTTCATCACGCCGTTCCACCCAACCGGGCAATCCCCCACGGTGGCGTTGGAATACGACATGGAGCGCGTCGTCGCGCTGGACCGCCTGGGTTACGACGAGGCGTGGTTCGGCGAACATCATTCCGGCGGCTACGAATTGATCGCCTGCCCCGAGGTGTTCATCGCGGCTGCCGCCGAACGCACCAAGCACATCCGGCTGGGCACCGGCGTGGTCTCGCTGCCGTACCACCACCCGCTGATGGTGGCTGACCGCTGGATACTGCTCGACCACTTGACCCGCGGCCGCGTGATGTTCGGCGCCGGACCCGGCGCGTTGCCGTCCGACGCCTACATGATGGGCATCGATCCGGTCGACCAGCGTCGAATGATGCAGGAATCGCTCGAAGCGATCCTGGCATTGTTCCGGGCCGCGCCAGACGAGCGGATCGACCGCCACACCGAGTGGTTCACCCTGCGCGATGCCCAGCTGCACATTCGACCCTATACCTGGCCCTATCCCGAGATATCCACGGCAGCAATGATTTCGCCGTCGGGTCCGCGGCTGGCCGGTGCACTGGGGACCTCGCTGCTGTCGTTGTCGATGTCGGTGCCCGGCGGCTATGCGGCGCTGGAGAACACCTGGGAGGTGGTGTGCGAGCAGGCCGTTAAGGCCGGCAGGTCGGAACCTCGGCGCAACGACTGGCGGGTGCTGAGCATCATGCACCTGGCCGACAGTCGTGACCAGGCCATCGAGGACTGCACCTATGGCCTGCCGGATTTCGCACAGTACTTCGGTGCCGCCGGGTTCGTGCCCCTGTCGAACACCGTCGAGGGCGCACAGTCGCCGCACGAATTCGTCGAAGAGTACGCCGCCAAGGGCAACTGTTGCATCGGCGCGCCCGAGGACGCGATCGCTCACATCGAAGACCTGCTCGAACGCTCCGGCGGCTTCGGCACACTGTTGTTGTTGGGCCATGACTGGGCGTCACCGCAGGCGACCTTCCACTCCTACGATCTGTTCGCGCGCAAGGTCATTCCCCACTTCAAGGGACAGCTCGAAGCCCCGCGGGCGTCCCATGAATGGGCCAGGAACAAGCGTGAGGATTTGATCGGCAGGGCGGGGCAGGCCGTGGTGAAAGCCATCACCGAGCACGTCGCCGAGCACGAAAGCACAGCCCGCTGATGCGCGCGTCGGCACTGCGCGACGGACGGATGGTTTACCGCACCGATGTGCCGGACCCCGTTCCCGGCCCCGGACAAGTGCTCGTCGCGGTCAGGTGCTGTGGAATATGCGGCTCGGACCTACATTTCGCAGCGCACGGCGCTGATGTCGTGGCGCTGAGCAATCGACTCGCCCGGGGTCGCGGAGGCATGGGTCTCGACCTGAGC
Organism: Mycobacterium sp. ML4; assembly: GCF_054515735.1. Classification (NCBI taxonomy): domain Bacteria; kingdom Bacillati; phylum Actinomycetota; class Actinomycetes; order Mycobacteriales; family Mycobacteriaceae; genus Mycobacterium; species Mycobacterium sp. ML4. Next base: position 240,298 of record NZ_JBTNSY010000008.1, read on the forward strand.
CGGGACGTCTTCATGGGTCACGAGTTCAGTGCCGAGGTACTCGAGGCCGGACCTGATACGGAGACATATCCGCCCGGAACCCTCGTTACATCGATCCCGGTAGTGTTGTCGGACAAAGGTATTGAGCCAATCGTTTTCAGCAACACCACGCTCGGCGGGTATGCGGAACGCATGCTGCTCTCGGCCCCTCTGCTGCTGCGGATTCCCAACGGCCTGGATGTCAAGCACGCCGCGCTGGCCGAGCCGATGGCAGTGGGGCTGCACGCGGTGAACAGATCCGGGATCGATGTGACCGAGACCGCCCTGGTGATCGGCTGCGGGCCGATCGGCATGGCCATCGTAGCGGCACTGCGGTTGCGCGGAGTGGAAAACATTGTGGCATCTGATTTTTCACCGAAGCGACGGGAACTGGCAGCGACGATGGGTGCCAACAGCACGGTGGACCCCGCGCAAGGCTCACCGTTCGACACGGTCAAGGCCAGAGTCGTGTTCGAGGCGGTCGGGGTGCCCGGGATCATCGACGACATCCTGCAGCGGGCCCGCACGGGTACCAGGCTCGTCGTCGCCGGGGTGTGCATGCAACCCGACACCATCCATCCGTTCTTCGGCATCGCCAAAGAGATCGATATGCAGTTCGTCAACGCCTACACGCCGGAGGAGTTCGCCGACTCGCTGCGCGCGATCGCCGACGGTCACATCGATGTCGCCCCGATGATCACCGGCGAAGTCGGATTGGACGACGTGGGCAGAGCATTCGACGAGCTGGCGGATCCGGAACGGCATTGCAAGATTGTGGTCACACCGTAGCTCTGGACGGAAAGTAAGCCGCTCAGGCCCAGCTGGACCCGACTGCGCTGTCGGTGGTCGCCATGTTGGCGCCCGCGGCCTGCACTTTTTGCCCGTGTGCATTGGCCTGCTCATAGATCACCTGGAAATTGCGGCCCAGCTGGGTGATGAACTCCTGGCACGCAACCGAGCCGGCTCCGCCCCAGAAGTCGCCAGCGGCAAGCACATCCCGAACGATCGCCTGGTGCTCGGCTTCCAGCGACGCGGCCTGTGCGCGGATGGTGGCGCCGTGCGCGTCGACATCGCCGAACTGATAATTGATGGTCATCGGGAACGTCTCCTTTTGTGTGTTAGCTCGGATCAGCTGCTCAGAACCTGCTGCGAGGCCTGTTCTTGCTGCTCGTAGTCGGCCGCGCCGCGAACAGCCCGTCGCTCACGCTGTGCAGCATCGCGACGATATTGTGGAACGCCTGATTCATCTGGCCCATGGTGTCCAGCGAGGTCGCCGCGGCCTGGCCGCTCCAGCCCGCACCCGAGATGTTCTGCGAGGACGCCCCCATCCGGCGTGCCTCGTCTTCAACGGTCTGGGCGTGTGTTCCGAAGCGCCCCGCCATGTCCCGCATCGCGTGCGGATCGGTCATGAATCGTGTCGTCATGTGTCATTCTCCTGGCAGAGTCGCTGAACTTGATATCGATCACGGGTAAGCCGAGCCGTGTCTCCCCCCTTCCGCTAGCCGACAACGCTGGGTAGTAGGGCGCGGGCCGGCAACGCCGTGCCGAACTCCCGCATCTCCATGACCCGCACCGTCTCGGCGGGGATGGCGCGACCCATCATCGGCGCCGCCGCGGGCGCGCCGGCGACTGCACCGGCGTCGCCTGCTGTGGCGGGGGCGACCACCGCGGCCTGCGCCCAACTCGCCGGCACCGAGAGGCGTCCGGCCGTACCAGCCTGGCCCCGTGTCACTGTCGGTGCCAGGCGGTGGACCGGCGTTTCAGGCATGCGCGTCGGCGGCATCGTCACTCTCGGCTCGTGCAGGTTCGGTGCGGCCGGCGTTGGCGTTGGGCGAGGGACAGGTCCCGGGGCACGCATGGGTGCGGCGGGTGCCGTAGCGGGAGCCGGGCCGGCGGGCGTCGCCGTGGGCCGGGCTGTGGGTGTCTCGGCGGGAGCCGGGGCAGCAGGTGCCGGCGCGGGTCTGGCGCCCGGCGCTGTAGCAGGCGACCTACCGGGTGAGCGCGTACCAGTGTTCGTATTGCCGGCGTTGTTCAAGCCCGGACTCATCGGCAGCGAGGTCGGTATGCCCGGGTTGGCGGTCGTGGAAATGCCGGAACCGGGGGCGCCGATGCCGGACAGGCCGGCACTCATCATGTTGGCGGTCTCGGTGGCCGCATACGAGTTGGCACCGACTCCCAGAGCGCTGACGAGCTCCCGGTGGATGGCACTGGCCTGGGCGCTGATGGCTTGGAACAGCTGGCCGTATCCGGCGAAGAATGAGGCGGTGACGGCCGACACCTCGTCGGCTGCTGCCGGGATCAACGCGGTGGTGGGAAGGGCCGCGGTCAGGGCGGCCGCACTGACGTCCGAGCCGATCCCCTCTAACTGTGCAGCCGTCGCCGCGAGCTGCTCAGGCAGTGTGGTCACAAATGACATGTATTTCTCTCCTTTGCGTGAACCGGGTGGCCTGCGCCGGTGGTGGGTTCAACGGGCCGACTATCCGTTCCGAGGAGATAGTGTCGTATTTTATGACTTAATGTCTAGATATTGATTAGAAGTTCTCCAAATGCTCCCGTGACTCGCACCAGCGGACGTTTTGACCGTGTTTCAGCACCGGGTTACGCTGGTGAGATGCCGAGGACTAACGCCGCCGGGTGGGGGTTGAAACGCCTGCTGGAGGCGACGCTGAACCGCGACATCACAGTCGAGCAGCTGCGCGACGCCTGTGGCGTCACGAAGGGTCGCTGGTACGGCGGCGTCGGGCGCGCCAACGCCGACGATTTCCCGGACGCCGAGGAAGCCAGGCGTGCAGCTCACACATTCGGGTTGAGCGCCACCTGGCTTCAGGTCGAACTCGGCCTGATCACCCCCGAAGACGTCCGCGAAGCGCTTTCCGGGTCGCCACAACCGCTGGGTCCATTTCAGGACACCACCCGGCAGCGAGTTCTCAGGCCGGACGCGAAGCTCGAGGGGCCGCGAAACTAGCCGGTCCCCGCGCCCCCTGACGGGAGTGCGGGGACCGGCTTGCCCGCAAAGGCTATCCGCCGGATGGCGGCTGAACCACCATGGTCGGCTTGAATCCGTAACGCGGCGCCGCGAAATTGGCCACGCTACGTCCCGCGCCTGCGCCAGGCACCATCGGCAACCCGCCAAAGGCGCTAGTGGCGGGTTCGGCGGCGGCCGCAGCACCGGCGGTGTTCAGGGCTACTGTGATCGGGTTCGCCGCTCCTGTTCCGGCAGTCCACGAAGCCGGCACCGACAAAGCGCCCGCCTTGGCCGCGCCACCGACGGCTCCGATAATCCCGCCCAGACCGCCGCCGTGCGGAACCGCCGCTGCGGCTGCCGGCAACGCGCTCGCGGCGGCCTCGGCACCGGCTTTGGCGCTCTGCGCGAACATCTTCGGCATTTGTTCGACCAGTCCGACGTAGTCCTTGAACTGCGTCACCATCAGTCGAGCGGGGGACACCCACCTGTTGAACACGTCGAAGGCGAAGCTGCTGTCCAGGGTCGACGACCCGGTGAAGCCCTCCACCACGTCGCCCAGCAGTCCGTTGACGACAATTCCGTCGCCGGTTGAGTTCCAGGTGTGACCCGTCAGACCGAGCGCCGTCAAGGGATCCTTGAGCCAAGGGGCTTCATTGGTCAGGCCGGCCATCCGCATCAACGCCTTGGGTACCTCATAGAGGCCCTGCGCGTTGGCGGCCGAAGTAGTGGCGTTGACGGTTGCGATGAACTGCGAGTACAGCCCGTTAAGGTTGGTACCGACTTGCGTCGGGGTGAATGGTGTCAGCGACGTTGCCTGCGCCGTCGCACCCGAGTAGCCATACATCGCGGCAGCGTCTTGCGCCCACATCTCGGCGTACTGCGCCTCGGTGGCCGCAATCGCCGCAGTGTTCTGACCGAGGAAATTCGTCGCCAGCAGCCCGGCCAGCAGCGTCCGGTTGGCGGCGATCACCGGGGGTGGCACCGTCGCCGCGAACGCAGCCTCATATGCGCTCGCCGCCGCGACAGCCCGGGCACCGGCATCTTGCGCCAGGCCCGCGGTGCTGGTCAGCCATGAAACCTGCGGCCACGACGCAGATGCCATCGCAGCAGCCGAGGTCCCTTGCCACGGCCCGTCGGTCAGACTGGTGATCACTGCGGTGTAAGCAGAGGCCACGGTCTGCAATTCGCCGGCCAGCGATTCCCAGCCCGCTGCCGCGGCCAACATCGGCCCCGATCCCGGGCCCGCATACATCAGTGCCGAATTGATCTCCGGCGGTAGCTGCGCGAAATCCATAATCGGCCCTAACTGACCAGAGCCTGATTAGCGGCCTCGGTCGCCGCGTACGAACCCGCACTGATGCCCAGCGTGGTCGCCAACTGCTCCTGGACCGCCGCTGCCTGGGCGCTGATCTCCTGGAAAAGCTGGGCGTGCGTCGCGAACTGCGAGGCGGCCAGCAACGAAACCAGATCTGACGCGGCCGGCACCACCCCGGTCGTAGGCGCAGCCACGGCTGCGTTGCTGGCGCGCAGCATCGCATTTATGGACAGCAACTCCCCTGCAGCACCAGCCAACTCGTCGGTCTGGGCGAACATGATCGACATGACGTTTTCCTCCTGATATCCCCACAAACAACAACTTCGGCGGCGAACGACCGCGTCGTCGCCCAACCCCCAGCGATCCGACGCCACGTTAGGGCAGACATGCCGGAGCGCCACAGGTCTCGCACAGGCTGTTCATTGTCAAGTTAGTAATTATTCATTTGCTGAGTCATATCCGCAGGATGCAGTACGTAATCTTATGAGTTAAATATTATTCAAATATGATTTGAGTTAGGTATGACTTTGGGAAAGCGGCTTGGCGACCGAGCCGATTTGCACTAGGAAGAAGCGGATTCGCCAGACCTCCACGCGGCAGCTGTGAGGAGCAAGAGCCCGGAACGCCTCGGCGAAGACGACTTGAGACACCGGCCGTCAAGGTCGGCGTTTGTGTTTGTCCAAGCAGCGCACCGTATTCGGGCGTCCCGGGATCAGGGCAAGAGTGTTGCGGCGAGTCGGTGAAGGCATATCGGGACGCGGCGCTCGATCCAGCGCACGCCACACTGGCTGTACCGTAAGGGTTGAGGATCAGTGATGGTCCTCGCACCAATTGGGCGCAAAATCTGCGGTGACGCCACGCCGTAAGTTGATGAGGAATACGTAGGGTCCGGCAGGGCCTGCGGTACTAGCACCGTCAGCAGAGCGTTTGCTGCGGGATTCCTTAACATGCGAGAGGTTCACCGTGACAGTAGCAATGATTAGCACTGGGCGAACAAATGGTCGCCCACCACACGCCACGACGGTTGAACCATGTCATCCGGGTCGAGGGACTAGGGTCAACCGCTTGTCGTGGCGGGTCCATGAACTCGACCCTGCACGCGCGCCGAAAGCCCGCTCGCTTGATCTGGCCAGGCATCGCCGGCTGCTTGGTGACTGGCTGGACACCTAATCGGGCCTGGTGGCCGAGTTGGCCCGTGATGAGCTGGACGACATTAACCGACTGACCGAGCAGATCGACGCGTTGGCCAAGCGCATCGGTGACCGCGTCCGCGTGGTCAAGCCAGTGTTTGTTGGCGATGCCGGGCTGTGGTGAGCTGACCGCGGCCAAAATCGTCGGCGAGGCTGCCGGTGTAACCCGGTTCAAAAGTGAGGCCGCGTTCGCCCGCCATAGTGGTGTCGCACTGATCCCGGTGTGGTCGGGCAATACCGCCGGACGTGTCCGGATGACGCGGTCAGGAAACCGCCAACTTGACGCCGCCCTGTACCGTATTGCGGTCGCCCAGATCCGCCTCCATGGCCTGGGCCAGACCTACTACCGCCACCGCCTCGCCGCGGGCGACTCGAGCACTGAAGCCCTGCGCTGCCTTACACGCCGCCTCGTCCGAGTCGTCGACAACCACCTACACACCGACAACAACAACCGTCAAAAAACTGGCCTACCGGCAGCGGCTTTGACATAGGAGAAACTCATGGCATTCGTCCGCAGTTCGGTCGCCTCCGGCCTGGTTCTCGTCGTGTTGTCCGGTTGCGACTCCCACCCCGCGGCAACCATACCGGGCGTCAATCCGCGTCAGGTGACCGTCATCGGGGCCGGCCAGGCGCAGGGTGTCCCGGACACCCTGACCGCCGACGTGTCCATCGAGTTCACCGCTGCCGAGGTCACCACTGCGATGAACCAGACCAACGACCGTCAGCAAGCGGTGATCAACGCGCTGCTGAGCGCCGGTCTGGACCGTAAAGACATCCGCACCACGCAGGTCAGCCTGCAGCCGCAATACGCCACGCCAGAGTCCACCGGAGCAGCGACCGTTGCCGGTTACCGCGCGACCAACGGCATCGAGATCAAGATCCATCCGACAGATGCCGCGTTCAAACTGCTTGCCCTTGTCGTCAGCACCGGAGGAGACGCCACCCGCATCGGCTCGGTCAACTACTCGATCGCCGACGACTCACAACTGGTCAAGGACGCGCGGGCCCGCGCATTCGACGACGCGAAGAACCGCGCTCAGCAGTATGCCCAGCTCTCCGGGCTGAACCTGGGCAAGGTGCTGTCCATCTCGGAGGCCCCCGGTGCGGCACCGGCGCCCGGGTCGCAACCGGCGCCGCGCGCATCGATGGCGCCACTGGAACCCGGCCGGCAGACGGTGAGCTTTTCGGTGACCGCGGTCTGGGAGCTGACCTGATGGGCTACTGATATACCCGCGGATCCAGGGTGCCGATGTAGGACAGGTCGCGGTAGCGCTCGTCGTAATCCAGGCCGTAGCCGACCACAAAATCGTTGGGAATGTCGAAGCCCACGTACGCGATGTCGACATTGGCGCCCACTGCCTCGGGCTTGCGCAGCAGTGTGCACACCCGCAGCGACCGGGGATGGCGACTGGTCAGGTTACGCAACAACCACGACAGGGTCAGCCCGGAGTCGACGACGTCTTCCACGATCAGCACATCCCGGTCGTGGATGTCGCGGTCGAGGTCTTTGAGGATGCGCACCACTCCTGACGAGGAGGTCGAGGAGCCGTAGGAACTCACCGCCATGAACTCGAACTGGGTCGGCAGCGGGATGGCGCGCGCCAGGTCCGTTACGAAAAGCACAGCGCCCTTCAGAACGGTGATCAGTAGCAGGTCCTGGCCGGTGGTGGCCGCCAGATCCCGGTAGTCCTGCCCGATCTGCTGGCCGAGCTCGGTGATGCGGCGCTGAATCTGCTGCTGGGTGAGCAGCACCGACTTGATATCCCCCGGGTACAGCTCCGCCGTCACGTGCACAGCGTGCCACGCCTACCTGAGAAGAACCAAGAGAGGCGTCAGATCGCCTCCTGACTCAGCGTGAGGATGCCGTCGCGCCGCCCCGCGACCAGGCGCCGGCCCCGCAACCGGGACCCCACCGCCACGCCACCCTGGCCGCGCCAGGTGGTGATCAACGTGTCCACGCCGCGGATCTGCTTGTCTGTCAGTCCGATTGCACCGCCGGCCAACAGCCAGCCTCGGATCACCCGCCGGCGCACCGGCGCCGCCAGCGCGGCGAGCGCAGCGGTATCCAGCCCCGCCCCGGCCGAGACTTCCGGTAGCGCGGCTGCGGCAACGGCGTCGATGAATTCGGTGTCCTCGCGCAACGACGTCGCGGTGCGGGCCAGCGCTTCGGCGACACCACCACCCAACACCTCTTCGAGCAGCGGCAGCACTTCTGCACGCAACCGGGCCCGGGTGAAGCGACGATCGACGTTATGCGGGTCCTGCCAGGCAGTCAGGCCCAGTTCCGTGCACGCGGCATGGGTCACCGCCCGGCGCAACCCAAGCAGTGGCCGACACCATGGCGGGTCGTAGGGACGCATGCCCGCCATCGACCGCGGTCCGGAGCCGCGGCCAAGCCCCAGCAACACCGTCTCGGCCTGGTCGTCCAGCGTGTGCGCCAACAGCACCGGGCCGACTCGGTGCGCCTGCAACGCGCGGTAGCGGGCGGCCCGGGCGGCCGCCTCCGGGCCGCCAGCGGCGGCAACGTGCACCCGAAGCACCATGGCCTCAGCACACCCCAGCGAAAGGGCTTGCGTCCGTGCGTTTTCGGCAACGACGGCAGAATCCGCCTGCAAACCGTGGTCCACGATCAGCGCTACGGTGGGTCGCAACTGCGCCGCAATCGCGATGAGCGCCAACGAATCCGGGCCGCCGGACAAACCCACACACCAATGGTCGGCCTGATCCAGATAGGTCTGCGCGAATTCGTTTACCGCCCTGCGCAGTCGGGCTACAGCACCCGGTCGATCCATCGCTGCGGGTGTTCGATCTCGGTAGGCAGCGGCAGGGTCTCCGGCCCCGTCCAGATTGTATTGAACCGCTTCATCCCGACCCGATCCACCACCTGGTCGACGAAAACCTTGCCACGGGTGTACTGGCTGAGTTTGGCCTCAAAACCCAGCAGTGCCCGCAGCAGTCGCTGCAGCGGCGGCTGCCTGCGCTGACGACGTTCGTCGAACTTGTGGCGGATGGCAGCGACCGAGGGCACCACTACCGGCCCGACAGCGTCCATCACGTGCTCTGCATGGCCTTCCAGCAGCGTGCCCAGCACCAACAACTGATCCAGCGCTTGCCGTTGCGGCTCGGACTGCACGGCGCGCACCAATCCCAGGATCCCGTCGGGACCGGAGTCGTTGCGTCCCCGGTCACGGACGAACTCGGCCAACCGGGCGGCCACCTCGCGGATGTCTTCGGCGGGCTCCTGTGTCAGCAGGCCCAGCGAACTCGACATGTGAGCGGCAATCCAAGGATTGGCGGTGAACTGCACGCGGTGGGTCACCTCGTGCAGGCACACCCACAACCGGAAATCCGACGGGTCGACCTTCAGTTGTCGCTCCACTGCGACGACGTTCGGATACACCAGCAGCAGGGTCCCCGCCTCCGAACTGGTGAACGGGTCATACTGCCCCAGAATGCCGGAGGCCACGAACGCCAGCACGGCACCCGTCTGCGCGCCGGTGAGCCGGCCGGTGATGAAACTGTGCGGCTTGTCTGCGCCGTTGGTCATCGCCCGCATCGACTCGGCGGCGGCGTGGATCCACTCCGGGCGATCCACGATACGAGCGGGCGGCACCGCACCCTCGGTGATCAGACCGGTGACTTCGCGAACCGGCGGCTCGGCCTGTTCAGCCGCTCGGGTCAACTCCTCGATCACCTGGCGCCGGGTGTAGTCAGATGTGACCGGACCACCGCGGGCCAGTTTCTGCCCCACTGTGGCCGCGAACCGCCAGTCCACGGCGTTGCCCATGGTGAGACCGGACGACCGGGACGTCGAAGGACTCACGTCGCACACCCGCAGAACCACAACTTGGTGGCCAGCGCATCCATGGCGTTGCGTCCGTTGGGGCCGGCGTCGTTGGAGATGAACGCGAAGGTCAGCACCCGTCCACTGGCATCGGTGAGGACCCCGACCAGCGAGTTGACCGCGGTCAGCGATCCTGTCTTGGCGCGCAACCAGCCGGCCGGGCCCTGAGTGGTGGACCGGTCCAGGAAGCGTTCACCGAGCGTGCCGCTACCGCCGGCGATCGGCAACAGATCCAGCAGTGCCCGCAACGACGCCTGATCGGGGCCCGCGGCGGCCTGCATCACGCCGTCCAGGGTTCTGGCCGTGAGCCGGTCGTTCACCGACAATCCGCTGGAGTCCACCAGGGCGGCACCGCCGGTGTCGACATGGGCGGTGTTCAGCCGGCTGGTCACCGCGTCGACCGCGCCGGTGAAGCTCTGCGGCCGGTTGATCGCGGCGGCCACCTCTCGTCCGATGCACTCGGCCATCACGTTGTCCGAGGCGTTCATCATCTGCGACAACCGCTGGATCAGCGGCGCCGACTGCACCACCGCCAGTTGCCGGGCACCGGCCGGCGCGGTGGCGATGGTAACCGCGGCCGGGTCCAGGCCCAGGGCAATCGCCAGCTGGCGACCGGCATCCAGTGCGGGAGTCCTGGAACGTCGGGAGTTGACGGTGGTGGGCTGAATACGCCCCGCATCGATCATCGCGGATTCGATGGGCGCGACATCGCCGTTGTCGACGTCGGCCGGGTCCCAACCGGGCGCCAGCAAGGGACCGCTGAACGCGGATGTGTCCACCTGCACAGCCGTGGGGGTCATGCCGCTGCGCCGCACCTGTTCGACCAGGTCGCTGATGCGTGCCGCACCCCGGTACCAGGTCTCCACACCGGGCGGCGCCGCCGACAATGTCGGATCACCCGCGCCCACCAGCACGACTGGACCTTGAGCGGCCTGGCCGGCCGCCACCACCCGGGTGCTGATCCGGGCCTGCCGGTCCAGGGTGAGCAGCGCCGCGGCCGCAGTGAGCACCTTGTTGGTCGACGCCGGCACCATCGGCAGGTCGTCGAGCTGACGCCACAATTCCTTACCGGTGGCGGCGTCAGTGATCCGGCCGCCAAGCCTGCCCAGGTTCGGATCGGCAACCACAGGAGCCAGGGCCGCCGTTACCCCGCCGGGACTCGGCGCGGTTGCGTTGTCTGCCACGGGGCTCACTCCCGCCTTGACCGTCGGGGGCCGGGGCGGCGGGACGGGCGACCGCGCGCTATTGGCGCCGTGCCCTCCCGTGGTGAACAGGACCGCCGCCGACACCACCGCCGCCACGATCGCAAGCACCACCAGCCCAACCAGCAGGTGGGTGGACTTGCGCCAGCGTTTGGGGCCCATGTGGATCGCTGCACTCCTGTCTTTTCGTGTCCCATTCTGCCGAATCACCGGCAAAGCAGTGCCGTGGCACCTGCTCGACTACTGTGTACCCGTGCAATTCGACGTGACCATCGAAATCCCAAAGGGCCAGCGCAACAAATACGAGATCGATCACGAGACCGGACGCGTGCGCTTGGACCGCTACCTCCACACCCCGATGGCCTACCCGGCCGATTACGGGTTCATCGAGGACACCCTCGGTGAGGACGGGGACCCGCTGGACGCGCTGGTGCTCCTACCCCAGCCGGTGTTCCCCGGTGTGCTGATCGAGGTTCGGCCGGTGGCGATGTTCCGGATGGTCGACGAGAAAGGCGGCGATGACAAGGTGCTGTGCGTGCCGGCCGGTGATCACCGGTGGGACCATGTCCAGGACATCGGCGACGTTCCCGAATCCGAACTGAACGACATCAAGCACTTTTTCCAGCATTACAAGGACAACGAGCCAGGCAAGTTCGTTAAGGCCGCCGACTGGGTCGGCCGCAACGAGGCCGAGGCCGAGGTGCAGCGGTCGGTGGAACGGTTCAAGTCGGAAGGACACTGAACCGGCCACGCCGATCAGGGTGCTGACCGTCCGGGTCATTCGCTAACCGGAGGCGCACCCCGCTAGTGTCGCCACGGTGACGGACGGCGCTGGCACCCCGGGAGCCACCGCGGCGTCGGCGGGCCCGGTCGCGCGCGGCAGTGTCGCGCGGGTCGGTATCGCTACGGCGGTCACAGCGCTGTGCGGCTACGCGGTGATCTATCTGGCGGCGCGCAATCTGGCGCCGAGCGGCTTCTCCGTGTTCGGGGTTTTCTGGGGCGCGTTCGGCCTGGTCACCGGGGCTGCAAACGGTCTGCTTCAAGAGACCACGCGCGAGGTCCGCGCGATGCAGTATCTGGCCATCAGGCCCGACCGGCCGGGAGAACCCAGCACCCACCCGCTGCGTGTCGCCGGCACGGTCGGGCTTGCCGCGGCCGTTCTGATCGCGGGTAGCGCAGTCCTGTGGAGCGGGCGGGTGTTCGTCGAGGCGCGCTGGCTGTCGGTGGCGCTACTCAGTGTCGGGCTGGCCGGGTTCTGCGTGCATTCGACGCTGCTGGGCATGTTGGCGGGGGTCAATCGGTGGGGCCAGTACGGCGCGCTGATGGTGACCGACGCGATCATCCGGGTCGCGGTCGCGGCGGCGACCTTCGTGCTGGGCTGGGCGCTGGCCGGCTACCTGTGGGCGACGGTCGCGGGCTCGGTGGCCTGGCTGATCATCCTGATCGCCTCACCCGTGGCGCGCGAAACCGCCCGTGTCCTGACGCCCGGCAGCACCGCGACGTTTCTGCGGGGTGCCGCCCACTCGATCACCGCGGCCGGGGCCAGCGCCATCCTGGTGATGGGTTTTCCGGTCCTGCTGAAGCTGACCTCGACCGAACTGGGTGCCGCGGGCGGTGTCGTGATCCTGGCCGTGACCTTGACCCGCGCGCCGCTGCTGGTACCGCTGACCGCCATGCAGGGCAATCTCATCGCGCATTTCGTCGACGAACGCAGCCACCGGTTGCGCGCCCTCATTTCGCCTGCGCTCCTGATCGCCGGTATCGGCGGACTGGGGGTCCTGCTCGCCGGCCTGGTCGGTCCGTGGCTGTTGCGCGTCGCCTTCGGCGCCCAGTATCAGGCCAGCAGCGCCTTATTGGCCTGGCTGACAGCCGCCGCGGTGGCAATCGCGCTGTTGACCCTGACCGGTGCAGCGTCGGTGGCCGCAGCGCTGCACCGGGCGTATTCGCTGGGATGGGTCAGCGCCACGGTCGCCGCCGGGCTGCTTTTGGCGCTGCCGATCGAGCTACAGACGCGTACCGTGATCGGCCTGCTGTGCGGTCCTGTCGTCGGGATCGCCGTCCATCTGGTCGCGCTCTGGCGCGGCCGACCCGTGTAATTTTGGGCGTGAAATGGCCTCCACAAAGGATTACTCCGACGCCTGGATCATCGTCCCCGCCTTCAACGAAGCCACCGTGATAGGTGAGGTCGTCACCGAATTGCGATCGGTCTTCGACCACGTCGTCTGCGTAGACGACGGCAGCTCCGACGGTACCGGCGAGATCGCCCGGCACGCCGGTGCTTACCTGGTACGACACCCGATCAACCTGGGCCAGGGAGCGGCCATCCAGACCGGCGTCGAGTACGCCCGCAGGCAACCGGGCGCAACGGTGTTCGCGACCTTCGACGCCGACGGTCAGCATCGTGTGGAAGACGTAATCAGAATGATCGACCGGCTGAACCGGGGTGACGCCGACATCGTCATCGGCACCCGTTTCGGCCAGCCGACCGCAAGCCGGCCACCGTTCCTCAAGCGCCTGGTGCTGCAGACCGCCGCGCGGCTGAGCCGTCGTGGCAGGCGGCTGGGACTGACCGACACCAACAACGGTCTACGGGTCTTCAACAAGACCGTCGCCGACGGGATGAACATCACGATGAGCGGCATGAGCCATGCCGCCGAGATCGTCATGATGATCGCCGAGAACAATTGGCGGGTGGCCGAGGAGCCGGTCGAGGTGCTTTACACCGAATACTCCAAGTCGAAGGGACAGCCGCTGCTCAACGGCGTCAACATCATCTTCGACGGATTTCTGCGAGGAAGGATTCGCCGATGAGGACCGCGGCATGAACTGGATCCAGGTGTTGTTGATCGGTTCCATCATCGCGCTGCTGGTGTTCCTGCTGCGCTCGCGGCGCAGCGCACGTGCGCGGGCCTGGGTGAAGGTGGGCTACGTCGTGTTCGTGTTGCTCGGTGTCTACGCGGTGCTGCGACCCGACGACACCACCGTGGTGGCCCAGTGGTTCGGTGTTCGGCGCGGCACCGACCTCATGCTCTACGGGCTGATCATGGCGTTCAGCTTCACCACGCTGAGCACCTACATGCGATTCAAGGACCTGGAATTGCGGTACGCGCGACTGGCGCGGGCAATCGCGCTCGAGGGAGTACAGACGCCCGAACAGCACTAGCTTTGCGTTGCGGGGAGGCTTAGAGTACCGGCATATCCCCCGGACAGCAGGAGTCATCATGTTCGATCCTGACGAAGTCACCACATCAGAAGACGACCGCGACGAAGGCGAGCCCGAAAAGGACCTGCTGCCGGCCTGATGACTCAGGACTCATCGGTCGAGCGCCACGTCGGCGAGATCGACGAGTTCGGCTACACCGTCGTCGAAGACGTTCTCGACGCTGAATCAGTCGTCGCGTATCTGGCGGACACCCAACGGCTGGAACGGGAGTTGCCGACTGTCATCGCCAACTCCACGACGGTCGTCAAGGGTTTGCCGTGGCCCGGCCTGAAGCCGGTCACCAACGCCGATCACGACTGGGTGCGTATCGACAATCTGCTGCTACAGGGCAGCCGGTACGAGGCCCTGCCGGTCCACCCGAAACTGCTTCCGGTGATCGAGGGCGTACTGGGCCACGACTGCCTGCTGTCCTGGTGCATGACCAGCAATCAGCTGCCGGGCGCGGTAGCCCAGCGGCTGCATTGCGACGACGAGATGTACCCGATACCCCGGCCGCATCAACCGCTGCTGTGCAACGCGTTGATCGCCCTGTGTGATTTCACCGCCGACAACGGTGCCACGCAGGTGGTGCCGGGTTCGCATCGCTGGCGGGAATACCCGTCACCGCCCTACCCGGAGGGCAAGCCGATGGAGATCAAGGCGGGTGACGCGCTGATCTGGAACGGCAGCTTGTGGCACACCGCGGCGGCGAATCGGACCGATTCGCCGCGTCCGGCTCTGACCGTCAACTTCTGCGCGGGATTCGTGCGGCAGCAGGTCAACCAGCAACTCAGCATTCCGCGAGAGTTGGTGCGCCGCTTCGAACCCCGCCTCCAAGAGCTGATCGGCTACGGGTTGTTCGCCGGAAAGATGGGCCGCATCGACTGGCGTCCGCCGGCCGACTACCTCGAGTGCGGGGACGAGCATCCGTTCCTGGACGCGTTGGCCGGCCGAGTGTAAAGCCTCGATCATCCAGCGTGCTTGTGGCGGAAGTACTCCACGGTGCGACGCACCCCCGCTTCCAGGTCCACTTGCGGCCGCCACCCCAAAACCCTTGCCGCTAAACCGATATCGAGACACGAGCGGTTGAGGTCCCCCAGCCGCGGCGGGTGGAACTCCGGGTCGTCCGCACCGCCGACGGCCGCGGCCACGGCGGTATGCAGGTCACGGTCGGAGGTCTCGATGCCGGTGCCGATATTGAACCGCTGCCCGCCGCCGGCGTCACCGGACGCCTTGACGAAGGCGTCGACGACGTCATCGACGAACACGTAATCGCGGGTGTTGGAGCCGTCGCCGAAGACCTTGGTGGGCCGGCCCTCCAGCAACGCCTGGGCGAAGATCGCCACCACACCCGCCTCGCCGTGGGGGTCCTGGCGCGGGCCGTAGACGTTGGCGGGCGCGATGTGGGAACAGTCGAGGTCGTAGAGGTGCCGGAACGTGTTCAGGTAGATCTCTCCGGCGACCTTCCCCGCGGCATAGGGGGACGCCGGGTCGGTGGACACGGTCTCTGGCGTCGGGTACACGGGGGGCACACCGTAGATGGAGCCGCCCGAGGAGGTGTGCACGATCTTGCGGACCTGCGCGCGGCGCGCCGCTTCGGCCAGCCGGATGGTGCCGATCACGTTGACCGAGGCGTCGAACTGCGGGTTGGCCACCGAGTGCCGGACATCGATCTGGGCCGCTAGGTGGAACACCACCTCCGGCCGGTGCTCACTGAGGATGGCGTCCAGGTCCGACGTCACGATGTCGGCCTCGGCGAACACGTGTCGGGGATTTTCGGCCAGGTGCTCGATGTTGGTCGCGCGCCCGGTGGCGAAGTTGTCCAGGCCCACCACCGTGTGACCGTCGGCCAGGAGACGGTCGACTAGCGTCGACCCGATGAAACCGGCTGCCCCGGTGACCAGTGCTCGCACCGGCCCACCATACAGAGTCGCGGTGGTGGCAGCCGCCCTGATCGTTGCCCAGCTGGGCGTTCGCGCGGTGCTGGCGTTCGGCGGCTACTTCTACTGGGACGATCTGATCCTGATCGGACGCGCCGGCACTCAGGACCTGTTCTCGCCGTCGTACCTGTTCGACGACCACGACGGACACCTGATGCCGGGTGCTTTCCTGCTGGGCGGGGCGATCATCCGCCTGGCGCCGCTGTCGTGGACCTGGCCGGCCATCAGCCTGGTGGTGCTGCAACTACTCGCGTCGCTGGCGTTGCTGCGGGCGCTTCACGTGATCCTGGGCTGGCGGCCGGTGCTGCTGATCCCCCTGACGTTCGCGTTGTTCACCCCGCTGGGCGTGCCGGGTTTCGCCTGGTGGGCCGCAGCCCTGAATTCGCTGCCCCTGCTGGCGGCGCTGGCTTGGGTGTGCGGCGACGCCGTGCTGCTGGTCCGGACCAACGATCAGCGCTACGCGGTTACCGGCGTGCTGGTCTTTTTCGGCGGCCTGCTGTTCTTCGAGAAGGCCGCCGTGATCCCCTTCGTCGCCTTCGCGGTGGTGGCGCTGCTCTGTCATGTGCAGGGCGACCCGGCCGCGCTGCGAACTACGTGGCGAGGCGGCATCCGGTTGTGGGTGGCGTCGCTGGCCCTGACGGCCTGCTGGGTGGCGCTGTACCTGCGGGTGGTCAATCAGCGGCGCTGGAGTTCGGATCTGGGGATGACGTGGGCGCTGCTGCGCCGGTCGATCACCCACGGCATCGTGCCGGGTCTGGCGGGCGGGCCGTGGGACTGGGCGCGCTGGGCGCCGGCCTCGCCCTGGGCCACCCCGCCCGCGGCGGTGATGGCGCTGGGATGGGTGGTTCTGCTTGCAGTCCTTGCGGTTTCACTTTTCCGTAAGCGACGGATCGGGCCGGTGTGGGCGACGGCGGCGGGTTATGCGGTCGCCTGCCAAGTGCCGATCTATCTGATGCGCTCGTCGCGGTTCACCGCACTCGAACTGGCACAGACGCTGCGCTATTTCCCCGACCTGGTCGTCGCGCTGGCCCTGCTGGCCGCCGTCGCGCTCACAGCACCCAATCGCGAGTCGTCGAAATGGCTGGACGCATCCCGGGCACGCACCGCGGCGGCGTGCTGCGCGGTGCTGATGTTTCTGGCCAGCAGCCTGTACTCGACGTCGACGTTCCTCCGGTCGTGGCGAGACAACCCGGCCGAGCCGTATCTGCAGAACGCCCGCGCCGGTCTGGCCGCCGCCGACGCCCCGCTACTGGATCAGGAAGTGGACCCCTTGGTGCTCCAACGCGTTGCCTGGCCGGAGAACCTGGCCAGCCACCTGTTCGTCCTGCTGCGGGACAGGCCCGAATTCAGCTCGGCGACAACGCAATTGCGGATGCTGAACAGCAGAGGTCAGCTGGTCGACGCGCGGGTGACCTGGGTCCGGACCATCAGCCCCGGTCCCGTCCCGAACTGCGGCTACTTCACCCAGCCCGACCGGCCGGCACGCCTGGTCCTGGACGGGCCGTTGTTACCGGCGGATTGGACCGTGGAATTGAACTACCTGGGCAACACCGACGGATCGCTGATGCTCGCCCTGTCGGACGGCCCCGAGGTCAAGGTGCCGGTGCGCCCGGGGCTCAACCGGGTCTACGCCCGGCTACCCGGCGCCGGCGACGCCATCACGGTGCGCGCCGCCACCACGGCTCTCTCCTTGTGCCTTGCGTCAGGACCGGTGGGATTCCTGGCGCCGCTCTGAGCCGTCGGGATGAAACGTTGCGGCCGGCGATCCCGATACGCTGATTGTCAATCAGTCGGCGGCCGGGAGGGCAGCGTTGTCGAACCTTGTTGCGGTTCCGGAGCTGATCACCTCGGCGGCAGGCGATCTGGCCGACATCAGGTCGATGCTCACGGCTGCCAACGCGGCCGCCGCACTGCCCACCTCAGCCGTGGCCGCCCCCGCCGGTGACCAGGTTTCGGCCGCGGTGGTGGCGGTGTTCTCCGGGCACGCACGGCAGTACCAGGCGCTCAGCGCCCAGGCCGACGCGTTTCATCAGCGGCTTGTGCAGTTGTTGGCCTCGGACGCCAACGCGTATGCGGCCGCAGAGGCCACCAACGCCGGAGCGCTGCAGCCGGTGCTCGACGTGATCAACGCGCCGACTCAGGCGTTGCTGGGACGTCCGATGATCGGTAACGGCGCCGATGCGACGACACCCGGCCGCGCCGGCGGGGCCGGCGGGTTGCTGCTCGGCAACGGCGGCAGCGGTGCGGCCGGCGGGGCCGGTCAGCCCGGCGGCGCCGGGGGAGACGCGGGATTGATCGGTAACGGCGGTATGGGCGGTGTGGGTGGCAGCGGAGCGGCCGGAGGCGCAGGCGGCAGCGGCGGGTGGCTGTTGGGTAACGGCGGCCGCGGTGGACTGGGTGGGGCCGGTGGCATCGGCGGCGCCGGCGGTACGGCGACGCTGATCGGTTTCGGCGGGGCGGGCGGGGCAGGCGGCATCGGCACGCTGAGCGGAGCCGGCGGCGATGGCGGTGCCGGCGGCCGCGGTGGATTGGCGTTCGGCGGCGGCGGATACGGCGGTGACGGCGGGCTGGGCGGACCGGCAGGTGGTAGCGGGGTGGGCGGCAGCGGCGGCAACGGCGGGGCGGCAGGCGCCGCCGGACTGCTGTACGGCAACGGCGGGGCGGGCGGTTTGGGCGGTCAGGGCGGCACCGCGGCAGGCGTGGCGGGTGGCGTCGGCGGGGACGGTGGTGCCGGTGGCAATGGCGGGAACGCCGGCTGGGTGGGTACCGGAGGGAATGCCGGTGGCGGCGGCGCGGGCGGACTCGGCGGCGTCGGCGGTTCCGGCGGCAACGGCGGCAACGGCGGGGTCGGCGGATCCGCCGAAGTTCTCGGCACCGGCGGCAACGGCGGCGCCGGCGGAGTGCCCGGTCCACCCTTCGGAACAGCCGCCGGTGGGACGGGCGGGCCCGGCGGCGCCAAGGGTGTGATCTTCGGTGCGGCCGGGTTGCCCGGTCCCAATGGCTGAAGGATGCGCGTGTGGATAGCATCCCAGGTCATGACTGCCTACGAGACCCTCGACTTCGTGCAGGACGGCTCGGTCACGCGCATAGCGCTCGACCGGCCGGACGCCGCGAACAGCATCAACGACGTCATGGCCCGCGAGCTGATGGATGCCGCAAGCCGATGCGATACCGCCGAGACGAAAGTGGTGCTACTGAGCGGCAAGGGCCGGTTTTTCTGCGCCGGCGGTGATCTGAATGCCATGGCGCGCTCGCCGCTGGGCGCTGGCCGATTCGTCAAGGGCCTTGCCGACGACCTGCACCGAGCCATCTCGACGTTCGCCCGCATGGACGCCGTCTTGGTGGTGGCGGTGAACGGCGCTGCGGCCGGGGCCGGTTTCAGCCTCGCGCTGATCGGTGACCTCGTCGTGGCCGCCGAATCGGCGTCCTTCACCATGGCCTACACCAAGGCGGGGCTCAGCCCCGACGGCAGTTCGTCGTACTACCTGCCGCGGCTCATCGGAGTACGGCGCACACAGGAGTTGATGCTGACCAACCGACGGCTGTCCGCGACCGAGGCGGCGCGGTGGCACCTGGTCACCGAAGTCGTGCCCGACCATCTGCTGACCGACCGCGCGGACGCCCTGGTCGACGAATTCAATTCTGCAGCAAGGCTTTCCAGCGCTTCAGTCAAGAAGCTGCTGCTGATGAGTTTCACCAACGGTCTGGAGGAGCAGATGGAGACCGAGGGCCGGATGATCTCGGCATGCGCCACCGGCCGTGACGGACAGGAAGGCATCGACGCGTTCCTGACCAAGCGCCGCCCCGAGTTCGCCTGAACGAGCTACTACGGCCAGAGCCGAAAAATGGAGCCGCCTAGGAGAATCGAACTCCTGACCTATTCATTACGAGTGAATCGCTCTACCGACTGAGCTAAGGCGGCGTGCCTTCGCGGGCGGCACGAGTCTAACGCAGTTCCTGCCCGATGGTTGCGACCATGGCGTCCACCGCGAACTTGGGCTTGACGTTGATCGCCAGCGCTTCACGGCATGCCAGGACGGCCTCGATGCACCGCAACAACCGTTCGGGTGTGGCGTGTCCGGCCAGCGCCGCCACCCGCTCAACCATGTCGGGATGGTTGGCCCGAACCTGGCCCGCGTTCGCCGACACGACCAGCGCATCGCGGAAGTACGTCGCCAGGTCGATCAGCGCGCGGTCCAGCGCGTCACGTGAGGCCCTGGTCTGACGGGATTTCTGGCGTCGCTCCAGATCCTTGATGGCACCCGCGGCGCCACGCATCGCCCCCGCCGCACCTTTGCCGGTGCCGCCCGCTCCCAGAGCGGTTCGCAGCTCTTCTGTCTCGGCGTCGGCCCGTCCGGCGGTCAGGGCCACCGCCTCGGCCTCGGCCGCCGCCACCAGCTCCTCCGCGGCAAGGTAGGCGCGGGCCGGACGCGCCGCGTCACGGACCAGCTCCAGCGCCTGCTCCCGGCGCTGCCGCGCATCCGGATCGGTGGCCAGACGCCGCGCCCGACCCACGTGGCCGCCGCTGACGGAAGCCGCCCAGCCGGCGGTGCCGGCGTCCAGTCCGTCCCCGTCGATCAGCACCTGGGCGATTGCTTCGGTGGGCGGCGTCACCAGGGCCACGTGCCGGCACCGGGAGCGCAGCGTGATCGCGATGTCTTCCGGGTCCACCGACGGGGCACAGAGCAGGAAAACCGTCGACGGCGGCGGTTCCTCGACGACCTTGAGCAGGGCGTTTCCCGCACCTTCGGTCAGCCGGTCGGCGTCTTCGATCACCACGATCTGGTGGCGGCCGGTGGTGGGCCGCCGCGACGCGACCTGCACGATGCCCCGCATCTCGTCGACGCCGATGGACAGGCCTTCCGGGATCACCCGCCGAACGTCCGCGTGAGTACCCGCCATCGTCGTCGTGCAGGCGCGGCAGCTCCCGCACCCTGGCTCGTCCTGCGACGTGCACTGCAGCGCCGCCGCGAAGCACAGTGCGGCCACCGAACGGCCGGAACCCGGCGGGCCGGTGATCAGCCAGGCATGTGTCATATTCCCGAAGCTGGCGGCTGCGTGACTCTGATCACTCCCGGCGTCACCGCGCGCGGACCTGGCGGCGGCGAGCAGCTCGGCTTCCACCGCCTGCTGGCCTACCAGCCGCGAAAACACTCCGGTCATCATCGGCCACAGTAGTGAGGGCTTCCGACAGAGACCTATCAGCATCCGTTTTGCGACAAATACGTGATCTTTGGGCAACTTTCGCGCACGTCGCGCGACTTGCCCGGGATATTCTAAGTTTCCGACGAGTCCCCGGTGACCGATACGGTGGGTGCGTGACCACGGTAGCGACACTCCCCCGGCGAATCAGCGCATTCGTCCGCTGGGTGGTGCGCACGCCGTGGCCGGTGTTCTCACTGAGCATGCTGCAGGCCGACATCATCGGGGGTCTGTTCGTGCTGGGGTTCCTACGGTACGGCCTGCCGCCGAACGACCGGATCCAGCTCGGGGATCTACCGCCGCTGAACGTCGCGATCTTCATCAGCTCGGTGATCTTCCTGTTCTTCGCCGGGTTCGCGTGGAACCTCAAGCTCCTGGTCCCGGTCTTCCGCTGGCAACGCCGCGACAACCTGCTGGTCGAAGCCGACCCGTCGACCACCGAACTGGCCCGCACGCGGGCGCTGCGCATGCCCTTCTACCGAACGCTGACCAGCGCGGCGTCCTGGGCGGTGGGCAGCGTGGTGTTCATCATGGCCAGCTGGTCGGCGGCTCGCCAGGCTGCGCCGGTGGTGGTGGTCGCCACCGCGCTGGGCGCCACCGCGACCGCGATCATCGGCTACCTGCAGTCCGAACGGGTGCTGCGGCCCGTCGCCGTCGCCGCGCTCCGCAGCGGCGTGCCGGAAAGCGTGCGGGCGCCGGGCGTCATCCTGCGGCTGATGCTGACCTGGGTGCTGTCCACCGCGGTGCCATTGCTCGCCATCGTGCTCGCGGTGGCTTCGGACAAGATCGCGCTGCTGCATGCTGCGCCGGAGAAGCTGTTCAACCCCATCCTGTTACTGGCGCTGGCGGCGCTGGGCATCGGGGCCGCCAGCACTCTGCTGGTGTCCATGTCCATCGCCGACCCGCTGCGGCAGCTCCGTTGGGCGCTCTCGGAGGTGCAGCGCGGTAACTACAACGCCCACATGCAGATCTATGACGCCAGCGAGCTGGGCCTGCTGCAGTCCGGCTTCAACGACATGGTGCGCGACCTGTCCGAACGGCAGCGGCTGCGCGACCTGTTCGGCCGCTACGTGGGCGAGGACGTGGCTCGGCGGGCACTCGAGCGCGGTACCGAGCTGGGCGGGCAGGAACGCGACGTTGCCGTGTTGTTCGTGGACCTGGTGGGTTCCACCCAGCTGGCGGCGACGCGACCGCCCGTCGAGGTGGTCCACCTGCTCAACGAGTTCTTCCGGGTCGTGGTCGATACGGTCGGGCGGCACGGCGGATTCGTGAACAAGTTCCAGGGCGACGCTGCACTGGCGATCTTCGGCGCCCCGATCGAGCACCCCGACGGTGCCGGTGCCGCGCTGGCCGCTGCCCGCGAGCTGCACGACGAGCTGATCCCGGTGCTGGGATCCGCGGAGTTCGGCATCGGCGTCTCGGCGGGCCGCGCCATCGCCGGCCACATCGGCGCGCAGGCCCGCTTCGAGTACACCGTCATCGGCGACCCGGTCAACGAAGCCGCTCGGCTCACCGAGTTGGCGAAACTGGAAGAGGGCCACGTGCTGGCCTCGGCGATCGCGGTCAGCGGCGCGCTGGACGCCGAGGCACTGTGCTGGGACGTGGGTGAGGTGGTTTTTCTGCGTGGTCGCGCCGCGCCCACCCAGTTGGCACGTCCGCTGAACCTGGCTGAGCCCGAAGTGGAATCGAGCGACGAGGTTTCCAGCGACGTACGCCGCTAAAACTTCGAGGTGTGGACGCCCGCAGTGCCCTTTTGCTCCCAGCGATCCGATCGCCTGCGCCACCATGTCGATTTCGACTTGCGCGCCGGTGATGATGTCGGCGTAGACGCCAGCCGGTCCTGTTCGATCTGCTCGAGTAGCGGGGCTCCGACGACCGCGATGACGCGCGCCCGCACTGCGCCGGCCCGAGTGGTCCGGCAGCTTTCTGGAATCCCGTTCAAAGTCATGCCCGCAGGAGCATGATGAAGTCCTATCGATTGGTCAATGGTGACCAGGCTATCGATGTCCGCATGGCCGCCTTCCAGTCATGAAGCACTGGGAGGTATGAGATGTCGTATGTTATCGCGGTGCCGGACGCACTGGCGGCGGTGGCTTCGGATTTAGCTGGTATCGGGTCGGCGCTCGGCGCGGCCACCGCGGCCGCGGCCACCCCGACAACGGCGGTGCTGGCGGCGGGCACCGATGAGGTATCGGCGGCGATCGCGGCGGTGTTTTCCGGACACGCCCAGGGCTACCAGGCGCTCAGCGCCCATGCGGCGGCGTTTCATGCCCAGTTTGTGCAGGCCGTGACCGCGGGTGCGGGCTCGTATGCCAGCGCTGAAGCCAGCGCTGCCTCGAGTCTGCAGAATGCGCTTAACGTGC